>JAFWPM010000134.1 GCA_017509565.1 Kiritimatiellia bacterium | reverse complement strand
TGACATCGTTGCCTTCATCCTTCCATAATACCTTATCGGTGTCCTACCTTTTGAACATTAGGGTTCTTGCCATCTCGATTTCGGTGTCTTTTATTATGAACAACTGCGATTAATTATGCGACTTAAATTGGACTTTACAAACTGCTGGAATTTGCTATAATCCTTACAGCACTTTATCCCTTGCAGAAATTAAAATGTCCGATCTTTTAAAAATCTGGGAATCTGCCTGCTCAAAACTGCGCGATGTCATCGACAACGATGATGTCTTTTCAAACTATATTGAAGTCAACAGGCCGATTTCAATTGACGATAAAAAAATAGTCCTTGAAGTTGATTCAGCCTTTCTCAGGGACTGGCTTGAAAAGAGCAACTACAAGGTGATGATAGCCGACGCCATAACTCTTGTAAGCGGATCGCACAGGGAGGTTGAATGGGTCGTGTCGAGCGCCGGAACAAGCGAAGCCGTGGAAAAACAAACACAGCAAATCCAATTGCCAGTCACTCCGCAGCCGTCCCATCCAAAACCACCTACCCGCGACCCGAATTGCATCGGCATGCTTAACCCGGACTTCACGTTCGACGAATTCGTGGTGGGATCTTCAAACAGCTTCACGCATTCAGCCGCACAGGCCGTAGTAAGCAGCCCCGGTACAGCATACAACCCACTCTTCATATACGGCGACACCGGCCTTGGCAAAACACACCTGATGCAGGCGGTGGGCCATGAGCTTCTCAAGCAGAAGAAAAAAGTGGCGTACATAACGACAGAAGAGCTTCTCAACGAATATTCAAACGCAATTCTTAACAAAAAGACCCTTGAATTCCGGAACAAATATAGAAAAGTCGATCTCCTGATGATCGACGATATACAGTTCTTCGCCGGCAAGCAGGGGTTGCAGGAAGAGTTTTTCCATACCTTCAACGCCCTTCACCAGTATCACAAGCAAATCATTATGACAAGCGACAGGCCGGCCTCGGAAGTTTCTGGCCTGGAAAAGCGCCTTGTCTCCCGTTTCAATGAAGGCCTTTCCGTGGAAATGGAGTCCCCAAACTTCGAAATGCGCCTTGCAATCCTCCGCTACAAGCTCGCACACCAGTCCGTCTCAATTCCGGAGGAGGCCGAACACTTCATCGCTGAAAACGTAAAGTCAAACGTCCGTGACCTGGAAGGGGCGATGAAGCGCGTCATAGCGTACCGCAACCTAAACAGCAACTCACAGCTTGGAATCGACGAGCTGAGGCTGATTCTGAGGGACCTGATAGAGGAGGACCAGAGCGAAAACCTCACGGCGGACGCCATAAGAAAGGCAGTATGCGACTTTTTCAAGGTTGAAATTGACGATCTTAACCGCGACACCAGAATACAGACAATCGTGACGCCAAGGCAGACCGCAATGTTCCTCTGCCGGGTTCTTTTGAAAGACAGCTCACTGCCTTCGATTGGAAAGGTCTTCAACCGGACGCACGCCAACATATATTCCGCATGCACCAAGATGAAGAAACTCTACAAGACGGACGAGGCGACGCGACGTAATGTCGAGTCGATATTGGGTTCACTTGGCAGGACAGCTGAAGATTTGCGAAACGCATGAACTTCAATCAAATTACAACGCTTGCCATTACGGCCCTGCTTGCCTATTTGGCAGGTTCAATACCCTTTGGGCTGCTGATAGGCCTTGCGCGCGGCGTTGACGTGAGAAAGGCCGGTTCCCGAAACATCGGGGCGACAAACGTCCTCAGAACAGTAGGAAAGCCCTGGGGCGTCCTGGCGTTCCTACTGGATTTCGCAAAGGGCATTGCCGGGGCAATGGTCGTCACGGCAATTGCGGCGCGGATTTCAGGCGATTCAGGCCTTTCGGCTGAATGCCTAAAAATTACCGGTGGTTTCTTCGCGGTTGCCGGACACAACTGGCCGGTATGGTTGAAATTCCGAGGGGGAAAGGGCGTCGCGACGAGCGCTGGAATGATGCTTGCAATAATTCCAATGCAACTTGGAATTGCACTTATTGTCTGGATTGCCGTCCTCCTTGCCTTCCGCTATGTTTCCCTTGCCTCAATCTGCGCCGCAGTGGCGCTGGCGACGGGCGCATGGATTCTTAGAAACGGGGAGGACGCGGCCGTCCCCATTCTGGCGACCGTTCTCGCGGTCTTCGTCATAGCCAGGCACCATGCAAACATAGCAAGGCTGCTGTCCGGCACTGAAAACCGCTTCTCCTTCAGAAAATAGCATGCGCGGGAAACGGAAACCAGGACTTGCCGTCCAGTTAAAAATTTAATTTTTTTGTTGAACGACAGAAGAATTTTTGATAATATAGATTCTGTGTTTTCTGCGCTCGTGGTGGAATTGGCAGACACGTAAGATTCAGGTTCTTATTCCGCGAGGAGTGGGGGTTCAAGTCCCTCCGGGCGCACCATCCACACAGTTTTATCCCCTAGGAGTCAACATGCCCAACATCAAAAGTGCAGAGAAGCGCATCAGGCAGTCTGAAAAGAGCCAGCAGAAGAACCGCGCCGTGAAGAGCAAGATCAGTACGGCACGCCGCCCAATCATCGAAGGCTCTCTGGACAAGGAAGCCATGAAAAAGGCCGTATCGGCCTATGCGTCAACTCTTGACAAGGCTGTCAAGCAGGGCGTCATCAAAAAGAACACCGCTGACCGCAGAAAGTCCCGCGCCGCAAAGCGTCTTGCCAAGCTTGCATAGGACTTAAAACACAAACATACAAAAAGCCGTTGGTTGGAAAACCGACGGCATTTTGTGTTTAATGACAGGACGCTGATGAAAATTTCAGTTCTAGCCAGCGGCAGCAAGGGAAACTGCACGTTGGTTTCATCGGGGAAATCAAACATACTGGTTGACGTCGGCATTTCCACACAACGCATCTGCAAGTCGCTTTCCAAAATTGGAATCAGACCTGAAAGCCTGTCGGCAGTGCTGGTAACGCACGCCCACTCGGACCACTTCCAGTTCCTCAACACCTTCCTGAAAAGGTATCCGGTGCCGGTCTACGCATCTGAAGAAACCGCCAGTTCTATCGACCTGTTTTTCAGGGACTATTTCAATAAATACGCCTTTTCAATAGACTGGACATTCTTCAATCCTGGAAGTTCATTCGCGCTGGACGATTTGTTAATAACCCCGTTCGAAGTCCCGCACGACGCAAACGGCGCGGTGGCCTTCACAATTGAATCTGAAAACCAGAAAATCGGGATTGCGACAGACCTTGGCTGCACGACGAATTCCATACTCTACCATCTCTCGGGATGCGACGCAATGGTCCTTGAAATGAACCATGACCGCAGGATGCTTATGGACTCCGATCGTCCACCTATGCTAAAAAGCAGAATAGCAGGAAAATTAGGACATCTTTCCAATGACCAGGCAATTGAGTTTCTGGAATCACTGGACACATCAAGGCTAAAATATCTTTTCCCCGCACACTTGAGCGATGAATGCAATGATTTTAGTTGCGTCAAGGCAGCCATTCTGTCCATGGGGAAAAAACGGTGCTTCAATGTGGTTGCAACCAGCCAAAATGAAATGACCGAATTGGTTGACCTGGCTGTTAATAACTTGAAAGCAACTTAATTATTTCTGCAATTGTCCTGTTAATAACCTGACTACAACTGGCAAGTAAATTTAAAGTCTTTTTCCTGCTTGAAGCAACAAGGCAGTTGCTGACAGCGGCATTCAATTGTTACTTACAAATGCAAAAAGCGCAAGTTGAGTACTTTGGCAGTATTGTTGACATTATTGACAGGCATAGTAGAGGTAATTACGAATATATATCTTAATCCCGTATCTATTCATTAGCCTGGGGCACGTTTGCATTTGCCGCCTCTTCCGCGGCCAGCCGCGCCGATGCGTCATTTTCCAGCACAATCCCCCTTGCCTTTTCAACGAGGCGGGAGGCGTTGGCCGCGTTTGCGTTCATTGCCCTCATCATTGGAATCAGGGCCAGCGCCAGAAGCGCGCATGCGAACATGACTTCAACCAGGGAGAAGCCACCATTTCCGTTTATCCGATTCCGGCGAACTATTCCCATATCAAATCCAGCCGGCGCGACTGGCTCAGTCGATTGTAATGCCCAGCAGGTCAAGAATTCGGGTAAGGTCGTCGTTGTCCACGAAGTCTATTTCAATTGACCCGCGCGCCCTTTTGCCATTTGAAAAAGTCACGCTTGGCCTTAGGCGGACCGGTGAACCGAAGAACCCGTGCAGCTTGTCAAGAAGGAACCTCGCATGGCTTTCCGGGATGTCGTCCCGCCTTGACTTAATCTCCTCCTTCTCGACCTCCCTGCGCGCGATGGCCTTTTCAAGCGCGCGGACCGACTGTCCGGACAGAACGCATTTTCTAGCCAGAAGCGTCTGCTCCGTATCGCTTTCGAGTGAAAGGAGGACCTTTGCATGGCCAACTGACAGCTGGCCGGCGGAGACGAGCTGCTTCACTTCATCTGGAAGTTCGAGAAGGCGGAGCGCATGCGCGACGCTTGCGCGCCCCTTGCCGACGCGGTCCGCCACTTCCTGCTGTGTAAGATGGAATTCGTCAATCAGCGTCCTGTACCCTTCGGCCTCCTCAATTGCGTTGAGGTCGTCGCGCTGGATGTTTTCTATTACGGCCATTTCCGCCGCATCGCGGTCGGAGACGTCGATCACCCTGACAGGGACTTCTTCAAGTCCGGCCTCAATTGCGGCGCGCAGGCGCCTTTCACCTGAAATGAGTTCGAAGCCGCCGCCCTTTGACGCCGGAATCCTGCGGCATGTCAGGGCCTGTATGAGTCCATGGACCTTGATAGTTTCCGCGAGTTCATGGAGCGACTCCGGGTTGAATGTTCCGCGCGGCTGCCATGGCGACCTGTGGATCAGTGTCGTTTTGACCTTGATGAACTCCTCACCCGGGATGGCATTTGGCGATTGCGCGGCCTGGGACTGAACAGCTTGTCCATCGGACTGCTTTTTTGCGTTGAGTCCCTTGATGGACGAGACTATTTCCTCCCTTGCGGCCTGGATGTCGCGTTGTGCGGCGGCGGCGGCCTTTGCGGAAATCAGCGCGTCAAGGCCGCGGCCAAGGCCTGCGCGCCTTGGTGCGGCGGCCTTTTGAGAGGATGCCCTTGCCGGTTGAGGCGTAATTTTTGCAGCCGAATGTTTAACACCTACGGTTCGTGGCTCCCTTGCGACAACCTTCGGTGTTTTTCTTGCCTGCTCAGCCGCCTTCCTAGTAGCCTTGCCGGAGGCCTGTGTTTTTTTCATGGCTGTTTTCTTTTTCATGTCCTGTATTCTATATGATTTTCCGAATATGGTCAAGCGCCGCTTTAAAGGTCTGAAAGGTTTTGTTTCGCCACGCGCAAAAATATGATTTGCATTTTTCGTGTCTTTTTAGTAGGATATTAACCTAACGTTTTCGTGGCGGGAGTAGCTCAGTTGGTTAGAGCCCCAGATTGTGGATCTGGTTGTCGCGGGTTCGAGTCCCGTCTCCCGCCCCATTCGCAAAGATTCGGAGTTGAAGAAAATGAGCCAGCATCGCAGTCTTAAGGGGTCGAGCAAGATTACCGCAAAGCGCAACGTCCTGAAGCGCTTTGAGCGCATAAACCTTCTTGCCGAGCGTGGCCAGTGGAAGCCTGGCGACCGTGGCCAGGGTCTTCGCAAGACGAAGCCCGCCGAATAAAAAATCCCAAATACGTTTTTCCGAAATGGAAATCGTCGAATCCCCCCTTGCAATGCAGGGGATAGCGCGCGAAATCCATGGTCGGGGCAAGACAATAGCAGTCGTCCCCACCATGGGTTTCTTGCATGAGGGGCACCTCTCCCTGGTCGATCGCGCAAGGAATGAGGCGGACGTGGTTGTCCTCACTCTATTCGTAAACCCGATACAGTTCGGCCCGAACGAGGACTATGCCGTGTACCCGCGCGACCGGGAGCGCGACGCCGCCCTTTGCGAGGCGCGCGGGGTTGACTACCTGTTCGCCCCGACGGTCGATGGAATGTATGCGCCGGACGCGAGCGTGAAAATCAACGAGACTTCGCTTTCGACGCATCTTTGCGGCGCCGTGCGCCCGGGCCATTTCAGCGGGGTTTGCACGGTGGTGGCGAAGCTGTTCAACATTACCCTCGCCGATGTCGCTGTTTTCGGGCAGAAGGACGCACAGCAGGTGGCGATAGTCCGCCGCATGGTCAGGGACCTGAACTTTCCGGTGAGGATAGTGATGGCGCCGATAGTCCGCGAGGCCGACGGCCTTGCCATGAGTTCGCGCAACACCCGCCTTGCGCCTGAAAGCCGCGAAGTGGCCCTTGGGCTTTCCGCCGCACTTTCCGCCGCCATTGAGGCGTATGGCAGGGGCGAGCGAGACGCCGCCGCCGTCAAGGCCATAATGGCCGACGCAATGTCCGCGCGCGGGCTAAAGGTGGACTATGCCTCCGCCGTCGACTATTCGACAATGGAGGACGTGGATGAAATTGGCCCGGGAACACTTCTTGCCGTCGCCGCGTATTGCGGCCCTGTTCGACTGATTGACAATCGCCTGCTTTAGAAATTGCAGCCAAGGGAAGGGGAGGTCGCCATGTGGTCCAGCGAATTCGAGACGGGACGCCTTTTGGCCGGAAACCAGGATGACCTTTCCAGGGCGGTCGAACTCTGGCGCGAGCAGCCCATCGACGATGTTCGGACTGTTGAATCGATGTCCGACGGCTTTTCCAGGATGCGCACAACCATTGCGCACGAAACCTCGGTCACCGGGCCGGGAACATTCGCCGGCAAGTTCCAGCGGACTCTCCGCTTCAAGCCGTCGAAGCGCCCGGGTTGGTGGATTAAGAGAACCGACCAGACCGAGCAGCTGCCGATAGAGGTGGCGGCGAGGAACATCTGGACGGCGGCGCGCAATATCGTCCTCCGCAGCGGCAACCCCCACAACTACCTGCGCATGGTCGAGCACATAGTCGCCCTGCGCAACGGCCTGGGAATAGACGACCTAGTCCTTGAGACTGATTCGGGCGACCCGCCGCTCTTCGAGCGCAGCAGCATGGATATTGTCGAATCGCTTGAGGAGGCCGGGATAGTGGATTCGCCTTCCGGCTCCGAGGCCCAGCTGGTGACCGTTCGCGAACCCGTGTCCATTTGCGGCGACCGCGGGGACTTCGTCACGCTCCTTCCCGCGCCGCAGGGCTGGCGCAAGCTCAGAATGGACGTCTCGATCGACTGGAAGTCCGTGATAGGCAGGCAGCGCATCGTATTCGACGTGACGCGCGACAATTTCGTATTTGGCGCCGCGGCGCGGACCAACGCCACTGAAAGGCAGATGGCGTTGGTCAAGACAATTGGCTGGCTGTTCGCCGACATGCGCAATCTCGGCTACACGCGCCGCAACATCCTGATTCACGGCAAACGGAGATTTGTCAACGAACCTGTCGCGCAGTTCAATCTCAACGGGCGCAACTTCGAACCGGTGTGGCACCGCGCGACGCTTGACCTTCTGGCCGCGATAGCGCTTCTTGAGGGTGGCAGGTTCGTCGGCACGGCGATTTCATACCGGGCCGGCCACCGTCTCGACACCCGGTTCATGACGCTCATTGAACTGAAGGACCTCCTTGTCAGGGTGTGATATAATTTAATATATGGATTCAGATGGGTTCAAATTGGCGGATGTCGGGGAAATCCTCGACGAGCTTAAGGCCGGGTGCCCTGTCATCGTAACCGACGACGAGCAGCGTGAAAACGAAGGCGACGTGATAGTCGCCTGCGAGTTTGCCACCACGGAAAACGTGAATTTCATGGCAACATGGGCGCGCGGCCTAATCTGCATGCCTATGACGTCCGACATCGCCAGACGCCTCGACCTCCCGCAGATGGTGCAGAACAACACGGACAACCACGGGACGGCCTTCACCGTTTCAATCGACCATGTTTCGACTACGACAGGCATTTCGGCCGAGGAGCGCTCGGTTACGGCGCTGAAGTGCGCCGACCCCGATTCAGGTCCAGGGGACTTCCGTCGCCCTGGCCACATGTTCCCGCTGGTTGCGCGCGAGGGTGGCGTCCTGCGCCGGGCCGGCCATACCGAAGCTACCGTTGACCTGCTCCGCCTTGCCGGAATGACCCCATGCGGCCTCTGCTGCGAGATAATGAACGACGACGGGCGTATGGCCCGGATGCCGGACATACGGAAGTTCGCCGCCGCGCATGGCCTGAAAGTCTGCACGATCGAGCAGATAATCGCCTACCGCCGACGGAATGAGTGCTTTGTCACTGAAATAGAATCGGTTGACATGCCGACGGATTTCGGCCACTTCAGGCTTAGGATGTTCCGTTCAGAGGCTGACGGGCTTGAGCACCTCGCGCTTGTCAAGGGCGAACCCGAAAAATCGGGGAAGCCCGTCCTCGTCAGGGTGCACAGCGAGTGCTTTACCGGGGACGTGTTCCACAGCGAGCGCTGCGACTGCGGCCACCAGCTTGAGGAGGCCATGAAGGCCATCGAGGCCGAGGGATGCGGCGTCGTGCTTTACATGCGCCAGGAGGGGCGCGGCATTGGCCTGGCTAACAAGCTCCACGCCTACAGGCTCCAGGAGAACGGTCTTGACACCGTGGAGGCGAACGAGCGCCTTGGGTTCGCGGCGGATTTGCGTGACTACGGGACTGGCGCCCAGATTCTCTCAAAGCTCGGGTTAAAGGAGATTCGCCTGCTGACTAACAACCCGCGCAAGGTTGTCGGCCTTGAGGGCCATGGCCTGACGATAGTCGAGCGCGTCCCTATTGTAATACCCCCGGGGAAGTACAACAGGCGCTACTTTGAAACCAAGCGCGACAAGCTTGGGCACATGTACTGATTTTCGAAATGGAGAATTGAAAATGGAAGAGAAAGTCAAGGCTGAACTTGAGGAAATCACCAAGATGCTGCAAAACGACGGCGGCGACTGCGAACTGGTGAAGATCGAGGGCAAAACGGTCTACCTGCGCCTGAAGGGTGCTTGCGCCGGGTGCCCGCACGCCGCCATGACGCTTAAGAACGGCGTGGAGACGATACTGAAGGCCAACGTTGACCCCGAAATCAGCGTCGTGGGGGTCCAGGACTAGTTTCTGATTCAGCAGTTGCCGATGGGGAGGCATGCCGGAGAACCACTGCGGCCGCTTGTCCCGGTGGCGCTGGCATACGCCGCCGGAACCGCCGCCGGCGCGGCGTTCTTTTCATTCGGCGCATGCGCCGCCTACATGGCCGTCGCCATTGGCGGCGCCATTTTTTTTGCATGCCCCCGCCGGTCACGCCTTGTGCCAGTGGCAGTTCTTGCCTTTGGGATTGCGGCCATGCGGGGGGCGACTGCCGCCGGTCCGGCGGACAGTTCGGAGCGCGACTTCGCCAGAATGGTTGAAAGCGACCGCCAGGTCACAATAAAGGGCGAAATAGCGTCGGAGTACAGGATAACGCCCCTGGATGACGGACGTGTCCGCCATGCGTTCATGCTGAAAGACGCCTCGTACCGTCTTCGGGGGAGGCCGCGCCATTTGCGTTCAAATGTCAGGGTTGCGTGGTTTGCGAATTCAAATTGCGCCGGCGCGCCCGAAAGGGGCGATATTGTCGAGGCCGTCGGATATGTTGGCGCCAGGCGCGCCGCTGATTCGGCAAACCCGTCGGCGGACGACGTCGAATTCGTAACAGGCGCCGCGTCGACGCGTATCCTGCTCCGCCGCGGTCACAGCGGCGGTTTGGCGAAGTTCAGGCACGATGCCGCGCAAATCCTTTCGCGTGGCCTCGACGACATGCCGGAGGAGCGCGATCTCATCCTCGCAATGACGCTTGGCATGAGGTCGTCCCTCTCTCAGCGCACCCGCGACGCCTTCAGGAGGGCGGGGACAATCCACATATTCGCAATATCAGGACTCCATGTCGGCGCAATGGGGGTGCTGATGGTTGCATTCCTGTCCTTCCTTGGCGTGGAAAGGGCATACGTTTTCCTCGCGCTTGCCCCCCTGCTTGCGTCATACGTATACATGACGGGGATGCAGCCAAGTGCGATACGGGCCGCGCTGATGGTCTCAATCTACTTTCTCGCCCTTTTCGTTGGGCGGCGGCCGAATACATGCGACGCCGTTTCCCTCGCGCTTATCGCGATTCTGGCCTGGAGCCCGCTGGACATATCCCAGATCGGACTGGTGATGTCATTCGCGATGGTTGCGGGGATACTTCTTTTCACAGGGCCCGTGACGTCAATTTGCCGGCGCCTTGCGGGATGCCGCCACATGGCCATCGAGAGCAGCCTTGCGCTGCGCTCCGAAAAGGACGGCGACCGCTGGATCCGCGTCTACCGCTGGCCGCGCGACTTTCTGATAAAGCTTTGGACATACGCCGTGACCATTGCTGCGGCATCGCTAAGCGCCGCCCTTGTCTCCCTGCCGCTGACCTCCCATTATTTCGGAATCCTCATACCGTTTTCGGTCCTTGCGAACATTGTCGTCGTCCCGCTTTCGCTTCCTGTCATGGCGATATCGGGCTTTGGCCTGTTCCTTTCGGCGACAATCCCCGGCGTCGAGCTTGTCACAAACAGGATCGCCGCCTGGCTTGCCTGGACGATGCGCGCAATATCTGAATGGGCCGCCTCGCTCCCGCATTCCACGCTCGATGTCCGGCTTCCAGTCATCGCTCTGGCGGCCTGGTATCTGGCGCTTCTTCTTCTTCTGCGCGGAATTCCAGGCATTTGCGGCCCGGCGATCAAGGCTACGGCCGACTTCGAGGAACCAGACCTTGACGAATAGGGTCGAATATTTTCCTTTGACAGAATTAACATGATTAACAGGATTGCCACATTTAAAACATCCTGTCAATCCTGTCCGAAAACCTCTGCGCCTTTGCGCCTTTGTGTTGACTTTTCAGCTGCGACATTTAGGATAGTCGCCTGATATTAACAGGCTTTAATAAGTTGTTAATAATTGGAAAATTCTTTAAAATTAAGTATTTTACGATGTTAGTATTAAAAGTTATTAACAGACTTGCTGACAATTGTTAATAATATTGCTTTGCAATAGTCGCGGCGCTTTGGTAGAATCATTGGCATGGAAAACAAACGCGCATCCTGGTCCGGCCAGCTGGCATTCGTCCTTGCCGCCGCCGCTTCCGCCATTGGTCTTGGGAACCTCTGGCGATTCCCCTATCTCGCCGCGCAATACGGCGGCGGGATTTTCATAGCCATATACCTGTTTCTGGTAGTTACTCTTGGCTTTACCCTAATGACGACCGAAATCGCCATTGGGCGCATGACGAAGCAGTCGCAACTCACGGCGTTTTCGCAGATGCACACGGGCTGGAGCTTCATCGGCTTCCTCGGCACGGTCATCCCTGTCCTGATAGTCCCCTACTACTGCGTCATCGGCGGATGGGTGCTAAAGTATCTTGTGGCATACGCCAAGATGGCGCTGACTGGGGCCGAGCTGATGGGCGATGGCGCGTCGGCGTCGGGCGAATTCTTCGGCGCCTTCATTTCCGCGCCCTTCGCGCCCTTCGGCTATGGGATCCTCTTCATCCTAGCCTGCGCATTCGTCATAGTTCTGGGCGTCAAGAATGGCATAGAGAAGTCGAATCTTGTAATGATGCCCATTCTCTTCATCATGGCGATAGCGATTTCAATCTACGTGACGACTCTCCCGGATTCCCTTGCAGGGATAAAGTACTACCTGATCCCGAACATCTCAAGCCTTCGTGGCGAGAGCGGCGCATTTTCAATCGCGATGCTCGGCAAGACGGTCCTTGGCGCAATGGGGCAGATGTTCTACTCCCTTTCGCTGGCCATGGGCATAATGATCACATACGGCAGCTACATGCGCCAGTCCGACTCGATAGAGAAGTCTGTCCGCCGCATCGAGGTGTTCGACACCCTGATCGCGATAGTTGCCGGCCTTATGATAATACCGGTCGTCCACATGTTCGCCATAAAGACCGGGACTCCTGTGAAGGAGGCAATGAATGCCGGCCCCGGCCTGATGTTCATTACGCTTCCCAAGGTCTTCGCGATGCTTGGCAGGGGCGGCGTATGGCTTGGCTTCGCGTTCTTCCTGCTGGTGACATTTGCGGCTGCGACCAGCGCAATATCGCTCTACGAGGCCTGCGTGGCGTCCGTTTGCGACCTGCTTGGCATGAAGCGCCGCAACGCCACATTCTTCATGTTCTTCGTAATCGCCTTCCTGGCGGTGTTTTCCGCGCTTGGCTACGGCCCGTGGCAAAATGTCACTCTCTCCGCGTTGCTTGCCAAGCTCGGCATAACAGGCGAGTGGGCGTCGAAGTCCATCTTCGCGATGCAGGGCCTGGACTTCTTCGACTTCATCACAAACTCCATCCTGATGCCGATCGTGGCGCTGTGCACCTGCATCTTCATCGGATGGGTCGTGAAGCCCGACGTGGTCGTCGAGGAAATTTCCAGGGAGGGCCACGCCTTCAGGGCGAGGGGCTTCTACGTCTTCATGGTGAAGTGGATCGCCCCGCTTCTGATAATCGCGATCCTGGTTTCGGAGGTCTGCCGCAACCTGGGGATCGCCAACTGGAAGATCTAGCCTAAAAGCGGGATTTTTTAACGCAGAGAAGCAAAGGGGCAGAGGTTTTTAGACAGGATTGACAGGATGCTTTAAGAGGGGCGACCTTGTAAATCTTGTTAATCCTGTCTGAGGAAAATCTCCGACATTCGACAGCCCTCTGCCCTTTGCCCTTCGACCAGGCCTTTGCGGCCCTCAGCCGTGCCAGTAGCTTACGCTGTCGGGCGGGCGGATGTTTGTCAGCGTCCCCACGTAGTGCCTGAGCCAGTGGTCGGCCTTTGGATGTGCCGCGGCCGCCTCCTCGTTGAGTTCGATGCCAAGCCCTGGCCTGTCGGACGGATACATCAGGCCGTTTGAGAACCGCACATCCTCGTCAACCACGTCGCCGCGCCACGGAACGTCGTCGAAGAGCGTCTCGTGGATGCAGTACCCCGGTGTTGAAACGCCAAGCGCGAGCGTGACTGCGTTGGCGACCGGCCCGCTTGGGTTGTGCGCGCAGAATGGGATGTGGTGGGTGTCGCATATTGCCGCAATCTGCTTCATGCCGGTGATTCCGCCGGCGTGGGAGGAGTCCGGCTGGAGGTAGTCCATTGCGCGGAGTTCCACTGCGTCCATTATCTGCTGCGTCGTGAAGAGGCGTTCGCCGCATGCTATTGGGACGCGGACGCGCGACCTTAGGTCGGCCAGCGCCCGCATGGTGTCCGGAATGACCGGCTCCTCGACCCAGTATGGCGAGAACTCCTCAAGCGCGTTGCAAATTCGCAGGGCCGTCGGGACGTCGAACCGCCCATGGCACTCGATCAGTATTTCGGCCCTGCCCTCGGTCGCCGCCTTGACGGCAGCGACGCACCGCATCGCCTTCCTGAAGTCCTCCGGCGGAAGCTGGCGGTAGTTTTTCCCGAACGGGTCCCATTTCAGTCCCTTGAAGCCCTTTTCCACGGCGGCCGTCGCCTTGTCCGCGAACTCCTCCGGCTCCTTTGCGCCCGAGAACCAGCAGTTGGCGTAGCATGGCACCCCGTCGCGGCACTTTCCGCCGGCCAGTTTCCAAACCGGCATGCCCAGGGCCTTGCCCTTGATGTCCCAGAGCGCCATGTCAACCGCGGAGAGCGCGCTCATCAGGACCGGCCCGCCGCGCCAGTAGGCGTCACGGTAGTTTTCGTGGAAAATCCATTCGTTGTCGAAGGGATCCTTGCCGACGATGGCGTGCTCAAGGTCGGCAATTGCGCCGGCCAGCGCGTTCTCCTTGTATTCAAGGGTCCCCTCGCCGATTCCGGTGACGCCCTCGTCGGTCGCCACCTTGACGAACACCCAGTTGGTGCGGAAGCAGTCGATTGCAAATGTCCTTATGCCCGTGATTTTCATGGGAATAATTTTAGCACTTTTTGCTATAATCATTTTATGAAAAGATTTGAAGGCAAAGTCGTTCTGGTCACCGGCGGCAGCAGGAACACGGGGCTTGACATCGTGGAGCGGTTCGCCCGGGAGGGCGCCCGCGTGTTCTCATGCGGGTCCGATGAGGATTCCACGTCGCGTGGCGCGGCCGCGATGAAGGCCCGTGGCGTCGATGGCGTCACCTATGTTCCGTGCAACATCTCCGACATTGCGCAGGTGTCGGCGATGTTCGACGCGATAGGGCGCGAGGCCGGGCGGCTGGACATTCTTGTGAACAACGCCGCCAACCAGGGGATCGGCCACGGCGGGCCTCTTGAAATGACGCCGGACAACTTCCGCAGCGTCCTTGCCGTCAATGTAATCGGCGGGTTCCAGGTGACGCAGATGGCGTGCAACCGATTTTTCATGAAGCAGGACACGCGCGGCGTCGTGGTTTTCCTATCTTCGAACACTGCCCGCCGCGCAATCCGCAACCGCACCGCATACTGCTCCTCGAAGGGCGCCATCAACTCGCTCGTCCGCTCGCTCGGCCTCGACCTTGGGCCGCTTGGGATACGGGTCAACTGCTGCGCCCCCGGCTACATCAACACCGAGCGATGGAACACCCTCGACCCGGCCCTTGCGGCGCGGCGCCGCAGGAACTGCCCGCTTGGCAGGGAGGCGAAGGGCGCCGACATAGCCGGCGTCGTCGCATTCCTCGCCTCAGACGACTCCGCGAACATGACCGGCGAAATCATCACCGTCGACGCCGGGTGTTCGTGCCAGCACATGCCCGTCGATTGCGACTGCTAGTGCGCACGCCAGGGGTGGCTGCGGCGCGCGTTCCTGCGCCAGGCCGAAAGCGTTTCGCCGGTCTCGCGCCTGAAGAACCGCGAAAGGACCGCCACGGAGCCGAAGCCGCAGTCCTCGGCGATCTGGGTCGCCGTGTCCCTGGTGCTTTGCAGCCGGCGCTTGACCTCCGCGATGCGCGCCGCAGCAATCGCGCGGCCCACGCTTTCGCCGCGTATCTGCCTGAAGCGCAGGTCGAGCAGCGGCCTGGATATGCGCAGGTGGGCCGCCACTTCGCCGACCGTCGGCGCGGCCTCGGCCTGTTCCGATATGAACTTCAGCGCCTGGGCAACCAGATGTTCGGCTGGCGGCAGGTAGCGCGTCGATTCCCTGACAACGGCCTTCGTGACGGGTATTCTCACGGTCATTGTGCGCCCGGTTCCGCCTTTCATCAGCCTCGCGAGTTCGTCCACCGCGCGCGCCCCGAGCGCCACGTGGTCGGGCTGGAGGCTCGATAGCGTGGGCTTTGAGTTCAGGCATACCATCGTGTCGTTGTCCACGCCAAGGACCATCGCCTGGCCCGGGACGTCTATTCCGGCAAGGCGGCATACGCCCAGAACGTTCAGGGCGGCGTTGTCGTTGACTGCGAATATCGCCAGCGGCTTTGGAAGCCGCGCCAGTCTTCCGACCGCTTTCGCCTCCTCAAGCGGGAGCGTGACGGCTGATGTCCCCTGGAACCGCCTTGCGACGGCTTCCGCGAAGCCTTTCCCGCGCATGCGTGAAAACCGCCTGTTATGGCTGTCCGGAACGAACACCCATGTCCCGAAGGTCCCAAGCCGCGCCAGATGCTGGAAGCCGGCGCGGCCAAGCTTCTCGTCATCCGGGCGGACGTAGGATATGCGCCTCGCCGATGCCTTGCCATCCACCACGTTCTTCGTGAAGACTATGGGGATGTCCAGCGCCGCGAGTTCCGCGAACTCCTCCGCGCTTCCGGGCGCCTCGGCGATCATCCCGCCGAAATGGCCTGGCTCGGCCTTGATTCTGGCGAATGCCTTGGCGCTGTCGAATTCGTAGTCGATAATCCACGGGTGGTTCTCGTTTATTCGCGAGACGACGCCCGTGAACACTTCGCGGGCGGCCGCGATGCCGATGAATATCGAGACGAGGACGCGCCTCGGCGCAGCCTGATTGCCGACTTCCTCCTTCATGGAATGCTACCTCCAAACATCAAACCATCGGAACTTCCATTCCTGGACGGGATTTTTAACGCAAAGAAGCGGGATTTTTTGGGACAGGATTGACATGATGAACAGTTTTTTTAAGGGTGGTAATCTTGTTAATCCTGCCAAAGGAAAACCTCCAAACCTCCACAGAAATCTACCACATTATTATCGAAAATGCAAACAAATTCTCATTGAAAACGCTAAAACTGCGAAGGTCCGATAAGGTAGAATTGTTGCAGTCAAATCGCAACAAGGAGATTTTTCCAATGAATAGCACCCATGCCATGACAAGACTGCTGACGGCCGCAACGGCCATTGCGGCGGCCCTCTCCGCCTCCGCCGGACTGCGCTCGTGGGAGCCGTCGGACTACGTCCAGGACGGCCTCGTCCTGAACTTCGACGGCATCCGCAACGCCGGCGCGGACGTCGCGCACAATCCCGGCGCGGGGACATGGGTCAACCTCGGCTCGGCGGGCGGAGTCGCCACGTTCAACTCGACGGCCGACGGCAGCGTGTGGACTGTCAGCGGCTACACCTTCGGCGGCGCTTCCTACGCAACACTCTCGACAACGGTCTCGCTCACCAACACGGTGACGATCCAGGTCGTTTCGGCCATGACGCTCGATACGCTGAAGGGCACGGCCTCGTCCGTCTCGTGGCCGATGTTCATCGGCGGCGAGACCTCCGCCAAGAAGGACGCCTGCAACCTCTATTTCAGCAAGAGCGCCAACAATTTCACTTTCAAGAACGTCGATGGCGGCAACGCCAATTTCGCGGCGGCGAACTGGGACCAGCGCTACCTCAACGCCATCCGCAACGGCAACGACAAATACATTTTCTCCTCCGTCTCGCGTCCGGCGTCTGCCACCGTGACTGGTTCGCAGGGCGACATCGGGGACATTACGTTCCACCTTGGCAGCGCCGCAAGCAACACAGCCGGGACTGATGGCTTCAACGCCCGATACATCAAGGGGGAAATCAAGGCAATTCGCCTCTACGACCGCGTTCTCTCGAACGACGAACTCGCGCAGAATCGCGCGCTCGACGAAATCCGCTTCTTCACGGGCATCCCGGTGACGAACGCCGTGGTCGCCACGTCCGTTTCCGGCGCCGAAGGCGTCGAAACCGCCGGCGCCTACGCGGTGGACGAGGACGGCCATACCTTCCGCGCCAGCCCGACCGCCGTCATTGATGGCGTGACCTACGCCTGCACAGGCTGCACCGTCGCGCAGTGGAATTCCGCGACCGGCGACTGGGGCGCGGCGGAAATCCGCGACGGCGTCTTCGCCGTCTCCGTCTCTTCCTCCGACAAGGTGAAAATCACCTGGCAGTGGGAAGCGGCCACCGGCTCGCTTGACGCCGGATACGTGACGGATGACCTTGCGCTCCGGCTCGACGGCATCGACAACGCCGGCGTCGGCGTCCACGACGCTTCCGCCGCCGTCTGGAAGGACCTCTCCGGCAACGGCCGCGACGCCTTCCTCGCCGGCAACGCCGACGGAACGAGCCACTGGACGGACAAGGGCTTCTACTTCAATTTCAACGCCGTGTTTTCGACTGCGGAAAAGTTCGCCTTCGGGACGCAGCACACCTTCGAAGTTCTGATGGACGGCAAGCGCTCCGATTGGTGGGGCGACACCGCGGAAAAGGACATCCTGGTCCCGTCCACCGGCCCGACCGGCGCAGGCGGAATCTACTACAAGGCGGCGAATGCGATCCTCTGCCACCGCAGCGATGCCACGACCGGAAGTCCCTGGAATGCCATGCCCGGGTTCTACCAGTTGGCCACGGTCACCTATCTTGCCGCCCTTCGCGACAATGCCAAGACGGCTCTCATCACGGGAACGACCTATCCCGAAACCGAATACGACGTCGCCAATGGTGGGATTGCCGCAAGCCAGAACTATGTCACGAACGCCTGGCTTGTCGGATCCAAGAACCTCGTCGCCGATCCGACGACATGGCTCGTCGGCGGCAGGACGACGGCTCCCGCCAACACGACGAAGGGGACCGTGAAGTCCGTACGCCTCTACAACAGGCTTCTCACGGAAGCGGAGCTCGCGCACAACCGCGCGGTGGACGAGGCGCGCTTCTTCGGCAAGATCCCCGAGACCGGATGCGTCGTGGTGCAGAGCGCGATCGACGGCCTTGAGGGCCGCGAAAGCTCCGGCATCTACTTCCCCGACGGCTGGACCTTCTCCGCCGGCGCCGGCACGCAGACCGCGCGCGGCATCGAGTGGCAGTGCGCCGGCTACCAGCTCCAGACTTGGGACGCCGCCTCCTCCGCCTGGGGCGCGCAGTCTTCTGTCATGTGCGACGACGGGAACGTCGCCGAACACACTGCGGCCGCGACAAGCGCGGCCCTCCCGTCCGTGCGCCTGACATGGCTCTGGAAGCCCGTCGCCGGCATCCGCACCGCCGCCGACTACGCGCTCGCCGACTACGCGGCGGGCGGCATGCAGCTGCATCTCGACGGCCTGCTCAACGCCGGCACGGCCCACGATTCCTCCGCCACCGTCTGGAGCGATCTCTCCGGCAATGGCCGCGACGCGACGCTCGCCGGCAATCCATCGGGCGAAAGCCACTGGGTGGATGACGGCTACTTCTTCGCGAGCAACGCCGTATTCGCGACTGGGGCCGCAGCCACGTTCTCGCTAGGACACGCCTACACGATGCAGACGCTTGGCGATGTGGATTTCGCCGTAAACAAGGACGGCTCCCACAATGGAACTTATGTCTCGCCGATAGACCACATCTCCTATGGCAGCATCTGGCTCAAGGGCGACGGTATGGGCACTGTTCAGCACCACACTTCAGATATGACTGGAGCGGCATGGAATTTGCGCGGATCCGTTTTCGTCGGGTTGGACGGGCATCCTACCTATCTCACGGCCATCCGCAACGGCAACCGCGCGGCGCTCGTCGAGGGAACGGCCTATCCGACGACGGAAAACACCATGGCGCACCAGGCTTGCATGGACTGGTCGGTTGGATCGAAAGACGCGTCTGCGCCGGCCACCCGCTGGGGCGTCGGAGCGTTAACGGGCGGCGGCGGAGGAGATCCGCTCTATGGCACTATCAAGTCCGTCCGCCTCTACGACCGCATGCTCTCCGAGGATGAACTGGCGTGGAACCGCAATGTTGACAGCGCCCGCTACTTCGGCGCGCTCGCGACGACGAACGTCCTTGTCGTCGCGAACGAATTCAGCGGCGAACTTGCCGAAGACACCGCCACCGCCTATCAGGTCTTCGGGTCGCATGTCTTCTCCGGCGCGGCCGGCGCCAACTTCGTGCGCGTGGCGGCGCTCCAGGCGGACGGCACATGGGGCGACGCCACCCCAGTCGAGTCTTCCACCTACACCTACGAGGCCGGAATCTCGCCCGCCACGGTGAGGATCGAATTCCGCAAGACGCATCCGTTCATGCTGGTTGTGCGCTAGCGCGCCTCTTGAAACCAGTTTGTGGTATAATGATGGTCGGCGGGAACGAACGCCCGCCGGCCACATTTTTACGCGCTTTTAACCAAACCCCATTGACATGAAAAGAACGGCACACCTATTCGTCGCGCTGGCACTTCTTGGCGCGCTTTCAAACACAGTCGCCGAACCGGCGAAGGCAATTGTATCCGCGGCGGAAATCGGGACGGCCGTGAAGGCAGTCCCGGCGTCCGTGGTCTTCGGCGGCGGCATCGCGCTCCCCGTAGTCTCGTTTTACCCAATGCTTTTCGAGCAGGGGTGGGTCAGCCACGGCTCGTCCGGCGGCATGGAGCAGGATGCCGGCGGCTGGCGCACGTTCTCCATGCAGACCTCCAAGCGCGCCGGCTTGCCGAGGATAAACGGCCGCGTGCGCTTTTCAATGCCGGGCGACGGCAGCGTCCGCGGCGAGTGGCTGGTCGTCCCGGAGGCCGACGCCCCCCTGCTTGAGCTGTGCGTAGCCGGAAACTTTGACATTTCGGTCTTCGCGGGGGCGACGGCCCTTGTCGATGGCCGCGAAATAGCCATTCCTGACGAATGCAGGGGTATGCACTTCTTCCGCGGCGCGGTTTCCGAACTCGTTCTGCGCGACCGCACCGGCGCCGATCGCATCCGCATTGTGTTCGATGCCCCTACGCGCATTCTTTTGCAGGACAACCGCGCATGGGGCGGAAACAACTTCACCATCCGGCTCTTCTTCGCCGAGGGGCCCGTCAAGGGCGGCAAGGAATACGCGGTGCGCGCGGTCTTCTCAACCCCTGCCGACGGTTTTCTCGCCTTGAACGACGGCAAACCCGTAACAATCACCGCCGGGCCTGACTGGATTCCGCTCGCCAACGAGCCGATAATCGAGCCAGGCTCCGCCCTCGACTTCACCAAGGTCCTGCCGCACCATGCCCCGGCCGGCAAGTTCGGCCGCGTCGTCGCCGTCGGCGACCACTTCGAGCTTGAAGGCCTCCCGGGCGTAGTCCAGCGCTTCTACGGCGTCAACATCTGCGGAGACGCCAACACGCCGTCCACGCCCGAGGCGGCCGAACGCTTCGCCGCCAACCTCGCCCGCATCGGCTACAACTCCCTGCGCATACACCACCACGAAAGGGCGATCCTCGGCGGAAAGGGCCCCAACGACGGCGCCGGGCCTGACTTCGACGATACGGTGCCAGATCCTGCGGCAATGGACCGCTTCGACTCCCTTGTCGCCGCATGCGTCAAAAACGGCATTTACATCACCACGGACCTCTTCGTCTCGCGCTCGTGGTTCACGACCTGGCGTTCGCTTGGAATCGACCGCGACGGCTGCCTCCCCGGAACGGAGAACTTCAAAATGCTCTGCGCATTCTGGGAGCCGGCCTACACAAACCTCTGCGAGTGGTCGCGCAATTTCCTTGGACATGTCAACCCATACACAGGCCGCAGCCTTGCCGAGGAGCCGGCGCTCTGCGCGCTCGCGCTTGTGAACGAGGGCAACCTCGGGAACTGGGGCGCCGCGCCGCTGCGCAGCCTCCCAGGAGTCCAGGAGGCCTGGGAAAAGTGGCTTGACGAGCGGCAGGAAGTCGAATACGGCTTTGACTGGTCGTCGATCCCGCGCACGATTCCCGACAACTTGTACGCCGACGACGGCTCGACGCCCGAAAACCGCCATTCGGCGGCCTTCGCGATCTTTCTCGCCGACGCCGAGGCGCGCCTTGCGGAGCGCCTGACGGCCTTCCTGCGCGACGAACTCCACTGCCTTGCGCCGGTATCCTCGCTTTCCTGCTGGTACAATCCGGTGCAGTACCAGATGCCGCGCACGGGCTTCGACTATGTTGACGACCACTTCTACGTCGACCACCCGGCCTTTCTCGACAAGTCGTGGCAGCTGCCTTCCCGGTGCCCGAATGTCAACCCGATCAAGGGGAGCCGCTCCGGGGCGCGGCCCGTCGTATTCCGCCGCCTTGCCGACAAGCCCTTCACAATCACCGAGTGGAACTACGCCGGGCCCGGCCGCTACCGCGGCGTAGGCGGAATCGCCACTGGCGTCCTCGGCGCGCTCCAGAACTGGAGCGGCATGTGGCGCTTCGCATGGAGCCACGGCAAATCCGGCGTCGAAAAGCCCGAGACAAGGACGATGGGATATTTCGACATGAGCGGCGACCCGCTCGGCCTCGCGGCCGAGCGCGCGGCGCTCTGCCTTTTCATGCGCGGCGACCTCGCCCCCCTCAAGGCCGAATACCCGCTTGCCTTTTCGGAGCGCGATCTGCGCAACCCCGCGAACGGCGCCCCGAAATGCCAGGCGGACAGCTGGCTGTGGGCCGCATGGAACGCGCGCTTGTCAATAAACGTCGACAAGGATGGCGCGGCCTCCCCCGAGGGAACCGCCTACGAACCGCTCTTCCGCGATTCGGCCACCGTCAGGGCCGAACTGGCCGCGCTTGGCGCAACGGAACCGGGCGACGGCGCTGTCTCGATCGACGCCGACACCGGCACCTTCCTGATAAACACTCCGCGGACGGCCGGCGGATTCGCCGAGAGCGGCGCCCACACCGCCGGCCCGCTGCACTGGGAACTCTGCGCCGGAACGGCGCCAGCGGTGCAGAACACCGGCAAGAGCGCTGTGTCGCCGGCCCAATCCGGCAATTTACCCGTTCCCGCCACGGTATGGGCATCCTCGCTTGACGGGGCGTCAATTCCGGAATCCAGCCACATCCTGATCACTCACCTCACCGACGTGCAGAACAGCGACATCAAATATGCCGATTCCGATCTCACGATCCTCCTCAACTGGGGGAAGTTGCCGCACCTGATGCGCTGCGGCGCCGCCGAGGTGGCACTTACGCTGGCCGCCGGGAATGCCGCGGCCGCGCCCCTGCGGGTCTACCGCCTTTCACCCTCCGGCCGCCGAATCGCCGAGGTGCCATGCACCGTCGAGCCAGCCAGCGGAGGTGTAACCCTGCGCTTCACCGCGCGCACCGACTACGACCCCGCCGCCGCGACTTTCCTCTACGAAATCGAAAGGGCCCCGGCCGAGCCTGCGCCATCCCCCGCCGTGGCGCCAGCCGCTTCCGCCAGGCCCGTCTGGGGGGCGGCCATGTCAATCTCCGCGCCGGCGGATCTCTTTTTCCGGCTTGGCGCCTACACGTCGGCCTGGAAGTTCCGCGGGGCGTTTGGCGGGGCGCGCGTGGATGGCGAGCGCGTGTTTGCCATCGATTTGGCCAACAATGCCAGTGACAACGTCGCCGCCGGGGCCCTTCGCTTCGATGGCCGCGCCTCGTTCGCCGACACCGGCGACGGCGGCGTCGCCGCCAATTGGACGATAGTCCCCGACCGCGACGGGGAGCTGTCCGAAGTGATGCTGGAGGCGCGCTTCCCGCTTGGCCGCGTGAAAAACGGCTTCCTGGTGGATGGCAGGGCGATACCGATTCCCGATGCGATGCCGGAGAAGGCGCATCTCTACCGCGGCCCGGCATCGCGTGTCGAGGCCATTGGCCCGGATGGCAAGGCGTGGCTTGCGATCGAGCTCCCGGATTCCGCCAATATCCTCGTGCAGGACAACCGCAGCTGGGGCAGCGCCGTGGCAACGCTCCGGCTCTTCTTGGTCCAGGGCAAAGTGGAGGCCGGCAGGACATACGCGCTCAATGCAATTTTCCGCCTGCCGGGATCGAGGCTGGTCCTTGACGAAGGCGAACAGGTGATTGCC
The DNA here is from genome assembly GCA_017509565.1 of Kiritimatiellia bacterium. Lineage (GTDB taxonomy): Bacteria > Verrucomicrobiota > Kiritimatiellia > RFP12 > JAAYLN01 > RGIG5952. The sequence goes on along the minus strand of JAFWPM010000134.1, from coordinate 11,094 downwards.
AAGGCCGGCCCGGACTGGATACCATACGTGCCGGCCGAGCCGGGGGAGGACTGGATCGAGCCTGGCTCTGCGCTAGACCTCTCGTCCACGCTCCCGCACCACGAACCTGCCGGCAAGTTCGGTCGCGTAGTCGCCGTCGGCGGCCACTTCGAGTTCGAAGGCCGCCCCGGCGAGGAAGTCCGCTTTTGCGGCGTCAATTTCGTCCATGGTGCCAATACGCCGTCGGTCGAAGCTTCGGACCGCCTTGCGGCCAACCTCGCCCGCATGGGCTTCAACTCCGTTCGAATCCACCACCACGAGCGCCCGCTGCTCGCCAAGGGCGACCCGTCGGCGCTCGCCATCGACCCCGGCGCGCAGGACCGTTTCGACGCGCTGGTGGCCGCATGCATTCGCCATGGACTCTACATCACCACCGACCTGTATGTCTCCCGCGCCCCGATATCGTGGCGCTCCATCGGCATAGACCGCGACGGGACCATGGCGAAGGAGGACTTCAAGACGGCGGCGATATTCCACGAAGGCGCATACTCCAACCTCGTGGCCTGGTCGCGGCAGTTCATGCTCCATGTGAACCCCTACACCGGCCGCAGCCTTGCCGAGGAGCCGGCGCTCGCGACGCTTGCCCTTATCAACGAAGGCAACCTTGGGAACTATGGGCGCGACGCCCTGCTCTCCATCCCGGGCGTCCGGGAGGCCTGGGAAAAGTGGTGCCTGGAGCATGGCAGGGAGCCATGCGACCTCTCCGCGCTGCCGGCCGACCTCTATGATTCCAAGGGGGATGAAAAGTCGCTCTCCAACGCCTTTGCGCTCTTTCTCGCCGACATGGAATTGGCCTTCTACCACAGGTTGGGCACCTTTGTGCGAGAGGAGCTGGGCTGCCGCGCCCCGCTTTCCAACCTCTCGTCGTGGTATTTCCCCATGTCGTATGGCCTTGCGCGCAAAGACTTCGACTATGTCGATGACCATGGCTACGTGGATCACCCGTTCTTCTTGGGCAAGCAGTGGTCGCTGCCTGCGTCGCATCCCGGCGCCAACCCGCTGCAGGACGGCAATGCGGTTCCCGGCTTTGCGTGGCGCCGGCTTTTCGGCAAGCCGTTCTGCGTGACTGAGTGGAACTGGGCCGCGCCAGGGAAGTTCCGGCAGGCGTCGGGCCTTGTGATGGGAGCGCTCGCCGCCCGCCAGGGCTGGAGCGGGATGTGGCGCTTTGCATGGAGCCATGACAGGCCCAACGCCGAAAATCCCGGAAGCGTAAGGATGCGCTATTTCGACCTTGCGGCCGACCCCACGCAGTGCGCCAGCGAGCGGGCCATGCTCTGCCTCTTCCTGCGCGGGGACCTGCCATCGCTGCCGGCGGAAGCCGACGGCGCCATTGAAATCGACGAGGCCGCGCTATGTGCCGGACATGACGCCGCTAAGCGCCTTTCCGCACCGGGCAACGCCGCCTCGGGCTGGGAGAGGCGCATTGGGTTTAGGCTGGGCGCGGCCGCCACCGCCACCGCCCAACAGCCCGCGCCTACTGATGGCGCGGCCAACTTTGCCGCGCCGGATCCGGTGCGTGGCGCATTTACGGTTGCCACCCCATGCACCGCCGGCGGCTTCGCGCTGGATGGCGCCATCGAGGCGGGGCCCCTGTCTGTCGCCGTCGCCGACGCCCCCGCCGCGGTTTGGGCGTCGTCCATCGACGGCAGGCCCATCGCCACCTCTTCGCGCATCCTCGTCTCGCATGTCACCGACAGCCGCAACACCGATGCGCTCTTTGACGATGCCTCCTGTCTCGTCTGGCTTGACTTCGGCAAAACCCCTGCCCTGATGCGCCGCGGCACGGCCGAAGTGGCGCTGCGGCTGGCGGCGCAGCCGCAAGAGGAAGCGGCGCAGCCGCCCAACTTGCGGGTCTACCGCCTTTCCTCAACCGGCCACCGCATCGCCGAAGTGCCATTTTCGGTTGAGCCCGCCAGCGGCGGTGCGCGGTGTGACGCCGCGCACATGACCCTGCGCTTCACCGCCCGCACCGACTACGACCCCGCCGCCGCGACCCTCTTCTACGAAATAGCCATAGCCCCCTAACCCTTCAACCATCAACTTTTCAACCCTTCAACCATTCAACTTTTCAACCCTCCCCATGGCCACACCATCATACACAACGCTCATCGCCCACAGGGGCGAATCAGAAGACGTCCCGGAAAACACCATCCTCGCATACAGGACCGCCGTCGAGCGCGGCTTCGGCTTCGAATGCGACTGCTACCTCTCCTCCGACGGCAAGGTCTTCATGTTCCATGACCGCAATCTTAAGCGCACCACCGACGGCGTCTGCGAAAAGGCCTGCTGGGAGGCATCGTGGGACGAGATCAAAAATCTCGATGTCGGCAACTGGGGCAAGTGGAAGGGCTCCAAATTCGCCGGAACCAAGCCGTCGCTCCTTGAAGATGTCCTGCCCCTGGCGCGCGACGGGCGCAAAATCTACCTTGAGGTGAAGAACCCCAGTACGGAAATCGTGCCGCGCATCAGGGAGATACTGGCGCGCCAGACGGCGGCCACCCCTGAAAACCTGCTCTTCATATCCTTCCGCGAAAACATCTGCAAGGCGCTCAAGGAGCAGCTCCCGGAATACAAGGTCTATTGGCTGACGGCCTACCGCCACGAATGGGGCGTAGGCTCCTGGAACGACACCACCAAGCCGCTTGTCACCATTGACGACATCCTCGAAACTCTCCGCGACACCGGCGCGGATGGCGTCGACTGCCAGTACCTTGACGACTACACCACGGCCGACAAGATCGCCGCGGTGCACGCGGCCGGCAAGAGCTTCCACGTCTGGACGATCGACAACCTCGCGGACGCCCTTGAGGCGTTCCGCCGCGGCGCCGACACCGTGACGACCAACTGCGCCCAGCGGCTTCTGGGCGAGTATTCCGCGCAGCGCGCCTGATGGCGCGCGGCATTGCCGCCATTTTGCGCCGTATGGAAGAATGCGCCGCCTAATGGTGGAGTCGCCAGCGTCCCACAAGTATTTTAACGCGGAGGCGCGGGGAACAAGAACGCCCACGCCACTTGCCAATATCCTGAATGGGATGGTTGCACATGACTTTTTGCGAACAATGCCGGAAACCTCAGCGTCTCTGCGCCTCCGCGTTGATCATTATATGGGATGACAATGTGGTAGAATATATCGCCTAAGGATTTGAAAAATGGAAAGACTGCTACAATTGCTCCATGAGGACGCCAGGCGCACCCCCGCGCAGCTCGCGGCGCTCCTTGGCGACAGCGAGGCGGATGTCCGCAGCCGGATTGCTAAGTACGAGGCCGACGGCGTCATCCGCGGCTACCAGGCGCTTGTGAACACAGACCTTGTCGAAGAGGATGCCGTCCGGGCAGTCATCGAACTCCGCATCGCCCCAACGCGCGAAGAGGGCTTCGACAAGATTTCGAACCGCATCGGCCGATTCTCGCAGGTGGAGTCCATGTTCCTCATGTCCGGCGGCTACGACCTGCTGCTTTTCGTCAAGGGGCGCAACCTCCAGGAAGTCGCGAAGTTCGTAAGTTCGCGCCTTGCCACGATGGACGGAGTCCTCTCGACCGCCACGCATTTCATGCTGAAAACCTACAAGGACCAGGGCGTCCTGATGGAGAATTTCGACGATGACGACAGGCTCAAAGTCTCTCCGTGACTTCATCTCGCCCACCGTCCGCGACCTTCCCCGCTCGGGAATCCGCGACTTTTTCGACATCGTCGCGACGCGGGATGACGTCATAAGCCTTGGAATCGGCGAACCCGACTTCACGACGCCGTGGCACATTCGCGAAAAGGCCATTTACTCCCTTGAGCGCGGCGCGACGCACTACACCTCGAACCTCGGCCTCGCAGCGCTTCGCAGGGCGATCTGCGCATACGTGGCCTCGTCCTACAAGGGCCTCGCCTACGACTGGCGCAACGAGGTGCTGGTGACCGTGGGCGTCTCCGAGGCGCTTGACGCCGTTCTCCGGGCGATAATTGTCCCGGGCGACGAAATCGTCTACCACGAGCCCTGCTTCGTGGCCTACCCGTCGGAGATAAAGCTTGCCGGCGGGGTTCCGGTGCCGGTGCCGACCCGCGCCGAGGACGGGTTCCGCCTGACGCGTGAGGCGCTTGAGGCCGCCGTCACCCCGCGGACCAAGGCCCTGCTGGTGAACTTCCCCTGCAATCCGACCGGCGCCGTTCTGGACGTGGCGACCGCGAGGATGATCGCCGACTTCGTCACTGAGCACGACATACTGCTCATTTCCGACGAAGTCTATTCCGAGCTTACGTACGATGTGGAGCGGGTTTCGCCGATGACAATCCCCGGGATTCGCGACCGCGCCGTGTTCCTGAGCGGGTTCTCGAAGGCGTGGGCCATGACGGGCTTCAGGCTCGGCTTTGTCTGCGCGCCCCGCGAACTCGTCGAGGCGGCGATGAAAATCCACCAGTACGCCATAATGTGCGCGCCGACGGTGTGCCAGCACGCCGCGGTCGAGGCCCTTGAAAACGGCGCCGCCGACACGCAGGCCATGCTTGACTCCTACCATGCGCGGCGGAATTTCATCAGCGACGCCTTCGCAAGGATGGATATCCCGTGCGTCCGCCCGCAGGGTGCCTTCTACGCCTTCCCCTCAATCGTCTCCACGGGGCTTTCGTCCTACGACTTCGCGATGGGCCTGCTCGACGAGGAGGCCGTCGCCTGCGTCCCGGGCAACGCCTTCGGCGCGTGCGGCGAGGGTTTCGTCCGCTGCTCCTACGCGACGGGCATGGGGCAGCTGGAGGAGGCCATGGCGCGCTTCGCCAGGTTTGTCGGACGGCACCGCAAGTAGAGGGCCGCCGCCTCTCGGCGTTAAAAAGGTCGAAGGTCGAAGGTCGGGACTTTCCTTGACAGGATTGACAGGATTAACAGGATTACCATTCATCCTGCCAATCCTGTTAATCCTGTCCAAAAAAACCTGCTTCCCTGCGACTCTGCTCTCTGCGTAAAAATCACCCGTCCAAGGTTTGAAGGGCGAAGGTCGAAAGTCGGTAATGGGTTGTCGGATGTCGGCTGTCGAATGTCGGAACTTTTTCTTTTGACAGAATCAACAAGGTTAACAAGATTGCCACTCATCCTGTTAATCCTGTTCATTCTGTCCAAACAATCTCCGCGCCTCTGAACGATTCACCACGCCGGCGTCGCGATTATACATGTATAAATAAAACTTGACAAGTCGCTGTAAAACAGATAATATTGTTGTGAATTTGTATTACGGGGATATTATGGTAAAGTTGGATGGAAAATTGGTTTGCCTGGCGGCGGCTTTTGCCACCGCCGTTGGCCTTTCCGCGCCGGAGCCTTTTTCGCGCAGCGCGGCCGAGTTCGTGCGCGACGAAATCCACGTCGGCATCAACATCGGCAACACGCTCGACGTCCCGAGCGGCAACGAGACCGAATGGGGCAACCCGAAGATCACGCGCGACCTCATCCGCGCCTACAGGGCCAGGGGCTTCGACACGGTGCGCGTCCCCGTCACCTGGTCGCGGCGCTTCGACCACGACGCCCCCGGCCACCCGATCGAGCCCGCCTTCCTTGCCCGCGTGAAGGAGGTGGTCGGATGGTGCCTCGCCGAAGGGCTTGTCACGATCGTGAACACCCACCACGAAAGCGGCGGCGACGGACCCCCCTTCGGCTGGCTGGCAATCGACGGGGAACACGAGGGGGAGGCCGGTGAAATGCTGCGCGACCTCTGGACGCAGATCGCGACCGCCCTCGGCGGCGCCGGCGAAAAACTCATTTTCGAGGCGTTCAACGAGCCGCGCAAGGTCCGCAAGTGGGCCGGGCCGGACGGCAGCCAGAAGGGCAAGGACGACTGGACCGGCCGCAGGGAGTATTTCGACACGGTGAACCGCTGGGCGGAAATCTTCGTCCAGGCCGTGCGCTCCACTGGTGGCAACAATGTTAAGCGCTACCTCATGGTCCCGACCTACGCCGCCGGCTTCCAGGAGGCGACATGCGCCGGATGGCGCGACCCGGAACCGGGTTCCGGCCGCGTCATCGCCGACATCCACTGCTACGAACCGGGCGACTTCTGCATCTGGGGCGACCGCAAGAAGCACGACCCCGCCCACGCGCAGCAGCGCTTCGCGCTCTTCTTCCCGCTTTTCGACAAGTACTTCACCGACAAGGGCGTCCCGCTCGTCCTCGGCGAAGTCAACGCCCAGCGCCGCTGGATGGACGCGCTGCACTATGTCCCTAACGATGCCGAACGCATGAAGTGGGCGCGCCATTACGCCGAAACGGCCAGGCGCCACGGCTTCCCGATCATCGTCTGGGAAAACGGCGGCGACTGGGACATGGGCCTCATCGACCGCAGGACCGCCGAGTGGACCAAGCCAGAGCTGGCCGACACCTTCCTCGCCGCGTGGCACGGCAGGCTCGACGACGCGACTTTCGGCAAGTGGCTCGCCGCCGTCGAGGAGCGGAACCAGCCGCCCAAGCCGGGCGCGGCGGGCGACGTCGTGCTGCGCTGGGCCGTCGGCGGCCCGGACAACTACTCCGGCGTCTGGGGCCAGACGATGGGCTACGGCAACGTCAACGGCAACGGGGCCGCGCTGAAGTTCTTCACCTGCGCGCCCGATGGCTCGCTGCACATCGACACTCATGGCGCCGGCGGCAACATGATTCATCAGCAGTTTTGGGCCGACCGCGGCCTTGAGGCGCGCCGCTCGTGGGCCGCCTGGAAGTCCGGCAACCCGAAGACTTCAGCCAAGGGCCGCTCGCTGCACTTCTCGCTCACGGCAAAAAACGGCACCTCCGTTCTTGTCAAGGGCTATTTCCGCGTCCCCGGCCTTGGCGACGTCAAGTTCGGGGCCGACAACAACCAGCCCGGGTGCTTCCTTGCGACGCCGGAGCGCCCAGTCGTGGAAGTCGACATACCGCTCCCCGATGGCGAAATCAACCTCGACGGCAAGGGCATCGGCGCAGAATTGCAGTTCATTCCCGGCCACTGGGGCCGCAACCTGCCAATCGACGCCGACTTGAGTGCCGTGGAGATACGCTGAACCATTTTAGCCACAAAGAACACAAAGGACACAACCCATGAAAACAACACTACGCATACTCCGCGCCGCCATGACCGGCCTGGCGCTCCTCGCCGCGACCGCGTTCGGCGCGACCTACGACAAGACGCTTGAAATCACCGTCGGCGGCGTCCCCGAAGGCGTCACGCTCGTGGACTTCCCGCTGCTCGTGCGCCTCTCGGAATCCACCATCACCGGCTTCTCCTACGAGGACTTCCAGGGCTCCAACGGTTCGGACCTCCGCTTCGAGACGGCCGACGGCACGGGTCTCGCCTATGAAGTGGACACATGGAACGAAACCGGCGAGTCGCTCGTCTGGGTCAAGGTGCCGTCGCTCGCCAAAGGCGACGTCCTCACGATGCGCTACGGCAGCGACGCCCCCGACGCCAACGACCCCACCGCCGTCTGGGCGAACTACGTCGCCGTCTACCACGGCAACGGCTGGACGAGCGCCACCGGCGGCGACTATCCGGTCTCGCCCCTGCCCGCGACGGGCGGCTACACGCTCTCCGCCGACTGGGCCGACCACCTCGGCAGCGCCTTCTACAACGCGAACACGGAGCAGGGGACCCGCTTCAAGCTTGGCACCCGCGACAAGAACCCGCTCGCGGCGCTCTCGTCCGTGTCGCGCTTCGCCGTGTCGGCGTGGGTCCGGTCCACGTCGGCCACGCCGTCGGTCCGTTTCTTCTCGAACAAGGTCGCCTACGGCGACGACGGCTTCGAATACATGGGCATTTCCGGCACGGGCGTGATCCTTCGCGGAAACGGCTCTTCGACGCAGGTCGGCGCGAACACCGTGCTCTACCAGATTCTCAAAAACCAGTCGTGGAACTTCGTCGCCGCGACGATCGACGGCACGGCCGGCCGGATGATCATCAACGACCAGTCCGTGTCCGGCTCCGTCGCCACGCCCGGCACGGCGGGCGCCCAGGGCGTGGCCTTCGGCGGCTATGCGGCGGACAACAACAAATACAGTCCGCTCACCGGCTACGCGGACGAAATACGCATCTACAACGGCGTCCCGGCGGCCGACTACCTCCAGGCCGAATACGAGCAGGTCGTGACTTCCGGCTACGTCTCCTACGGCGCCGTGCAGAACGCCGCCCAGGACACCCCGGACATCTCCGCCGGCCCCGCCGTCGTCCGCAACCAGGACGGCACCTACACGGTGACGGCCACCATCGGCGGCGTCGCCGGAAACGCCTACGGCCTCGCCGTCGTGTTCGGCAACACGACGCTCTGGTCCACGACGTGGACCGCCACCGCCGGCGCCGACACCTACGCCCTGTCGTGGACGAGCGCCGGCACGGAAGCCGCCGGCACCTACGCCGCGTCCGTCGTGGCGACGGCCCCGTCCGGCGCCTCCGCGCGCCGCACGTCGGACGAAATCTTCCTCGTGGGTGACATTGCCGCCGCCAAGGGCGCCGACGCGAACGAGGAAGGCCTCGTCGCCGGCTCGTTTGTCCTCTCCCGTCCCGGCGACGCCACGCTCCCGCTCACCGTCGCCTACGACGTCTCGTCCGCCACCGCCACGGCGGGCGTCTCCTACCAGGCGCCATCCGGAACGGCGACCTTCGCCGCCGGCGAATCGACGGTGTCGGTGCCAATCACGCCCCTCAACGACGCGGCGCTCAAGGCCGACGCGACCCTGACGCTCTCCGTCCTCGCCGGCTCCGGCCTCTACGGCGGCGTCGGCAACACGGCCGCCCTCACGCTCCTCGACTACGCGATTCCCTCGGACTACAATGTCTGGGTCGCGACCTACGACGGCAACGCCTCGTCCGACGCCAACTGGAGCCTCGGCCGCGCCCCCGTCGCGACCGACAACATCCTCCTCGGCGCGTGGAGCAGCCGCAACCTCACCTGGGACGCCGCCGCGACGCACGAAGTCGCCTCCTGGACGCAGACAGCCGACTACAACGGTCTCGTCACATTCCCGATCACCTACGAAGGCGCCGACGTCGACGCGGGCTTCAACCTCTTCACCGTCTCCGGCGACGTTTCGGTCCTCGGCGGCGCGTGGGTCCACCCCGTGCAGGGCGACTCCGTCAAGACCGCCGGGGCGGCCGCGCCAGTCGAGCGCTACTGGCTCAACGTCGCGGTAGGCGGCGACTTCACCGTTGGCTCCGGCGTCAACATCTCCGCTCAGGGCCGCGGCCGCGGCTTCTGGACGGGCGGCGGCTTCCACGCGCGCGGCATCCACGCCGGCTATGTTATCACGGCCACGAACCAGATGCACGACGCCGTATCCGATCCGCTGCTCGTGCCCTTCGGGTCGATCCTCGAACCCGTCACGACCGGAAAGGGCTCGGCCCGCGGAAACAACGGGACGGACGTGGACGTCTCGGAAGGACACGGCGGCGGCGCACTCCACATCGTTGTTGGTGGAACCTTCACCAACGCAGGTCGCGTGATTGCCAATGGCCAGTCGGGGTCGCAGGTCGCCGGCGGCGCTGGCGGCTCCATCTATGTCCGCGCGGCGGAGATCATCGGCGACGGCCAGTTCACGGCCAACGCCTCGGCCCCGTCAGGGTCTGAGCAGCAGGCCGCCGCCTCCGGCGGGCGCGTGGCGCTCGTCGCGATCGGGGCGAACGCCGCCTTGGCGACGACGGCCTCCGCGAACGGCTCCCGCGCCCCCGACTACTGGAAGCGCGAGAACCAGCCCTACTGGGAAGGCGCCGCCGGCACGGTCTGGCTGCAGTCCGGCACCGACAAGACGCTCCTCGTCCGCAACGCCGTGGACAGCTGGTCCAAAGGCACCTACTACGACCTCGGACCATACGTCCGCGCCTACACGCCGATTCCCGGCGACGACGCGGCCGCGACCAAAGCCGCCTTCAAGGACGCCACGCTCTACGCCGCGAGCAACGCCCGCATACGCCTGCTCTCATCCCTGCGCTTCGCCACCCTTGAAGTCCGCACAGAGACAGACTCGCTCGCCCACGTCGATTTGGCCGGCTGCAAGCTCACAGTCGATTCGGTCGTCGATTCGCATGGCAGCACCATTGTCGCCGAGAGCGGCACCTACACTCTCGCCGACGCGCTTGCGCGCGGCTGGACGTGGTTCGAGGATTCCTCCGCGACGCTGAACGAGGATGGCACGGCCGTCGCCACGCCCGGCACTGGCAGTCTCGTCGTCGGCGGGCAGCAGGCAACGGTCTTGGTATTCCGCTGATTCTGGCCTTTGGCAGGATTGGCGCCACCGTTAAAACCGGGGCACCAACCTGCCAATTTTTTAGCCATAAAGAACACAAACCACGCAAACAACGCCTGGCACCGCCTTGACGACTGCGCCGTGATCCAGGGCCACCTGGACATGTGGAACGACGCGAGCTTCGCCGCCTTCAATAAAATCGTTGACCAGCTTCTCGCCGACGGCTGGGAGTTCGTCACGCCGCGCGATTTCGCAACTACGCCATGAACGCATTTAGGTTGTTTTTAGTTTTTGCCGCCGCGGCGGCGTTCGCGCAGGGGCCCGCGATCGCGCCGAAGGCTCTCTGGGAGGCGGATGCCGCGCGCAGCGCTTCGCGCTTCGCGCCCGCAAATGACGGCGTGGTCGCGGAGGCTGGCGCCGGCGCGATCTCCGTCTTCGTGCCGGGTGGTCCGGCAGGATGGCCGGGAATCGGGCTCGTCCCGTCCGAAGGCTCCGCCTGGGACCTTTCCCCGTGGGGGCGCGTGGAGGCGCTAGTCTCGAATTCGTGCGATTCGCCGCTCCACCTTACGCTGCGCGTGGACAATCCCGGCGACTGGCGCAGGAAGCCCTGGAATTCGGAAAGCGTTTTCCTGAAGCCCCGCGAGGCGAAGACTGTCCAGGTGGTTTTCGGCTACGAAAACGGCTTCAAGCCCTCGGATCGCACATTCGACCAGTCGCGCGTTTCGCAGCTGCTCTTTTTCCTGGGCAAGTCCGAAAAGGACCGCTCGTTCACAGTTTCCGGCATCCAGGCGGCGGGCGCGGCGGGGGACGGCCCGCCGGTCGATCCCGCGCGGCGCATCGTGCGTCCGCGCGGCGGAGTCATGTTCGGGGTTGGCGCGGC
>JAFWPM010000133.1 GCA_017509565.1 Kiritimatiellia bacterium | reverse complement strand
GCACCTGCTCATCACGTGGTAGTATGCCTCGCCGTCAACCTTTACTCTCGCCCGCCTCATGTGTTATTGCCTCCATTTGAAGGGTGGCCCTTCGTGAGCCGCATGTGTTTACCATAATGAAGGGTGTCTCCCTTCAGTTGTTAATAGTTTACGCCGAAAAGGCTCGGTTGTCAATACCCCAGAGACGCCGACTATGGTATACTGGAAGGGTCATGAATTCATTTCGAAAAGGGCTGGTAGACGCGCTACCTGTTTTCCTAGGATATTTGGCAGTGGGGTTCACCTTCGGCATAGCGTCCGCTCCGGCATGGAAGTCGGCGACGCTTCCAGTCCTGGCGAGCGCGATTTCCCTTTCCGGCACAGGGCAGTTCATCCTGCTTGAACTCATTTCGGCGGGAAGTTCCGCCGCCGCGATAATCGCAGGGACTGTCGCCATCAACCTCCGCTACTTTCCTATGGCCATCGCGGTCGGCCAGCGCCTGGACCCCGGCATGCCATTATGGCGCCGCCTTGTGGTCGCCATGGCCGACACCGACGAGGATGTCGGCATTTCCCTGCGCCAGAATCCGCCCCTTGGCTTTGAATACATGGCCGGCCTACTCTTCTGCTCCTGGAGCGGATGGGTCGGGGGAACCATCCTCGGCGCCAACCCCGGAACCCAGTCGCTACTGCCGCCTCTTCTCCTGAAAGCCCTTGGCATGTCTATGCCGGCAATGTTCGCGGCAATAGTGTTTCCGGCCTTCCGCGAATCAAAACGGACAAGGGTCGCAATCGTTCTGGCTGTTGCGGCAAGCCTAACACTGCGGGCGTTGCCATGCCGGCTAGATCCTGGCTGGGTGACGCTTGGCGCCGGCCTCCTGGCGGCGGGCGCCGCAGCGGCACTTTTCCCGAAAAAAGCCGGCGAAGAGGGGGGGGCGTAGCATGGAACGCCGGACAATCCTTGCACTGATTCTGGCAACGGCGTCTATAACATACGTCCTGCGGGCCGTGCCGATGGTCCTATTCAGGCGACCATTCTCCAATCCGCGGCTGGCGGCATTTCTGGACGCCCTTCCATACGCGCTTCTGTCCGCGATGATAATTCCGGAAATTTTCTACGCAGTCGGCGACTCAGCCTACCCGGGCGTTCCGCAAATACCCTCTGTGGCCGGCGCCGTCACTGCGCTTGCCCTCGGCTATGCAGGGAAGTCGCTCCCGTCTGTTGCCCTCGTCGCGACTGCCGTCGCCTACGCGGCCGAACTAATCATTGGCTAGCGCAACAGCTCTTTGATTTTGGAGAGCAAATGAACAAACGCGAAGAAATTAGCGAGATGACAGGAACATTCCCCGCCACGCGCATGGCACCAAATGAAATCAACGTCAGGGGGGCACGCGTCCACAATCTTAAAAACATAGATGTTGACATCCCACTCGGGAAGCTCGTAGCCGTGGCTGGCGTTTCGGGGTCGGGGAAGTCTTCGCTGGCGCTCGGCACCCTCTACGCCGAGGGTTCACGGCGCTACCTTGAAGCGCTCTCGACATACACGCGCCGGCGCATCTCGCAGACCGCAAGGGCGGATGTTGACGAGGTCCGCCATGTCCCGGCGGCCCTGGCCCTGCACCAGAGGCCCGGGATACCGGGCGTCCGCAGCACCTTCGGGACTTCGACGGAGCTGCTGAACTCACTGCGGCTGATGTTCTCGCGGCTCGGCAGCCATGTCTGCCCCAACGGCCACCACTGCCCGCCCAACATGGACGTCGCCCTCATGAAGGAAACGAAGTGCCCCGTCTGTGGTGCCGGATTCTACGGTCCCGGCGCCGAAGCCCTGGCCTTCAATTCCGAAGGCGCCTGCCCGACCTGCTCAGGAACCGGCGTCAACCGCTCCGTGAACGTGGCGTCACTGGTGCCGGACGAATCGCTTACAATCGACGAAGGCGCAGTGCTTCCGTGGCAGACGCTGATATGGTCCCTGATGAAGGACATCGCCCGCGACATGGGCGTACGCACGGACGTCCCGTGGCGCGACCTTACGGACAAGGAGCGGGACATCGTCCTCCACGGCCCGCCGGAGAAGCACCACATGGTCTACCAAATGAAGACTGGCGAGTCGGGCGAAATGGACTTCACCTTCTTCAACGCAATCTACTCCGTCGAGAATGCCCTGGCCCACGTCAAGGACGAAAAGGGCATGAAGCGGGTTGAGAAGTTCCTGCACGAGACCGTATGCCCGGATTGCGGCGGGACACGCCTGAGCGCGGCAGCGCGCATGCCCACGCTTGCCGGGAGGGACCTCGCCGAGGCGACCGCCATGACGCTGGACGACCTCGTGCCGTGGGCCAAGGGCGTCGCGGCGACACTCCCCGCAGAGATGCGCCCGATGGCGAACAGCATAGTCGCATCCCTTTTGGGGAACGCCCGCCGGCTCAAAGACCTCGGACTTGGCTACCTTTCGCTCGACCGAGCCAGCTCCACACTGTCCACAGGCGAGCGCCAGCGCGTCCAGCTCGCCCGCGCCGTGCGCAATGAAACGACCGGCGTCCTCTATGTACTCGACGAGCCAAGCATCGGGCTCCACCCGTCGAACATCGACGGTCTGATGGGAGTGGTGGACAGCCTGGTCTCAGACGGCAACTCGGTCCTCCTTGTCGACCACGACGTGCGCGTCGTAGCCCGCGCCGACCATGTCATTGAATTGGGGCCGCTTGCAGGAAGCGACGGCGGGACGCTGCTTGCGCAGGGCACCCCCGCCGAAGTGGCGAAGGCTCCATCATCAAAGATCGGGCCCTTCATTTCCGGCATGGCGAATGTCCTGACGAGGAAGCGCGCCGCGTCTTCAGAAATGTTCTCGCTCGGCCGCATCAGCATGGCGACGGCCCCGATACACACCGTAAAGGCGCTTGACGTGAAAATCCCCAAGGGGCGGCTCGTCGCGGTCACCGGCGTCTCCGGGTCCGGCAAGACCACCATGGTGCTTGAAAGCCTGGTGCCCGGCATTTCCGCACAGTGCGAGGGCCGGCGCCTCCCGGACCACGTCAGGCGGATAGACGCGCAGGGGATCCGCCGCGCAAGCCTTATCGACGCCTCGCCGATTGGCATCAACATCCGCTCGACGGTCGCGACTTACAGCGGTGTCCTTGACGACCTGAGGAAGGCATTCGCCCAGACGCGCGAGGCGAAGGCGCGCAAACTCGGAGCCGGGGCCTTCTCCTACAACACCGGCTCGCTGCGCTGCACCACCTGCGACGGCACAGGCCAGATTTCACTCGACGTCCAATTCCTCCCGGATGTAACCATCCCCTGCCCCGACTGCCGCGGTGGCCGCTACGGCGCGGAAGCCGCGCGCATCACCTGGACGCCCAAGGGGGCCACCCGCGCCTTTTCGCTTCCAGAGTTCATGAACATGACGGTCCACGACGCCATGCGCGTCTTCGCGGGACATCCGGGCATCCGCTCTAAACTGGCTGTCCTCGATGGTCTCGGACTCGGCTACCTCACGCTAGGCGAGGACACCCCGGCGCTTTCAGGCGGCGAAGCCCAGCGCCTTAAACTCGCCAGCGAAATGGGCAGAAGCCAGGGGGACAGCGTATTCGTATTCGACGAACCGACCATCGGGCTCCACCCGCTCGACGTACAGGTTCTCCTCGGCGTGTTCGACCGCCTCGTCGGCGCCGGCGCGACCGTGGTGGTAATCGAGCATGACCTCGACATGATCGCGAACTCGGACTATGTGATCGACATGGGCCCCGGCGGAGGCGAATCAGGCGGGCGCATCGTCGCCGCCGGAACTCCGGAGGAAGTGGCCGCGGCCCCAGGCTGCGTAACCGGCAAATATCTGGCGCAGGCACTGAAGTCCGGGCGCAAGTCCCAAGCCGAAAAATAACAAGAGCCTTGCCTGGCATGGTGAAACGCCCCGCCACCGCTTGGCGGCCCCTCCAAATGCCCCTAAACAGGCGACTGAGGGGCTTGCAACCGCCATTCTGCCAGGAAATTGAAGAAAATGGGTCTTCTTTTAGGTCAAGTCGTGTTGACTCCCCATCCAAAGGCAAAGTTCCGGCCAAAAAAGACTGGAAGGATATCATGGCGATTGCGGAAAAGGCCGCAGCGGCCTTTTACAGCTCTGTAGACGCGGGGAGAATCGCGCATTTACATGCACCAGATCACAAGTGTCAGGCATTGTTCGACAATTTTCCAACTTATGGATGGATGAAACCCTATCGGCGGAGCGGGGATCGGATTTTCGCCTTCAAAATTGGAACAGGGACATTCAAGGGCCTTTTGCTAATTAACCCAGATGCGGCGAAGGCCATTACATCCTGGGCTGAAGCCTACAAACAGAGTCTGAAGAAGGAGAAGGACAAGGGCCGTCCGCTTGAAGGGTTTTAGCGTGTCCGATATCTTTCCTATCGGCACCATTGCCTGCGCACACGACTCGCTAAACGTCCAGCCGCTTGATATGACGACGGCCAGCCGACGGATCAGGCTTCGTCGCCAGAGCGTTTTTTGATCTGGCCGTCCTTTCGACAGTCATTGCCGTTGTTTTCCTGCGTTCAGCATGGCTGACATTTCGCGAAACACTTCTTCCTTCTTCATTAGGTTGCGCATAAAGTGCGCATAAAGGGACACACAATATGTTGACATACGAGTCTCTATGACCCTTTGTATCCTTTGTGTCAAAATTTTGGGACTGCGACCTTGCGAATCATGTCAATCCTGTCAAAGGAAAAACTCCGACCCTCGACAGCCCATTACCGACCTTCGCCCTAGCCGCCTCCTACACGACACGGCCGTCGTCGTCGGGGTCGATTTCGCCGCGGTTCGCGAGGTCGCGGAAGAGCTGCCGCAGCCCCAGGAAGCCGCCGACGCCGAACCAGACGGTGCTGAAGACGGCGATGAGGCACGGCACCGCAAAATGCCTGACGAGGAAGTAGCCGCCCCACCACCGGATGGGCCAGCGGTGGAAGCCGTTCCAGACGACCGTCGCCAGGAAGCAAAGGCAGAAGCCGTAGATGAAGTTGTGGGCGAACACGCCCCAGGCGATCCACTTGTCGCCGCGGGAATATTCGGGCGTGATGCCGATGAGCGCCTTGGGGACGGCCCTGATGCCGCGCCAAAGGCGAATGGGGGCAGTCACATGTGCGGGGCCTTCGACCCGCCGACCTTCGGACTCCAGCGCGTATTCGCCCCGGTGGAGCATGCGGTCAAGGTTGAAGGGCTCCTTGCAGGTGAGTTTGGACACTATGGCATAGAGCGCGAGGCAGAATACGGAGAGGAAGAAGGTGAACTCGATCGTGTTGACGGGGCACTTAACGGGGTCCATCTTCCAGACTATCCAGGGGTCGAACGGGACGGAGAGAGCGCGCAAAATCCTGTCGCACCGCTCCATGAGTCCGGCGCGGACTAGGGCGGGATAGACGACGTCTGCCCAGTTGCGCTGGACGAGGACGAAGCCGATGCTCGAAATTGTGCTGGTGACGAGGGATGTCCACGCGGCGGCCGTCGTGCCTATGCGCGAATAGAGTCCGAAGAGCATCACCGGCCCGGCGCCGCTTACCCACATTGAGCAGGCGAGCGTGACGAACATCTGCAGGTAGTCGAGCTGCTTCATGAAATACGAGCCGAAGAGGAAGAACACGCCGATCAGGATGGCGACGATGCGGATCATCCAGACGTGCCCCTGCGGCGTGAAGGGCTTCTTCCTGAGCGGCAGTACCACGTCCTGCGCGATTGTCAGCGCCGCGCTGTAGATGCGCGTGTCGTCGGTCGAGAGCATCGCGAGGAAAAGGAGCAGCACGAAGAGGCCGAAGAGTCCCGGCGGAAGCAGGGCGCGGAGCGTGGCGGAGAGGTTGAGCTGGTTGAAAAGGGTGCGGCACTGCTGGAACCGGTCGTTGGCGCGGCCGATGGCGCCTTCTGCGCCATGTGGCGGGTGACCGGTGACAGGCGACGGGCTTTCCGCGACTCCGCCCTCGTCGCCCGCCACCCGCATCCCCGCGGCTTCTCCGCGAGCGGCGAGGTTTAGCAACGCCTGATGCACCACGTCGAGGAACTGGGTGTCGGGGTTGTCTGCCTGGGAGAGCGGCGGATCGGTGCCGATTTCGTGGACGATGACGGGGAGTTCGGCGACGGCGGAACGGACGGCATCGCGCGCCGCGGGGTCATCCCTGAGAACATCGTCGGCCACCCGCATGGCCAGATTCTGGCGCACGGCGTGGGCCTGCCGCGCGAAGTCCCTGTGGTTGAGGAAGGTGATGAGGGAGCATGCGACGAGGACGTAGAAGACGGATATGATGGCCCAGCGCCAGCCGCCCAGGATGTCGGCCATCTTCTGCTCATGCGGGGTCTTTGCGGCTGTGGTGTAGCCGGCGCCGATCCAGTTGGCGCGGTTGACGATCATGTTGTAGGCGGCGACGATGACAACGGTGAAGAGGTTGAAGTCCCGGAGTTTCGAGATGTCGTAGGGGTTGAGGAAGCTTTCGCCGGGAACCCGGTCCATCATCACTGGCAGGATCTCATCCGAGAAGGAGAATTTCGCGAAGAGGAAGATGACGAAGCACGCGATGATCGGGTAGAGGATCATTCCCTGGACAGTGTCCGTGACGACGAGGGCGAGTGTGCCGCCGCAGCAGATGAGCGTGACGGCGAGGGAGAGGAAGGCCACCATGAGCGCCGGGAATGTCGCTATTTCGAGGCCGCAGAAGGAGAAGGCCGCCGGCAGGTCGAGCATCTGGATGAAGAACCGGGCTGCCAGCGCGGGCATGATCATGTTGGCGATAATTTCCGCGAGGGATCGCAGGGAGGCGGCGAAGATGCGGAACCGCCGGCTATAGCGCATCTCCAGAAACTGCCCGAGGCTCATCGCGCGCGTGGCGCGGAAGCGGTAGGAGCAGAAGCCGGTGAGTGAGAGAACTGTCGAGAGCGGCACGAGGACGCTGCTCCAGAATCCGACCGAGAAGCCAGTCTTGTATTGGATTTCGATGAAGGTGACCAGCCCTATGACGGAGAGCGCGTTCGCGACGTCGCCCATGCAGATGACGTAGCGCCCGCAGAGGCGCCCCGCCGAGAGAAAGTCGGAAACGCCGCGCACATAGCGGCGTGTGTAGAATCCCATGCCCATCACGATGGCCACGGGCACGACGAGAATGAGCCAGTCAATGAACGACATGTCTTCCCCCTACGGCAGGAGACGGCTTGTCGCGCCGCGCAGGTAGGCGCGGCAGTGGCGGAAGCCCTCGGCGTATCCGGCGCCGCACTGGTAGCCGCGGTAGCGGCTGCACGTGCGCACCATGTCGGCGAAGTCTATGCCGTCGTGCTCCCGCATCCAGTCGAGCTGCGAGTGGTGGCATTCGAGCATCCTGATCTTGAGGTCGATCTCATCCGAGATGTCCACGTATTCCTCCGGGATGAAGTTCACGCCGGCCAGGGTGTCCATGTAGAAGATCGGGGCGAGCGCGGCGGCCTTCCCGGTCTTCGACGGCCAGTTCGGGAGCGTGGCGGTGAAGGCGGCGTCGAAGACGAGCTTCGATGTCGCCACGTGGTCGGGCATGTAGTCGTCGGGGTTGTGCGTGATTATGAAGTCGGGTTGCGCGTACTGTATGACCTCCACGACTTTGGAGCGGCTTTCGGCGTTGTCGGCGAAGATGTCGAGGTCGCCGAAGAAGCCGTCGAGCACCTCGATGCCGGCGAGCGCTCCGGCGGCGCGCGCCTCTGCGGCGCGCATCGGGACGAGCTTCTCCGGCGGGATTTCGACGTGGCCCAGCGAGCCGGTGCAGAGGTGGGCGGCGACGACACGGTCGCCGCGCTTCACGCACTTCGCGAGAGTCCCGGCGCAGGCGATTTCGATGTCGTCCGGATGGCAGCCAATTGCCAATACGTTCATGGTAATCTGTTGAAAGGTTGGAAAGGTTGGGAAGTTGGAAGGTTCGCCGGAAACCGGCCGCGTCAGTTCGCTTCGGGGGCGAGCGGCCCCGCGAGTTCCTTCAGAAAGAATAGTCGGCCCGGGAGGGTCGGAATCCACGACGACGTGATCCAGCGCGAGGGGCCATGGCGCAGCGTGGTCCAGAGCGACATGCCCTGCCACTGCATCCCGCGCCCGAGGGCGCCGTCGGCGCCGCCGATGGCGCGGTCGGCCTTGAACATGATGCCGGGGCCTATCGTGTTGGCGCGGCATGGGACTAGCGTCGTGCGGCTCTTGAACGACGTGATGGAGTTCTGCTCGATGGTGAGCGGGTGAAGCTGAACGGCCACGCGGTATTCCTGCGCGAGCCATTCGCGATCGGACTTGAACTCGCCGCCGATCATCGGCTCCCAGAAGGCGATATGGCACATCCGCCCGATGCCGTAGACCAGGACCAGCCGCGCGCCCTCCGCGCGGAGGGCCGCGATCTTGGCGGGATAGGTCGGGAGGTTGCGGCGCGTGGCGAAGTTGCGGTGCCCGACCGGGACGGTCAGTTCGCCGAGCGGGTTGTAGAATGCCTGCTCCATTGCGCTCTGGAACGACGCCTCGCCGATGATCGTGTTGCCCCTGGCGTCGGCCCATTCGTCCATGTTGAAGCACCAGACGTGGCCGCAGCCGACGCCCCACTCCTTCAGGAAATAGACGGCCCACCTGTACATCCCCATCGGCCCGACGGGCAGGATCAGCGCGAGCTTGCGGCCCTCCTCGGCGGCCCTGCGGACTTCAAGTGCGATCTCGTGGCCCATCTTGACCTCGAATTCGGCGAGGTCGCGGCACGGGACTGGTTTGAAGTCCCTGTTCCAGAATTTCTGCCTTTCGCAGATCTCCTCCGGCGCGTGGGCGCAGCAGGCGTCTATTTTCCTCATGTTCCAGCCGGCGGGGTAGAAGCCCTCCAGCAGCGAGCCTTTGACGGTAGAATTGAAGTCCATGGTCGTTTTCCTCCTATGAAAAAGTCCAATGCACATTATGCATACATGCATGCCACACGGTCAAGGGGAAAGCGACGAACCTAAATTACGACCTCAATAATCGCGGATGCAACTAAATCTTGTCATCGTTCTTGAACGCAAAAATCGCAGTTGACCCGAACGGACTTTCTCACACAGAGGCACGACGGCACAGGGATTGATGGTTTTATGGATGCACATGGGTTCCACAATGCACCTTTTGGGTGAAAGCCTCGTATGCGATTTCAAAGGTGTCAAAAGCCTTTTTCCAATGTTCTCTGTTGGTAATGTGGTTTTCGAAGAAAAATCATGCAAGGGGTCTTGAAGTCTGTCTCGAATCGGAGTATGATACGGGAAGCAGGTGAAATGGCGAATCACTTGCTGTCCGCGTGGGAGACATCCGATGAGGCGCCTGGGCCAACTGCCCGTTACTCTGTTTGGATGCCGGCGGAAACCACCTGCCTGGGGCGCAAGACCCCGTATAGATGTATGCTTCACGCAGCAACCGCCTACTCCGATTCGAGGCAGCATTTTTAGGATAGCGAAATGGAAGACACAAGTCAAATCGCCGAAGTGATCGGCATGGACGCGCACAGCAGGAAGATTTCGCTCTGCCACATGCGCAAGGAGGGCGGGAAGATCGTCAGGGTGAAGACAAGCGCCACGACGCTTGACGCGCTCGAAGCCACATACGCCAGCCAGATGCCGCATGGGGTTCTGACGGTTCTGGAGGCGTCCACGAACAGCGTGAGCATAGTGCGGAGGCTGGGCGCTGCAGGGTGGAGCGCGAAGCAGCTCTGCTCCGATGTCCTGAGCGGGCTTTCGCGGCAGGACAGGATCAACGACCGCATCGACGCGGAGAACCTCGCGAGGGTCTATCTCCGCTACGGCCCAGAGTTCCGGGCTGTGTTCACCCCGACGCCGTCGGGCACGGACATGCGCGAGACCTTCTTCGCCTACCGGGACGCCAAGAAGGACTCCACCAGGGCCGCGAACAGGATTTGGTCGTTCTGCAGCCGCCATGGCCTCGACGTGGACAGGAAGATCGGCAAGAAGAGGTGCCGGGACCTGCTTGCCGAGGGCAAGGCGCGCGGGTGGTCGGAGCCAGTGCTGAGGCGGGCCGCCGGCCTCGTCGGCGACTGGGAGCGCGCCAACGCCCTTTGCGACGAAAGGGAAAGGGCCATTGACGGCGAGGTCTTCCGCAACGGCATGATGATCCGTCTCCAGCAAATCCCAGGCGTGCGCTCCATAGCCGCCTTCGCGCTGTTCGCCTTCATCGAGGACATACACCGCTTCGAAACCCCCAAGAAGCTCGTC
>JAFWPM010000132.1 GCA_017509565.1 Kiritimatiellia bacterium | reverse complement strand
GCGAACTGCTGCTTCTCAGGGGCGAGGCTAAATACGGGGACTACATCGAGGTGGCGTTCCTCAACGCCTTTGTGGCCGGGGTTTATCGCGACGGACGCTGGGGCGCGCAAATCGTGCGCTCGCTGGGCACGCGCCACCTTTCCGCACCCGCGCAGACCGGCATGACGCTCCACCAGTGCTGCCCGGACAACATGATGCGCACCTACTTCGACTATGCTGGAAGCCAATTCGCGCGCGCCGCCGACGGAGCGCTCTGCGTCCTGCTCTACACCGATGGCGCGGCGACCCTCGGTGGCGACCGCGTAGAAATCTTCGGCGGCTACCCGTGGGCCGACGGCCCGATTACGGTCAAGGCGACCCTCGCGGCTCCGTGCAAAATCCGCCTCCGCATCCCGCGCTGGACGGCTACGCCGTCCGTTGAAAGGTTGAAGGACGGGCTTGCGCCGGTTGAAAAGTTGAAGGTTGAAAAGTTGAAGGTTGACGGCGGCTGGATCGAAGTGGAAGGCAGGGCTGGCGACAACGCCTGGCTTCTGCGCTTCGACCTCTCGCCGCGCCTTGTCGAATGGACCGCCCCGGCCGAAGAGGACCTTCCGCCTTCGCCGCAGAACGGACATGACGAAATCTCGGACTACACCGTCCACTTCATGGAGTGGTACACCCCGGACATGGCTGGTCTCGTGCGCCACGAATCCGCAATGCGCCTCCTTCGCGGCCCGCTCGTGCTGGCCAAAGGTCGGCTCGCCGGCACCTCGCGCGAAGAGACGCTCTTCGCCTCCTCCCTGCGCGGGCAGGGCTGGCGCGCCGCCGCGTTGCGACCCGCACCGCGCGCCACTGCGAACGCCGGAGTCCCGCAGCCGTGGATCCTCGTCCTGGAGCGCGGCTGCGAAACCCGCGAAATCCCCGTCGCCGACTTTGCCTCCGTATCGAACCTCGACGATTCGGAAAATTGGTTCTCGCTCTGGTTCTGAAATGTTGCGGCGCAACTGGCGATTTGCTATCATCGACGCCGCAACCGACAAGGACCGCGACATGGAAAAAACGCCCGCCGACCGCAAACCGCCCTATCGCGACGTCGCCGACACGCTTCCGCCGCGCCAGGTGCTCTTTCCCGCCCAAATTGTCCCGCGCCGTTCGTCGCTCGGCGGGGCGTAGCCGGCGTGGCAACACGATCCGATCTTCGCGTACGCTCCCTTCGGCGGGCGCTCTCGCGAAAGGCGCGCCCCGCATTTGGCGCGTCTGCCATGCTCCCGTTCCCGCATTCTCTTGGCTTTCGCCAAGCAGTATGGTAGAATTGAAGGCATGAACGACAACACCGACAATTTGCGCCCAATTCTCTACGGGGTCTCCGACTACGCCGAGATCCGCAAGTCCAACGCCTGGTTTGTGGACCGGACGGCGAAGATACGCGACCTGGAGAAGGTCCGGTACGCACTGTTCCTGCGCCCACGCCGGTTCGGCAAGTCGCTACTGACTTCCATCTTGGAGGCATACTACGACATCGACTGCGCGAGCCGCTTCGAGGAGCTTTTCGCCGGCACGGACATCGGCGCGAATCCGACGGAGGAGCACAACAAGTATCTGGTCATTCGGTTCGATTTCTCGTCCGTGGACAAGGATGTCAGCCGCGTTCAGTCCGATTTCGACTACAAAGTATCCAGCCAGTGCGATTTCTTCGCGAGAAAATACAGAGGCCGGTTGCGGGAAGGCGTTTCGGAGCGCATTCTGGCCGCGCCGGACGGAGGCAAGAAGCTCGCCGAAATCATGTTGGGGCTCAAGGAAAGCGGTCAGGAACTCTATGCCATCGTCGACGAATACGACAACTTCACGAACACGATTCTCGCGGAGAGCGGACTGAAGGCCTACACCGACCTCTGCCACGGGGACGGATTCTTCAAGCAGTTCTTCACGGAACTGAAAACACTCACGACATCGCTTGATGCACCGCTGAAGCGCCTCTTCATCACTGGTGTCTCGCCTGTGACGATGGACGACGTGACGAGCGGCTTCAACATCGGCACGAACATCTCGCTCGATTCCGTCTTTGACGACCTGACCGGCTTCCGCCACGACGACCTCTGCGCGATGGCCGACTACTATGCGTCCCAGTGCGGCTTTGACGCGCGTAAGGCCATGGAAGTCTGTCTTGACTGGTTCGACAATTACCGCTTCGGCGCCGCCGACGCGACGCCCGTGGCCAACACGACGCTCGTCCTCAACTTCTTCGACAAACTCGTCCGCACCGGCAAGTGGCCGTCGGACTACATCGACGAAAACTTGCGCACGGACTACGCGAAGATCCGGCATCTGGTCACCCTGAACCGCCGGTTGAACGGCAATTTCCGCGTTCTGGAAACCCTCATGGAGACCGAAACGCTTTCCGAGCGTCTGGCCAAGTCGTTCCAGGCCAAGGAACTTTCGCAGAAGGAGAACTTTACGTCGCTTCTCTACTGGTTCGGGATCACGACGATTACGGGCGGTGAGCGCGGCAGGACCCGTTTCGGCATACCGAACGAAACCTTGAAGCAACTTGCCGCGAAGATGATCCCCGACGCATACGCGGACATCCACCAGATAGACGGCCGCGTCCTAGCGATCAACGATGCCCTTGTGGATTTTTCCTTCGACGGTACCTGGCGAAAATTCACGGACATCCTTGCCGAAATCGTGAAGGAGAACTTCCGCGTCCGCGACTCCATCGACGGCGAGAAGACGGTGCAATCCACGATGGTTGCGCTCCTGGTCGCGGCGGCGGGGCCTTATTTCGTGCACCACGAGGGCGAGGCGGGCGGCGGCTTTTACGACATCGCGCTGGAGCCGCGCCTGCTCGACTGGCCCGACATCGCCCACGCTGCGATCATCGAACTCAAATACCTCAAGCCCGGCGACCCCGAACCGACGCCCGACGCCCTTGCCGCCATCAAGGCCGAAGCCATCCGCGAACTCGACCGCTACTCCGCCGACACGGCCTTGGCCGCCAAGTGGCGGCTGCGGCCAGTAGGAAGTCCAACGTCGAAAGTCGAAAGTCCAACCACCAACCTTTCAACTTTTCAACCTCTCAACCTTTCAACCGACGGAGCCACCGGCTCCGTCATCCTCCACCGCCTCGTCCTCGTCTTCCGCGGCGGCGACTGCATCCTCTGCGAAGAGGTCTGATTTATGCTTCATTTCTGTCAATGATGCTCGATAGGTGGAGCGGCTGTGACAGAATCGCAACCATGCAGGCCGTCGTCCTTTTCCTCAACCACAACGATGAAGACCCCACGAAGCGGCGAAAGCTGGCCGGTGTCCGGCGCTATGCGGCGGCGGCGCGATGGGATGTCGTGGCAGTCGACCGTGTGCATTCGCGCCGGAGAAGCATTCCGGCGCTCGTCGCGCGGCTTCGCCCCGTCGGCTGCATCTACGATTGCGATGGGGCTGCGGAGAACGTCCCAATTGCCCATTTCGGTAATGTGCCTGTTGTTTTCGCAAACACCAAGGACTCGAAACTCGATGGTGTCGCCGGCCGCGTCTGCGTGGATGACGCGAACGTCGCCGCCACCGCGTTCCGCGAGCTTTCGGCCGGACTGCCTCCGGCATACGCAGTCGTCTCCCTGCACTGGCCAAGCGCCCTGTTGGCGGGACGGGTTGCGAAATTCCGGGACTTCGCAGCGTGGTCGGATATTCGAATTGAGGCATTCCGACGTTCCGTGATCAAGGCTGGGCGGGAGTGCACCGTCTTTCGGGCCAGGCGCGGCGAGAGCCGGAATGGCGAAATGGAGCGGCTGCGCCCCTTCCTCTCCTCGCTTCCGCCCAAGACCGCCATCTACGCCGTAAATGACGAGACCGCGTTTGTCATCGCCGCAACAGCACGTGCCGCCATGCGGTTCATCCCCCACGACCTGACGCTCATCGGCACCGACAACGACACCGCCCTGTGCGAAGCCGCGCAGCCATCGCTATCCTCAATCCAGCTCGACTTTGAGCGCATGGGCTACCTGGCCGCGAAAATGCTCGCGGGTAGAATCTCGCACGGTGGCGCGAAAAGCCCGCTCGCAATTGGTCCGCTTCTCTGCGTCCGTCGCGCCTCGACACGTGGCCACGGCCGCAGGGCGCCCTACATCCTTGACGCCGTGGAGACAATCCGCAGCGAAGCCTGTGAGGGGCTGACTCCGCGCGAACTGATCTCCCGTTTCAAATGCTCTCGCAGCCTTTTCAACCTGCGCTTCCGCGAGGCGATGGGACACTCCGTCCTTGAGGAAATCCTCCAGGTCCGCCTGGAGCGGGTGGTTGAATTGCTGAAAGACCATGCGATGCCCATTGGCGCCATCGCCGACTTCAGCGGCTTTGGCACTCACCGCGACCTCGACAAGCTATTTCGGAAACGCTTCGGCTGCTCTTTGCGAGACTGGCGCAGGCTTAACGCGCGACCTTGAAATTTTGTTGGCGTAAAGTTCCAATCCTCCCTCTGTCTGCGTGGTAGAATCGTTAGCGTTTTGCCCGATGATGTATTCCCGTCCATCCACAGCAGCCGAAACGATGAACAGAACCACAACAGCCACCGTGTTCGCCATTTTGCTTGCCATCTGCGCCGCACAGGCCCACGCTGCCGCCGACCCGTGCGCCGGACGACGCCTTGTCTGGGGCGACGAATTCGACGGGAAGACCCTGGACTCCTCGAAATGGGGCTTCCGCCAGACGATGCATGGTGCGGACTGCGTTTACGTGAACGATTCGCGCACGGTCCGTTTGGAGGACGGCTGCCTTCACCTGCTGGTGATCCCGTCTGGCGATCCAGGGCATCCGTGGATGCTCCCGCAGGGCGTCACCACGCACGAAGGCATGGGCTTCAAATACGGCTACCTTGAAATGCGCGGTCGCGTTCCATTCCGCCATGGTGCCTGGCCGAGCTTCTGGCTGACCAGCACGTTCAGGTTCCGGGACGCCCCATACGAGGCGGAGATCGACATTTTCGAATCATTCTCTTCGACCAATGCGGTCGTTTACAACCTCCACAAGTGGACAACCGACGGCAAGCGCGCGATGTTGCCGAACGGCGAGGGCCACGCCTCACGGTCGTTCACCTTCCCAAAAGCGGAAACGCTGAACAACGAGTTCCACGTCTATGGCTTCGAATGGACTCCGGCGGAGATGTCGTTCTGGATCGACGGAGAGAAATACGCCAGCGTCCCCGTGGACGAAGCGCATGACTTCTCGCCTGACGGCTTCCCCGGCATGGGCTGCTTCCACGACTTCCAAAGCGTCATCTTCAACAACGAGATATTCTCGCCCTGCCGACACTGGTGCCCGGACAAATACCGGCTCTCGCCGGACGAATCCCTGCCCATCGATTATTGGATCGACTGGGTTCGGCTCTGGCAGAAGGATGGGGAGGACATAATCTACCCCGCGCGGGAAAAAGATGCCGCCAATCCCGCCAACTGATTTTCCATCCACCCCTAACGAAAGGACAAAACGCACATGAATGCAGCACACCCAACAAGGCGGCAATCACGCCGCCTCAGGAGCCTTGCGGCTGCAGTGGCGGTCGCGGCGGGCGCCGCCATTCCGACCCGCGCCGACTACCAGTTCATCGTCTCCGGCTACCCGGCGGCGAATGAATCCTACCAGGCCGCATCGCCCTCGACCTCGCTGGAGACCGCGACGCGAAGCGGCCAAGGCACCGTCTCCGCGCTGGAGGCCCGTTTCCGCACCTGGGACGAATCAGACGCAACAGGGCTGCGTTCGGACAAATACGAGGGCGCCTTCATAATCATCATCAGGTAACCGCCAGAAGTCGGATGCCATCGCCGGCAACTGACAACCCTTCCTCATATTCAACTTCCAACCAAAGGGAACTCAAACATGAACAAGACCAATCTCACCGCGCTTTGCGCGACCCTCGCCGCTGCGGCGGCGTCCGCCTCGGTCCCCGTCGTCGGCTCCGTCAGCATGACACAGGCCGACAACCGCGTCGTCACCATCACCTACACTCTCTCCGACGCACCGGCCGTCATCACGCTGGATGTGCAGACGAACGCCAACACAAGCGCCGCGGCGAACGACCCCGGCTGGACGTCCATCGGCGGTGAAGCCATCTGGAACGCGGAGGGCGACGTATGGAAGGAAGTAGCGGCCGGTTCGCGCACAATCACCTGGCGCCCAGACCATTCGTGGCCAGACCATGTGATAGAGAACGGCGGCGCCCGCGCCGTCGTGACCGCCTGGGCGCTGGAGAACACGCCCGACTACATGGTGGTCGATCTCGCCGCAGCCAACACCGTCCGTTACTATCCAGGCGTCGATTACCTGCCGAAGTCAGGCTTCGACCAGCCAGGTGCGGCCGTCACGAACAATCCCGCCTACAAGACCACGAAGCTGCTCATGCGCAAGATCATGGCCAGCGGCATAGAGTGGACGATGGGATCGGCCGATGGCGAGACCCAGCGCAACGCCAATGAGACGCCGCATGTGGCCACGCTCGCGAACAACTACTACATCGGCGTCTTCGAGGTGACGCAGGCGCAATGGGCCAACATCAATCCGGGATCATCCGCCACCGCGAGCAACGTCGGCGAGACACGCCCCATGGACAATCTTTGCTACAACGAAATCCGCAACGATCCGGGCACGTCGCACGCATCCCACGCCGCCTACGACTGGCCAAACGACCCGCACCCGTCGTCCTTCCTCGGCCTGTTGCGCGCAAAGACAGGTCTGGACTTCGACCTTCCATCTGAAGCGCAATGGGAGTTCGCGGCCCGTTCCGGCAACGGCTCCGGCCATTGGAACGACGGATCGGCGGTATTGAACACCGATGCCGACGCGAACCTCGGCAACCTCGGCTGCTACAACGCCAACACCCCAGGCGGCACGGCGGTGGTTGGCTCCTACGCGCCAAGCGCCTGGGGACTCTACGATATGCACGGCAACGTGTTCGAATGGTGCCTTGACTGGTACGAGGACGACATCTCCGGAAACGGCGGCTCGGCGAACATTGACCCCTCGAATTCGACGAAGACGCTGTCCGGTGCCACGAAAACGGGCGAGTGGGACATGCTTCGCGTATTCTGTGGCGGTGCGTATGGCAGTGCGGCAAAAGGCTGTCGTGCAGCGTATCGTGGGAGCAATCCCGAGTGGTTCCGTCAGCCAACCTATGGATTCCGCGTCGTCTGCACGGCTGGGCTTCGCTAGTTTCACCAGGAGGGGCCATTGATGGAAGCGGTGCTGAAGCTGACGGGCTTCCCCCCCTTGCGCATGGAGCGCGTCCGCGTCGATGCCGGCGCGGAGCGCCCCTTCAGGGCGATGCTCGTCGCCGACGTCCACGCCGTGCGGGCCGACGCCGCAGACGACGATCCGGGCAAGCTTGAACTCGCGGCCGGACGCGGCCCGGTCATGGGCCACGGCGAGCACTACCTCGCCGAGGCGGTCGCAGAGGCCAATCGCGAGAACGCCATGCTTCTTCACGCCGGGGACATGATCGACTTCGTGTCGAACGCGAATCTCCGGTTCGCCAAGTCCGTTTTCGGCGCGGGCGACTGGTTCGCCTGTGCCGGGAACCACGAGTTCTCGCAATATGTCGGGGAGGCAAGGGAGGACGCCGCCTACAAGGCGGCAAGCATGGAGCGCGTCCAGGCCGTCTTCCCCAACGACCTGGCATTCGCCTCG
Organism: Kiritimatiellia bacterium; assembly: GCA_017509565.1. GTDB lineage: Bacteria > Verrucomicrobiota > Kiritimatiellia > RFP12 > JAAYLN01 > RGIG5952. Next base: position 18,504 of record JAFWPM010000132.1, on the reverse strand, counting down.
CGTGTCGTGAACGGAGTCAACTTCGTGGCCGTGGATGACGTGTACTACAACTTCACCGAAGAGCAGTTCGCGCTGATGGAGGCGGAGGCTGCGAAGGGTCTGCCAATCGTCATGCTGTGCCATGTGCCGCTTTACGTCCCCGGCCACTACGCTGAGCAGATGAGGCGGACGGGCGGGCTGTGCTCCTACGAGACGGGTGTCCCGGACGCGCTGATAGACACCTGGCGCAAGGAGCGCGACTGGCCTCCGGGGGAGGAGTGGCGCGACAGGCGGGTGCAGCAGCGTCCCGACGCGGCGACAAGGGAGTTCATGAGGTACCTGTCGTCGCTGAAACTCCTCCGGGCGATTCTCTGTGGGCACTGCCATGCGTTCTGGGCGGAACGATTCTCCCCGACCTCCATGCAGTATGTCTGCGGCGCCATCTACGAGGGTGGCTGCACGATGATTGACTTCGAATAGCGAGATGGACAAGACAACAATGGACAAGACAACACTTTCCCTCGACGGCCAATGGAGGCTGGACTACTTCCCCCAGCCTCGGTCCGGCGCAGTGCGCTCACTTCCGCTCGCCGTCCCGCACGAAACGGTTCAGGCGACTGTCCCCGGCAACTGCGAACTAGACCTCGCGCGAGCTGGGCTGTTGCCGGAGCCGGAGACCGGCCTGAACGCGCTGGCGTGGCGCCGCCACGAGGGCCACCAGTGGCTCTACACGCGCTCGTTCACGGCGCCGGACATCCCGGAAGGCGGACGCGCCGTTCTCCGCTTCGAAGGCATCGACACGCTGGCCGACATCTTCCTCAACGGCGTGAAAATCGGCGAAACCGCAAACATGCTCATCCCCCACCGATTCGACGTGACCGATCGTCTTCGCCCTGGCGAAAACACGGTGCAGGTACTGATCCGCAGCGTCTTTCTGGAGACAAAGCGCCACGCCGTCGCGGAACATGCTTTCATGTGGGGCACAGCCGATCAGGCGCCGTTCCGCAAGGCGGCCTACATGGGAGGCTGGGACATCTTCCCCAGGCTGCTCGTTTCGGGGCTGTGGCGCCCCGTGGCGCTCGACGTGGAAGGCCCGGTCCGAATCGACGACCTCGCCTTCGTCACCGGCGACTACTCCCGCGACGGGGCGACAGGCGCGAACCAATGCCACGTCCGGGCATTCATCCGCGTTGACGCCCCCATGGAACGCTACCTTGACGGGATGCGGCTGCGAATCTCGGTCGGGAACGTCGCCTTCGCCGAACGCCCGCTCCGCACCGTCACGAGCCGAGTGGACTTCAAGGCCTCAGGATTCGATCTCTGGTGGCCGGCCGACGCCGGGAATCATCCGCTCTATGACGCCACGGCCGAGATCGTGGCGCCCGACGGCGAGGTCCTGGCGAGCGCCGCGCGGCGCATCGGTTTCCGAACCGTCGAACTGGAGCGTGATGACAACTACGGCCCGCAGCGGCCCGGCCGGTTCCTCTTCCGCGTCAACGGCGAACCCATCTACATCCGCGGCACCAACTGGGTGCCGACTGACGCCATCCCGTCGCGCCAGGCGGATCGCATTCTCCCCACGCTGGCGCTGGTCGAGGAATGCCACTGCAATCTCGTCCGCGTCTGGGGCGGCGGCGTGTACGAGCCGGACTTCTTCTACGACTGGTGTGACGAACACGGCGTCCTCGTGTGGCAGGACTTCATGACCGGCTGCGCCCAGACGCCCCAGGACGACGCCTACGCCGCCGCCACCGCCGCCGAGGTCCGCGCCGTCGCGCTGCGCCTCCGCAGCCATCCCTCGCTCGCCATCTGGGCCGGCAACAACGAAAACGACGACGCCATCAACTGGAGCCGTCTGGCTGGAGTCTCGTCGCCTGACCCCGGAACCGACCGCGTGAGCCGCGAAGTCATTCCGCGCGTCCTGCGCGAGTTCGACCCAACGCGGCCCTACCTCCCCTCCAGCCCATACCTCTCGCCCGATGTAGTCGCCGGCCTTGCCCGTCCCGCCGAGGCGCATCTCTGGGGCGCCCGCGACTGGTACAAGACCTTCTTTTACCTTGACTCCACCGCCTGTTTCGCGAGCGAAACCGGTTGGCACGGCTGCCCCAACCGCGATTCACTGGAGCGGATGATGACGCCCGAGGGAGTCTATCCGTGGAAGGATGGCCCGGACGGCTCCGCCTTTGACTGGAACGACGAATGGCGGCTCAAGGCGTCCAACCCGTTCCTGGCTCCGGATTCGGACCTCTGGAACCGCAACGACCTCATGACACGCCAGGTGGCGCGGCTGTTCGGCACCGTGCCGCGTGACCTTGACGAGTTCATCGCCGCAAGCCAGTTCTTCCAGGCGGAGGCGCTCAAGACGATGGTCGAGCGTTTCCGCGCCCGCAAGTTCGCGCCTTGCTGCGGCCTCGTCTGGTGGAACCTGCGCGACGGCTGGCCGCAGCTGTCGGATGCGGTCGTGGACTGGTACGGCGGGCGCAAGGCTGCCTTCGCCGCGCTGCGCGACGCGCAGCGCCCTGTCCTCGCGCTCGTCCTGGACGACGGCTCCGCATGGATTGTGAACGACACCTTGCGCCCTGTCGCCGTCCGCGCGGCTTTCCGCGACCGCGACAGCGGCGCGATGCTCCTGCAGGGCGAGTGGACAGTCGCCGACAATGCGTCCCTGCGCGTCGGCGATGTCTCCTGGTCGCATGGCGGCCATGGTTTCATCGACATCGAATACGCCGTCGGAGACGCCCCGGCCGAGCGTGGCCACTATCTCTACGGCGAGGCGCCCTTCAGCCTGGACTTCGCGCGCGCCGCCCTTCTCCGCAATCCTGCAACGACCCGCCATGAACTGGATTGACTGGCTGCTTTTCGCCATCCCCGTCGCCGTCGTCGTCCTCGCCGCCCTCAGGGCGCAGCGCTACGTCCACGGCGTGGCCGACTTCCTCTCCGCCGGGCGTGTCGCCCGCCGCTACGTTCTGTGCGTCGCGTCCGGCGAGGCCGCCTTGGGCCTTGTCTCCGTGGCCGGCAGCCTGGAAGTCTATTACAATAGCGGCTTCGCATACGGCTTCTGGGGCAACATCCTTGGCCCTCTGGGCATGGCGCTCGGCCTCGTCGGCTTCTGCAACTACCGCTTTCGCGAAACGCGGGCGATGACGCTGGGGCAGTTCTTCGAAATGCGCTACAGCCGGCCCTTCCGCACGACGGCGAGTTTTCTCCAGGCGTTCTACGGCGTCCTCAACTACGCGATATTCCCTGCCGTAAGCGCGCGCTTCCTGATGTATTTCATGCGGCTTCCCGTGTCGTTCACGATCCTCGGATTCCACTGCTCCACATTCGCGGCGCTGATGCTCGCCGCCCTTGCGCTCGCGTGCTTCGTCGCGTGCGCCGGAGGGCAAATCACAATCATGGTGACCGACTGCATCCAGGGGATACTGAGTTACCCGATCTACCTCGCCGTTGTCGTATGGCTCCTCTGGCGCTTCTCGTGGAGCGAGGATTTGCTCCCCGCGCTCTGCGCGCGACCCGAAGGCTCCAGCTTCCTCAACCCCTTCGACGCATACGACCTGCGTGACTTCAACGTCTTCTACGTATGCTCTGGCGTGCTCGGACTGGTATTCAACCGCCTCACCTGGGGAAGTCGCGGCTATGACAGCGCCGCACGCGACGCCCATGAGGCCAAGATGGGTTCCGTCCTCGGCACCTGGCGCTGGGGCTTCTGCAACACGATGTTCGTCCTTCTGGGCGTCATCGCCTATTCGTTCCACAATTCGCCGAATTTCGCGCGCGAATCCGCCGAAGCACGCGCCGCGCTCGCCGCCAAGGCATACGAGGACGTCGCGTTCGCCGCGCCGCGAGGCTCCGTTCCCGACGGCGAGGCCGAAGCTGTCCACGCAGCGTTCGCCGCCGTCGGGTTGCGGGATCGCTTCACCACCCAGGCGGAATACCGCGACCTTTCCGACCGCAAGGCGCAGGCCGACCGCTTCCGCGAGGAAACGGCCGACCCCTACCTGCAAGCCGCGTCGGACGCCCTCGGCGGCGCGAGGACGGAGGCCGAAATCCAGGCCATGCCCGACACCGAAAAGGCGCTCTGGGCGAGCCGGCGCTCCCGCAACCAGACCTTCGCCACCATTTTCGCCCAGCAGCGTGTCCCCGCCACCATCCGCGCCATCCTCCCCACCGGGCTCGTCGGTCTATTCTGCGCCCTCGCGGCGTTCCTCACGCTCTCCACGGATACGACATGCCTTCACGGCTGGGCCAGCGTCATTGTCCAGGACTGCATCCTGCCGCTACGCAAGAGACCTTGGACGCCGCGCCGGCAAATCTGGAATCTGCGCATAGCGATCTGCGCCGTCGCGGCGGCCGCCTTCGCTTTCAGCTGGGAGTTCGGTCAGGTCGATTTCATCTTCATGTTCTTCTCAATCACCGGGGCGATCTGGACAGCCGCCGGCCCCGTGATCACCCTCGGTCTGTATTGGAGGCGCGGGACAACCCAGGCGGCCTTCATATCGCTTCTCGTCGGGGCCTCCGCCGGAATCGCCGCCATCGTCGCCCAGAAACTCTGGGTGCCAGTCTTCTACCCGTGGATTGCGTCGCACGGGTGGGGGCCAATGCTGGACGCGATCCTGCGCGTCCTGTCGTCGCCCTTCGAACCCTGGGTCCACTGGGAGCTGACGCCTGACAAGTTCCCGATCAACTCCGTGGAAGTGGGCGTCGCCAACCAGCTTTTCGCGCTGCTGCTCTACGTCGCCGTGTCGCTCGCCACCTGCCGGAAACCCTTCGACATGGACCGTCTGCTGCACAGAGGGAAGTGGGCGGACGCCGCCAAGGAAGGCGGGCGGCAGGTGGATAGCGGCAAGGTTTTGCACCCCGGCGTCTCCGCTGGGGTCGCGCAAACTTGCGCAGAACGCCTCTTTACCCGCATCATTGGAATAGACCGCAACTACACGCATGGCGACAAGGCACTGGCCTGGTCGGTGTTCCTCTACTCCTTTGGCTGGGGCTTCTGCGTCTGCTTCCTGGGGAACGTGGCATGGCACTTCCTGGGAGAAACGGGGATTGTGCCACCGCAGCCGGAATCGTGGTGGGGCGCCTATTTCTTCGCCGTCTCCGTGGTTGTCTCATGCATCGTCGGGGCCGTTTCTACCGTCTGGTTCGGCATCTGCTCCACGCGCGACCTGTTGCGCCTCTTCCGCGATCTCGAAGAGCGCGAACGCGCTGGCGGCGGCCCCGATGTCTCCGACGACGGCCGCGTTGAGAGATAGTGCAAGGAAATTAAGGGATTCGGCACTCGAGATCGTTTGAGCCGAGCCGTCAAACCTGAAGATTGTCCCTGTCCATCGATTCAGAAGGAGCAATTGACGCAGTTCTTACGCAAAACTGCGGGCTTGAAAGTCGGACATCCCCGGAGGCGCGCACCGCCCGCAGGGGATACCCGCGTTTGCACCACGCTACGGCGGTTGTGGTAGTATGGGAACCGTCAACGAAATGTGTGATTTGTATTTTCATTTGTGCCAATGATGCTCAATTGAGGTTTGTGCCAATGACAAAAACGTCAAATGAGCACAACTGACAAAAATCCAAATATCAACTCCTCCGGCGGCGGCTTTTACGACATCGCGCTGGAGCCGCGCCTGCTCGACTGGCCCGACATCGCCCACGCTGCGATCATCGAACTCAAATACCTCAAGCCGGGCGACCCCGAGCCGACGCCCGACGCCCTTGCCGCCATCAAGGCCGAAGCCGCCGAGCAGCTGGACCGGTATTCCGCCGATCCGGCGCTTGCCGCCAAATGGCGGCTGAAGGCCGTCGAAGGTCAAAGGTCGAAGGCCGAAAGTCCAACCACCAACCTTTCAACTTTTCAACCTCTCAACCTTTCAACCGACGGAGCCACCGGCTCCGTCTCCCTCCACCGCCTGGTCCTCGTCTTCCGCGGCGGGGACTGCCTCATGGCGGAGGAAATCTAGATTGGCATTTGTGTCATGGATGAAAACTCCGAATGAACGACTCGGAGCGCGCCATGGAAAAATTCTTCAACGTCGCGGGGCCCTGCTTCCCCGACGAGCACTACATGCTCCCCGCGACGGAGCGCATGCCCGATGTGATGCGTCTCATCAGGCAGGAGCAGTATTTCGCCATCCATTGAATTGTTCACAATTTTCAATTGAAACAATTGTTCACAAATAACAAAACGGAATTTACCATGCCAACGTCTGCCGAAATTGAATTCCGGTAGCGGCTTTTGCGGCATCAGCCATTGATGTTTGCGAATCGATGTTTTTTTCTACGCAAGCGTGACAACGGCTCGGCGAAATCGTCGCCCGCCGTTCGTCGCTCGGCGGGGGATGACGCTTCTTTTGCCATTTCCAACTTGTGAACAATTGTCTCAATTGTCAATTGTGAACAATCATAGTTGGATATTTTGATTGTAGAAAATAATTATTGCGTTGTTGTCAAAATAATGATCGTAATGCATGAAGGACTGGTTCTCACGCTCAATCAACACGATTTTGCCGTTGAGGGAGGAAAAAATTCGAGTCGTTCCGGCGCATGAATGGCTGCTAGGCAATTAGGCGTAACCCTTGACTTCCGCCAAACTGGCCTAGGCCGGTTTCTTTCGCGGCGGGGCCCGGACTCCGTTGCTTTTCATCGCGCGTCTTGCAGTTTTGACGAAATCGTTTGATTTTTGCAAGATTTCGTCAAATCCTCAATATCGTCTTGACGAAATCTCGGGTATTTGCTAGCATTCCGTCAAAACATTTTAGAAACTGGAGTGCATCATGGTAGGCCGGACAAGGGAAAAGAAGCGGCTTTTGGCCGCGCTTGAATCCGATTATTCGGAATTCGTCGCCGTTTACGGGCGGCGCAGGGTTGGCAAGACGTTTTTGATTCGCGAGACGTTCGGCTACTCCTTCACGTTCCAGCACACCGGCGTGGCGAACGGCACGCTGGCGGAGCAGCTGGCGCAGTTCCGCTCGGCCATCCGTGAAAGCGGCTACGAGGATTGCCCGCCCCTTCGCAGCTGGTTTGACGCTTTTGACGCCATCAAGGCCGAAGCCATCGACCAGCTGGACAAGTATTCCGCCGATCCGGCACTTGCCGCCAAATGGCGGCTGAAGCCCGTCGAAAGTCCAACCGCCCAACTTTTCAACTTTTCAACCTTTCAACATTTCAACCGACGGAGCCACCGGCTCCGTCTCCCTCCACCGCCTGGTCCTCGTCTTCCGCGGTGGCGATTGCATCCTCTGCGAAGAGGTCTGAAGACATTGGAGAACAGCCATGAGCCAGCCACTTTTCCAGGACTACAGGCAGATCATCGCGCGGCCTACGTTCAAGCTCGTCCATCTGCTGGAAGAAACGACGGAGTACGACAAGCGCTGGAACCTGCCGTTCCACCTGCTTTCGCTCTTCCTCGCCGACGATGAGCGCGACCCGTCCTGGATCGAGGTCGATGGCAAGCGGTCTCCGTTGTCGGCTGGCGTCCTGGCTTTCACGGCGGCCAGGACGCCAATGCGCATCCGCTATACTGCCGCCAACCACCACATGGGAATCCATTTCCGCTACGAGCTGTTTCCTGGCGTGGATGCCATGGCCGGCCTTCGCGGCCGCTTCGTCATCGATGATCCCGGCGGCACTCTTGCCGCAAAGGTCAAGGCCGTCTTCGCCGACCCGGACCCCGTTCGCCGCTACGCCGCCGCGGAGTCGGTTGCGCTGGAGGCGATTCATCCCTTCTGGCCGGAACGCCAGGCGCTCGACCTGCTGCGCCTCGCGCCCTACGGCGACGCCCTGCGCACCGTCGCCGACACGCTCGACGCTCGGACGGGCGTGGGCGACCTCGCCAAAAGCATGGGCATTCGCGGGACGCAGTTCGCGCGGACGTTTTCCGCGCTCCTCGGCGTGACGCCGCACGAGTGGCTTGAACAGGCGCTGCTGGACCGCGCCCTCGCCATGCTCGCTGATCCGGGCCGAACCGTGAAGGATGTCGCCTACGAGCTGGAATTCTCCACCGAGTTTAATTTCTCGCGCTTCGTCAAGCGCCTCACCGGTCTCCCGCCCTCGCGCCTGCGCCAGTAGCCTCAAAAAAGTTCACGAAACGATATGCTTTTGTCGTTTTTTGAAATTCAAAGCGCCGTGGCGTAAGCGTATAATTAATGCCAATGTTTTCGTGGTGGCGCCCGCGTCGGGCGCTTCGGCGAAAGCGCATCAACGCTACGGCACAGGTTCAAAAAAATGAAATGCACCACGCTCATCGCCGCCACGGCGGCGCTCACGCTCGTCAATGAAACCTTCGCGGCCGCCACTCTGTCCGCAGACGGGAAGACGCTTACCCTGTCGGCCGGAATCGGCGAAACGTTGACATACGCCGATTTATTGCCGGCAACGGTTGAAACAATAGTGAAGACCGGGGCAGGACGCTACGATTTGGCTCCATCGTCCTCTTCGTTCACCGGAATCATTGAGATACGCGAAGGGACGCTTGGCGGTAATGGAACCAAAATCGGGGAACCGGCAAACTGGATTGTTGCCGACGGAGCTTCGCTGCTCGTCACGGCGTTAAGCGGAAATTCCTGGTCGGCGAAGCCCGAAGGCTTGCTTGAAATCGGCGGCAGCGGCGTTGGCGGTGGCGGCGCGCTCCAAATCCCGTCCGTTCTCCGCCACATCATGTTCAATGGGGGAACGAAGCTCCTGTCAGACACGCTCGCCACGGGCGGAACATGGGGGTTCGCCAGCCTTGACATGAGCGGCCACGACCTTTACGTGAGACCGACCACCAGGTTCGAACTTCAGGGATTCACACTGTCGAATCCGGGAAATATCCACGTTTTGGCGAAGGCCATTCAATTCATGCACAGCGCGGACGCCCCCTACCCGGACTTTTCCGGCGGGCTGCTTCAGAAATACGTCGTTCTCTCGAATAGCACGACGGCCATTTTGGATTCGCTGCCTGCGTCTCGCCCAGTCACGTTCGGCCTGAAGGTTCCTTCAGGATCGGCCTCCATCGAGGTCGGGACGGGGAACGGAACGGCATCCCAGACATCCAGCCAGTCGCCGTTGACCGGTCCGGTAGACGCGACAGGCAATCTGACTGTCAAGACATCTTCCTTCGTGCGGGACGGCACGTCGTATCGCCGCGGTATCAACCTGTTCGGCCCCGTTTCGGCAATTGGTGCGTTCGGGCATTCCGGTGACGGCTTCCTAACGTTCCATGACGGGGCCGCGCACGACTTCTCCGGAGCCTTCAGCACTCAGGGCAATGGCGTGACGACATTCACGAACACGACTTACAACATGTTCCGGAGCACGGTTTCCATCGGCGGCGGACGGACGGAATTCGTGGATTCGGGGTCCAACGCACGAACGGAGTTCCGAGGCAAGGTTTCGGTTTCAGGGGATGGTGCGACGCTCGTCTTCGACGATGCGGGCGACATTCTTGCCACGGCGGCCGAAAATGTCGTGGGAGGCGCGACGAACGCCGTTGCTCCGTGTTTCTCCGTTTCCGGCACCACGGTCTTCACCGTGCCCGTGCAGCCTTCTTTCTCCGCAGACGCAGCGGCGACAAACAAGCTCGCAATGGGGAAAACCGCCGGGACGCACGGCATTCTCTCCATCGGTCCCGGCGGTGTCGTGACGAACGACATCGCTGTAGGCGACAGCGGTTCCGGTGCCATACACATTACCGGCGGACGCCTCTTCACGAGTTTCGGGTCCGGCAACGACGGAAGCGTCGGTTCCACCTACGGATTCATTGGAATCACCAACGGGACGTTCGAGACAAAAGGATTCATGTGGATTGGCAACTGGGGCGGACGCGGACTGCTCCTTCAAAGCGGCGGCAAGGTGGCGTTCACAGCCGGACCCGCCAAATTGGGTCGTTCGGGCGCACAGGCGCTTGGTTCGTGCTACGTCTCCGGCGGCACGTTCGACGTCGGCAGCTCCAGCATTCAGTTCCTGAACAATTCCAATCCCGCCGCAGGTTCCGAGGCGCACCTCACCGTGGACGGCGACGGCGCACTTGTAAGGACGAAGGAAGTGAACGTGATGGCCCGCAGCGGGAGCGGGGCCTCGGAGTTCGTCAACCTGAACAACGGCGGCGTCATCGAGGCGGAGAAGATCCGGCGGTATTACGGGGACGACGCCACGTCGTTTTACATGAACTTCGACGGGGGCGTGTTCCGCGCTAGGGCAAACGGCGACGTGTTTCAAGCTGCGTCGTTCCGTCCAACGCGCGTGACCGTCCACGGCGGCGGCGCGGTGATTGACACGCAGGGATACGACGTCACTTGGTCTGCGCCCCTTCTGCGCCCGGAAGGCGGCGGCATCGCGTCCATCGCCCTTCCGGCCGGCATCGCGGATGTGCCGTCCATCGGCCCCGGCGCCGTGAGAATATCCTCTTCCGGCGGCGGGACGGGCGCGTCGGCCGTCATGGACTACGACATGGCGGCGCGGCAGCCGACGCGCATTATCGTCACGTCACCCGGATGCGGCTACGATGCCGGCACCACGACGGTAACGGTCGAAGACAGCAGCCTCAACACATACTCGGCGACGTTCTCCGTGGCGGAGAACGCTACGACCGGCGGCCTCGTCAAGCGCGGCTCCGGGACGCTGACCCTTTCGGCGGCGAACACATACGGCGGTGCAACGCGAGTGGAAGGTGGAACGGTGGCGTTCGCCGATGCTTCGGGGTATCCTGGTGGCGATCTGGAAGTTCCCGCTGCCGCATTGCAGAGCGCGCCCGCCGCGCCGCTCGTCCAAGCGCAATCGCTCGCTTTCTCGGCCGGACACGGCATCCGCCTCACGGAGGCCGATACGCTGGATGCTTCATCCTTTGGCGCGTCCGTGACGATTGCCACGTCGGAGACGCCACTGACATTCGTTCCGGCGTTGACGCTCGTGGATTCCGATGGAACCGTTCGTTCAGATTCTGGTCCTTGGTCAATGACTCTCGCCGACGGCGGGCGTATTCTGAAGGTAGGCGTCCAGCATGCGACAATGGTTATCATGCGGTAGGTGCGGATGCATGAGGCGCGGAATCAGGATGGCTGCCGCCGTGGCCATCCTTCGCGTCGCGGCCGGTGCGGTTCCCGCATTGACCGCGCCAGCGCCGGACAACGTCCCGTCGCGCGGCATGGTCTGGGCGCACTACGTCCCATGGAACGGGCCGACCGACGTTTCCGCGATGCCCTGCTTTTACTACGACCATCCCTGCCACGACGGCGGCGATGCCTCATGGCGGGGGGAGATCGAGCGGGCTAAGGAAGCGGGAATAGACGGCTTTTTCGTCGATATTGGAATTTACGATTCCGTCCCCAATCGGTTCTGCGAGGATTTCAAGTGGCTGGAAGCCGCCGCAGGAACGGATTTCAAGGTCGGAATCTGCCTTGACCGAAACCCACCGCCACAGCGGTGCGCCGAAGAACTCGTGCGTCTGCTAACAAAATTCGGCAACCACCCGAACTATCCGCGCATAAATGGCCGATACGTCGTCTCCACGTTTGCGCTATGGCGGCGGACACCGGAGGCGTGGCGTGAAATACTCGACTTCTGCTCCAATGCCGGCTTCCCCGTTTTTCTGGTGGGCGACGTGAAGAAGGGAACCGGCCCCGTCACGCCGGAAGTCCTCGCCCATTGGAACGGCGTCTGCGACGCCATGTACATGTTCGCATACGTCGGGCAGGAACGCATGACGGCGCTTGACGAAAACCTCGGCGTCGCGTCGTTCTGCCGGGAACGTGGCAAGCTGTTCATGGCATCGCTCGCGCCGGGATACATCGGTGGCTGGCTCAAGAACGGCAACGACTTCTACAAGCCCTTCTGCGGCGTTGACAAGCTTGTGGACGAGTTCTCGGCAATCCGCGCGTCCGGCGGTGACTGGCTGCACTTCACGACTTGGAACGACCATCACGAGACGACGATGGAAGCAACGAGGCTCCAACCCGCCAACCCTAGGCTTTTGCGGGCCTTCTCCGACGAATTCAAGGGTCACGAGCCGTCTGTGGCCGAGGCGGATGTCGTGTTCGCCTATCGTCGTGAAGAAGTTCCGGGAACGCTGATGCGCTTCGAGGCGATGCTGCTTCCATCTCGCCAGAAGGGCGCGGCCACGGTGTCGGGAAGGCTGCGCAACGCCGTCGGCAATGTGGTGGCAGAGCTGGAGCCAAAAGTCCTGACGAACGCCTGGGATCACGTCGAATGGCTTGTTCGCTCGGTTGATTTGGTCCCGTCTCCGCATTTGGCGCCGGAGTTTGACATGGTGTGGCCGGACGGCAGACGTCGGGCGGCGCGCTTCCCGCCGGTTTTCTTCGCCATCCCGTGGATTGAGAACAACACGACCGTCAAGGCTTCTTTCGCCGATCGGTGTGAAGAACCCGACGGGCGGCTCAACGTCACATACGAAAACGGATGCATTCGGGCGGCGCTGGATTTGCGTTCTGGCCGGCCGGTGCGCCGCGCCATCCTTTACCGCAACGACCGTCCGCTTGGCCAGTTTGCGCAGGGCGGGGGGCGACCGTCGCTTGCCGTCGCAGTCCTCGACTCTCCGCCCGACCGCAATGTGATTTTTTCGGGTTGCTCCGTTGCCGGCCGGATGTCGGCTACAACGCTGGGAAACAGGGAGTTCTTCCGATTGGAGTTCGAGTCGCCGTACGCGCCCGTCTCCATATCCGTGTCCGGCAAGAACGTGGAGTTCACTGCGGCGGAACTGGCCCAAAGGCGGAGACTGGCGGCAGGGGATTTCGAGTTGCAGGTTGTGCCTGCCTGCACCGTACGCGACGAAGCGCCGCTCGACATGGCCGAGGGTCATTTTGAACAGAAATTCGTTGACCGTCCTCCGCAGCCGGGCGACGGTTTCTGGGTGCGGTTCGAGATGGAGGATGGAACGGCGACGGAAACACCGGTTGCATATCCATTCGGCGATCTTCGCGAGCGTCGGCGCATCACGCTTCTGGAAACGGCGATAAATCTCGATTCGAAAAATGGCCACCAGGGCCGTTTCAAGGCGCGGGAGTTTTTGACGCCAGAGGAAAAAATGCCCATTGCGGGATGTGTCCCGCGCGAATGCGAGGTTTCCCCGTTGATGTTTCGCAGAGGGCGTTGGAGCCTTCAAAACTCCCTGGACGATGCTTTCGGATACCGGACTGCGATGGAGAGGGAGTCAAAGGAAGGCGGAAAAACGACCGTCATGCCCCTCCAGATGTGGCCAATGGCGCCCGGAGCCGTTGCGTTCGACATCTTCGTGTCGGAAAGCATCGATAGCGGCAAATGCACCGTAATCCGACTTGAAGGTTTGCGCGAAGGTTTCAGTGCAAATATCCTCGCCGACGGACATTTGGAGGCCGTATGGTCTGGCGGATGCAAGGGGCCGGTCTGGAAGCAGTCTGTCGAACATGTGGAAGTCCTCACGGGCCAGAGGACGCTTCGCGACGGGCAATGGCATCGCGTTGTCCTTGAAAACGACGCGAAGGACATTCGCATCGTCATTGACGGCGAAACCGACGCCGAATGCCATGCGGAACCGTTCCGGGCATACGGCCGCTGCACCGTTTCGTTGCCGGAGAACCCCAATGTCCGCGTCAAAAACCTTGAAGTCGGAGTTGCGGGATATGTCTCCCGCGCTACTTCGCAAAACAATTGAGATAAAGGCGACGTTTTAATCATGAAACTTGGCGAATTGGTTATTGACGGGAAACTGCTATCGCGTCTGGCATTGGGAACGCACAAGTTCGTAAGAAGCGGGCAGGAACTGAACGCGAGACTGCTAGACACTTTCTTCGAGGCCGGCGGGAACGTCATCGACACGGGAAGGTGCTACCAGGACGGAGAAAGCGAGGCCTGCATCGGCGAATGGCTTGCGCGGCGCGGCCTTCGCGACAAATTCGTCCTGATTACCAAGGGCGGCAACCCCGTTTTCCAGTCCGGCAGGGCTGAGTCGCGGCTAAATCCGCAGGAGCTTGCGCGAGATTTGGCGGCGAGCCTTGAGGCGCTGAAGACCGATCGCATCGACATCTATTTTCTCCACAAGGACGATACTGCCCAAGAGCCGGAAATCCTGATCGAAATGCTCAACGAATGCGCGGGGCCGGATGTCGCCAAGCATCTCGGCGCGTCGAACTGGACGGCGGAAAGGATTGCTAAGGCAAACCGCCATGCGAGGGAGCATGGATTGCGGCCTTTTGAATACAGCGAGCTTGCCTTCTCGCTAAAGGCGGAATCGACGCGCGGCTGGGGCAAACGGGAACTTGCGCTTGAAATGGAACGCGGCGATTTCGAGTGGTACGGCAAAAGTGAAATGCCCGTCTTTGGATACAACCCCCAGGCATACGGATTCTTCTACGAAAAAGACGCGCAACCGGGCGAGACGGAGAGAAACAAACGGATTCTCGAAACGTTCCGGTCAATCTGCTCTGACACGGGACTGAACGCCCATCAGGCGCTTTTCGGATTCTATTTCGGCTGCGGGTTGCGAAATTTTCCCATTGTTTCGGCATCAAGCGTCGAACATCTACGGGAAATTCTAACCGACTCCGACACGGTTCTCGACGAACAAAGTGTCAAACGCCTTCTTGCCGTCCGCTTTGGGATATAGCGTTATGAACGATACTTTTTTCCATCACGAAACCTATTCCGCCCTCAGGGCGCAGCTGCGGGCGTTCCACCCGGACGAATGCCACGGCAAGTGCAAGGACACGGCGTTCGACGCGAGCGACGCGGCCATCCGCGAGGAGGTGCGCGCCTACGCCGCCGCGCACCCGGACTTCGACGCGCTCGACCTCCGCCGCGCCTCCTACCGCGCCATGCGGCGCCATTTCAAGCCCTTCCTCTTCTCCGAGTCGCCCTTCTACTTCGAGTCCGGCGTGAACGGCGGCTGGGTCATGGGCATCATGCCCGCCCGCGAGGTGAACGCCCTCTGCAACCGCTTCTACCGCGAGAAGGGCCTCGTCCCCGACGAGGCGTTCCGACGGGCCAGCGAGCGCCACCGCCAGCGCTATTCGCTCTGCTGCGGTCCGTTCGTGGACGACATGCACCACCTCCCCGCCTTCCGCACCATCTTCTCCAAGGGCTTCAAAGGCGTGCGAGAGGAAACGGCTGCGGCGCTGGCGGCGTGTCCGGCCGACGACCCGCTCGGCCGCAAGTGGCTTGAAACCGCCCTCGAAGGCCTCGACACGATCCACGCGCTCCAGCTCAAGTTCGCCGAGGAGGCGGAGAGGCGGCTGGAGGAAGCAGGTCGCGCGGATGCGCTACCCTCCCGTGAGCGCGCGTGGCTCGCGCGCATCGCCGAAAGCGCGCGGCGCTGCCCGTGGGAGCCGCCCCGCACCTTCTTCGAGGGGCTGAACCTCCTCTGGTTCATGCGCGAAATCCCGTCCTACGTCGATGGCCTCGCCAGTTTCGCCCTTGGCCGACCCGATGCCTGGCTCGTCGACCTCTACCGCCGCGACATCGCATCCGGCGTCCTCGCGGAGGACGAGGCGCGCGACCTCGTTGCGCGCTGGCTCATCCACGCTGACGAACACCTCGACACGCACCTCGCCATCGACGCCTACTCCGACCAGGAGGCCGAGATTCCCGTGACGCTCGGCGGCTGCGACGCCGAGGGCCGCCCCGTCTGGAACGAACTCACGCGGATGTTCCTCGACGCCCACATCGCGCTCGACTGCGTCTTCCCGAAGCTCCATGTCCGCTTTTGCGCCGATTCGCCGCAGGAATACCTTGAGCGCATCGGCGGGATGGTCCTTGCCGGGCACTGCGTCTTCGCGATGTTCAACGACGACATCGCCGTCCCGAACTTCGTCGGCCACGGCATTCCGCCCGAAAAGGCGCGCGACTACGTTTGCTGCGGATGCTGGGACGGCAACGTCGATTCCGTCACGGACGTGGACGCCGCGAACTACATGTCGCCCCTGCGCGTCCTGGAGGCCACGATCCACCGCGACCCGGAGGCCGACCGCCGCGCGGGCCTGCGCCACGACCCCATCGACGGCGCGAAGTCGTTCGACGAGGTGAAGCGCATTTTCATGGCGAACTTCATGCGCTTCTTCCGCGACACCGCGAGCGACTACATCCGCTACGGGCGCTCGGCGGCGAGCATCTTTCCGCACCCCGCCTATTCGGCTTGCCTCGAAGGATGCCTCGAACGCCGACGCGACACGACCGACGGCGGCACGCGCTTCCGCCCGCGCGTGATGACGCTCGCCTTCGGCGCCAACGTCGTCGATTCGCTCTGCGCCATCGACAAGGTCTGCTTCCGCGACAAAGCGGCGACGCTCCCCGAATTTCTGGACGCCGTGCGTTCCAACTGGGCGGGCAAGCGCGGCGAGGCACTGCGCATGGCGGCGCTCGCGGCCCCGTACTGGGGCGACGGCACCCCGGAATCGAGCGGCCTCATGCGCTGGCTCTTCGAGACCGTCGCCGACAACCTCGACGGACTCAAGAACGACCAGGAATCGCCCTTCGTGCTGACGGCGTGGATCTACCGCGAATTCCTGCTCTGGGGCGAAAAGACCAAGGCCACGCCCGACGGACGCCGCGACGGCGATCGCCTCGCGCAGGGCTTCGCGCCGAGCGAATACCGGTGCAAGGAAGGGGCGACGGCGGTCATCGGCTCCCTTGCCGCCGTCCCGCACGAGCGGCTCTACGCCTCCAACGCCAATCTTTCGTTCGAGAAAGACGGCATGACCCCGGCGCTATTCGCGGCCGTGTTCCGCGTCTTCGCCAAGACGCGGGCGCACCTGCTGCAACCCAACTGCCTTGGCGTCGAGGAACTCCTGGACGCCAAGGCGCACCCCGAGCGGCACCAGAGCCTCATGGTTAAGGTCTGCGGCTTCTCCGCGCGCTTCAACACGCTCTCCCCGCGCTGGCAGGACGAAGTCATCGCCCGGCATCGGCTACGGTAGGGACGGAGCGCATCCGCCTCATGCCCTTCTCCCTCTCCGAATGCCGGGAATACGCCGGCGCGCTCGGCCTTGAAATGACCGATTTCCAGATTGCGGAACTCTACATGGTCCTGGGTGGCATCCCATACTACTGGAAATACCTCGACCGCTCCCTGAGTCCCGCCCAGAACATCGACGAAATGTTCTTTGCCGGATCGGACAAGCTTGAAAATGAGTTTTTTGAATTGTATTCGTCTCTCTTCAAAAAGAAAGAGGCCTACATGCGCATCGTCTCGGCCCTCGGCACAAAAAGGGGCGGATTGGGCCGGGGCGAAATCGCATCCGTCGCAAAGGTATCGGATTCCGGGACCCTCACCAAGTATCTTGACGAACTCGAGCAGTGCGGCTTCATCCGCAGATACGTGCTGCCGGGCCGCAGGAAGAAGGGGGCGATTTTCCAGCTGATGGACAATTTCACGCTTTTCAATTTCCGCTTCATTGCCGACAACCCCATGCACGACCGACACCGCTGGACCTCGTCGCTTGGGACGCCGGCCCATTCAACATGGGAGGGTCTGGCCTTTGAGCGGCTTTGCCTGTGGCATGTCGAGGAAATCAAGCGCGCGCTCCAGATTGGCGGGGTTCTCACGAACACGTTCGGGTGGAGGCATCCCGCCTATGCCGATGGCGGCAGGGGGGCGCAGATCGACATGCTGATCGACAGGGCCGACGGCATTGTCAACATTTGCGAGATGAAGTTCTGCGACGGACCATACGCCATTACCGCCGGTGACGCCGAGTCGATGCGCCGGAAAAAGGAAGTGTTCCGGCGCGAAACGGCCACGCGAAAGGCCCTGCATGTCACGTATGTCACCCCGTTCGGCCTTGCGCGAAACGCCTATGCGAACGATGTCCAGTCGGAGGTGACGCTTCGCGACCTCTTCGCATAAATAATGGGCATCGGCGGCCAGCCCTCCATCCGGTTTGACGGCAGCGTCTATCTCACGACGGCCTCCGCAGTCGATCTGGGCGTGACGGCCAACGGCGGCGCGTGGTTCGTGGTGTTCGGACGTCGTGCGGCACCGCCGAGCGCGCCAACATGGGCATCTTCGGAAACGACAACAACGGCGCCCGCTTCGGAGCCTTCTCCGGCGACCGCGACGCGCACATCTGCCCGTGGGGCAAGGTGCAGATCGTCCGCGATTTGTCACTCACCTGGAATCCTGGGGCCGCCATTGCGGATCGCCTTGCGCCACTCTCGCATGCCGGAGCCGAAGCGGCGGCGAAAGGCGTTGGCGAGGCTACGGGGTTCGCCGAAACTGACGCGAGCGGCGATTTCGCCGATGGGCAGGTCGGTTTCGCGCAGCAGGCGGCATACTTCCTCCAACTTGCGGCGGCGGATTGCCTCCGCGATGCCTTCGCCCTTGACTTCCTTGAAGCGAATCTCCAGATAGCGGCGCGAGACTTTGAGCGCGGCGGCAAGCGCAGAGGGAAGCAGTCCTTTCGGCGAAGGCGGCATCCCCTGGCATGCGTTCGCGTTGATGTACTTCTCGGCGGCGGTCACAAGACGCGCCGCGCCGGAGAGGTCGCGCGTCGTTTCCCGTTCGGCAATGCGCTTCACTCCGCAGATGGACGTCTTCTTCGCCTTGCCTGTCGTGAGCAGTTCGTCCAT
>JAFWPM010000131.1 GCA_017509565.1 Kiritimatiellia bacterium | reverse complement strand
GGCGGCGCCCGCCGCCTGCAGCGCCTCGGGGGACGTCTCGAGCACGGCGGCGCTCACGGTTTCGCGGAGAATCCGCGCGAACGCGTCCACGAGCGCGTCGGCCGCCTCGGGGTTCTTCGCGCGTCCGAGCATCGCCTTGACGGCGTCCTCGTCGCCCTGCGAGAAGGACCGGAAGTCGATGGCGCGGCCCGTGCCGGCCTTGGCGGCGGCCTTGAGCTCCAGCGCGAGCGAGGCGACGAGCCCCTTCGCGTCCGCCACCAGCTCCTTCGGGAAGAGCGCCGCCGCGCCGTCCGGGTCGGCACAGAGCAGCATCAGCGCGTGCAGGTTCTGCGCGACGAGCGCCTTCAGCGCCGCGCGGTCGCCCGTGGCCGCGGCCTTGACGAGGCCGAGGGCGAGGTCGCCGGCCGCCTTGCGCTCGGTGGGCTTCGCGGCGGCGAACGCGAACTTCTCCGTCCGCTGCGCCGCCTCGAAGTGCTTCGGCGCGTCGGTGCTTCCGGTCTTCACGGACGACGCGCTGTCGTTCGCCGGGCGGTCCTTCGGCCGCTCGAAGAGCAGCGTAAGCGCGTTGAAGGTTCGCTTCTGATCCGCGCGGCGGCGCATCCGCTCGAACGTCGCCTTGAAATGCTCGGAAACCTCGCCGTCGCCGCTCTCGACGGAAGAGAGCCGGTCGTCCAGCGGATTGCGCGCCGGGCCAAACGCGCGGCCGGTGCGGACATCCTCCGCGTCCCTGGCGAGCGGCGCGCCGAAAAGCTTCTCGAACTTGTCCTCCTGCGGCGGCGGGACCTGCTCCTGCGGCGGCGGCGGGACCTGCTCCTGCGGCGGCGGGAGCTCGCCGCCCTGCGGCGGAACCTGCTCCTCCTGCGGCGGAACCTGCTCCTCCTGCGGCGGCTGCCCGGCATCCTCATTCAACTTCTCGTTCGCTTGATCGACGATGGTCTTGACGATTTCCCGGCCTTCGTCGCCGTCGGCGATCTCGCCGACGCCCTCGGCGATGGTCTGGACGTTGTCCTTGTTCAGAAGCGCCGCGTTGCGCTCGGTGCGGATCATGTTCTCCGTCCACTCGGTCGTGCCCTTGGCCACATCGCGGGCGTAGCGCGCGAGCGACAGGTTGTCGAGCTCGTCCAGCAGCCCCTGCCCGACGCCCGCGAACTGCCGGAGGATCGCCTGCGCGACGGTGCGCCCGAGGCAGGGGTCGCCGTCCTCGCCCACGGCGCCGTGCTTCTTCGCGTAGGCGAGCATCTCGCCGAGACGCTTCCTGCCCAGGAGCTCCGCGCCGGCCGCAATCTGCCCGTCGAGCCGCGCGACGATTTCCGCGGGTGAGACGCCCAGATTGAGCGACAGCGTCTCGCTCCCGACCTTGATCGACGCCACGAGGCGCCGCGCGTTCATCGCCTCCTCGGCGACGGACGAAACCGTGATTTTGCCGAACGGCGTCTTCACCGCCTGCGGCGCCGCGTCGGGGTTGGCGACGAAGGCCGAGACTGCGGCGCGCAGCGCGGCGAGCGTCCGGCCCTGGCGGTCGAGGCACAGGTCCACGCCTCGGTTCCAGGCACTCTGGAAAAGCGTGTCGTTGATGTTCGCGCGCAGACCCGCCGCGACCTTCATCATGTCCGGGCTGCTGCGCAGGGCGGCCCGGGCGGAATCCATGCACGACCGGCCCGCGAGCAGCGCGAAGAGCTGCTCGTGCGGCGGGCTCTTGCGCACCAGCGACGCGATCTGGGCGTCCACGGCGGCGCGGGCATCGCGGATCTTCCGCGAATCCGCGGCCTCCGGAGGTGCAGCGAGGCCGGAATCGTGGCGGAGGATGTCGCGCACCTGCTCGCGGGAGAGCGGCGCATAGCGGCGCCGCAGGGCCTCGCCGGCGCCCTTGACGGTCGTCTTCGTCTCCGCGGCGATGCCGAGCTTCGCGCGGATCGCCGCGATCTTGTCCGCCGAGACGCCGCCGTCGGCGAGCGCCTTGACGAACGCCTCCTTCACCTCCACCGCGCGCTTCGGGTCGATGGCGACGATGTTCTTGCCCGTCATGTGGACGTGGTTGTTGACCTTCTTCAGGCCGGTCACCTCGCCGTGGCGGTTGGTTTCGAAATCGATCTGCCCGGCGTTGTATTTGCCGTTCGAGATCTCGCGAAAGTCATTGAGGCTGAGAGGCATGGGGACTCCTGTTGAAAGGTTGAAGGGTTGGGCTTACGCCGGTTGAAAGGTTGAAAAGCGGGTTGTCGGCTGTCGGCTGTCGAATGTCGTTTGGTTCTCTTTGCCTTGTTTACACGCAAATCGCCGAAAGGTTACCGAATGTCGCCTTGTTGAATGTTGCCAGCATGCAAATGTTGCCAATTGCCAAATTCGTTCTCACAATCAGGGCCGTGAAGAAAAGTCCCATTTACCTTCCTTTCGACCGCCTACGCGATGCAGTCCACAAGTTGCCTTGAGCCGTTTTATGTGGTATTTAATTCCATTGTTAGTCAATCCCATGAGAATTGCCAGTTCATTTATCGTCATCAAAGGGTTGGACAGAATTGACTTATAAACTTCCATCGATTTGCTCCCCAAAACTTCCTCAAGGCTGTCATTTGTGGTAGTCTTTGGGGTAGCGTCTGGGGTGGCACTTGTGGTAGTGCTTGTGGTAGGACGCCAAAACACGACTTTGAAGAAGCCGTCCTTTTCCTCGGCGACGGGAGGCGGCAGTTTCGCATTCTGCATGGCCGTAAAATATCTGGCTACGCCGCCGCCCCAGTTCTCTACTTCATGCATATAGACAAGTGCGTCGGCCAGCCCCTTGTTGCGAATCTTCGAGTATCCGCGCTTGACTTCCTCTATCGTGATTTCCTTGAGAAGCCCGCCGGGAGAAAGAATTTCAAGTCTGTCAATGGCGTTGTCGATGCCCTTGACGACGCCCGTGCCGTCCTCTACGCCGAACAAGACGCGACCACCGCGACCGTTGGCAAACGCGACGACGGTCTTCGTGTATTTGAGGGAATCCTTCGGGCGGGACTCCTTGAACTCGAGCGTGGCGCTCTCGCCATTTGCAATTTCTTCAAGCAATGTCATTTCTAGTTTCTCCCCGATTACCGAACTCCCCGGCATTTTGGATAGTTTGAACACCCCCAGAATTGGCCACCATCGGATTTTCGCGTTCTACTGACCATTATGGCACCGCAGCGTGGACACATTGGCGCGGCGGTTCCATTGTCTTGATGGATGTCAACGACTTGGGGTCTGCTTTGCGCGATTTCCCGCGTTGCGTGTTTTTCCCGGAGATTTTCGACGTGCGCAGCCTTGCGTTCACGTGAAAGGGATGATTGCCATTCCTGTATGACATCGGCTATTTCCGGAACCTGCTCCTCCTTGATTATCGCATTTACCGACTGCTTATGAATATAATCTGGAACGTCGCCGAACAACATTACTTCCTGCGGCATTAGCGTCTTGAATGTTGTTTCGCCACTGAAAGCGACTATTGTCTTGAAATAGTTTTGCGGCATTCCCAAGCATTCAGAAAGCGTGGCAATATGTTTGTAGTTTTGGCGAAGCGGATTTTGAAAACGATCTTTTCGCCTAAAATGGGATACCGTCCACTGGGCCGATTTCGCGTCTCCGAAAACCCATCCGGTATAGGTTTTGGTCTCTATTACGAAAATGCCCCATTGCGAAATGACGATGTGGTCAATTTGTGTCGTTGCGCCATCGTCCGTCGGCAACATGATGTTGTGGAGGATTCTGTACTTTGAACTGTCAAGTTTTACTTTCAAAAGAGCGTCTAAAACCTTCTCGCCGAACCAGCCTTTGACTATCGGCTTGAAAATGGGAAATAGAACTTTTACCGAAACTGCAATCGCAACGACAAGCCAGACATACCACGGAATGCTTTTTATCGCATTCATTAGCGGTGTCGCAATATCTATTTGGTTCTGCATGTCGAGATTCTCCCTTCAAACCCTCTGCATGATCGACGGGATGAACAGCGCGTCCATTTTGGTGACGGCGCAGTTGCTGAATGTTGCCAATGTGCGAATGTTGCCAATTCCAATGTCGCCAGTTTCCATTTCAGCCTCCCATTTTTTTCTTTGTCGTCGCAACGCTTGCCGAAAGGATGCGAGACAGTTCTTTGGATTCGTTCACCAAATCAGCAAGTTTTTGACTCTCGACATATCCCACTTCACCTATGAGCTTAAGCCAAACACGCGTCTCGGACAACTCCTTCATCGATATCTTCAACTTGTGTACGAAATCTTTTGCCGATTCCGCCTCGCAAGCCTCTGCATAGTTTGCGGCAATGCCAGTAGAGGAGCGAAAAAGCTGATCCGCGAGACTCCCGCTGCCCACAGCCGTCGTTGGCAAAGCGGAGCAAACCTTGACGCATCGAGCCGCAAAACAAACAATCCTGTCCTCAAGTTCCATCACGAAGCCTTTTTCATTGGAAACTGGAACTGGCTACTGGCAACACTTCCACATTGGCAACATTGCTCCCATCCGCCGTCCATCGCCTTGAAGATCGTTTCGAAACGCTCCTCGTTGCGAGTCTGGTCGGTGATTTGGCGCCGCTCGAGCGTGTCCATACGAGCCAAGAGCGGCGCCACGGACGCCAGCGCCTTGCGCATGGCAACGAAAGCATGGGTGATGCGGATGCTCGCTTCCACGGCGACGCCGCTTTTCAACACGCTCGCAAGCATGATGATGCCGTGTTCCGTGAAAACGTTCGGAACATATCTGGCGCCGCCCCTTCCTTCGTTTGAGGTCGCAAATTGCGACCTCAAACCTTCGACTTCATCGCTTGTTGGCTGAAACATGAAATCAACGGGGAACCGTTCCGCATTGCGTTTTACCTGCTCGTTGAGTCGTTTGGTCGGAACGCCGTACAGCACGGCCAAATCGCGGTCCAGCATTACCTGGACGCCGCGAATGGTGAAGATGCGAGACTTGATGAAGTCGTCTGTCGCGCTCCCTGCGGCGACGATTGCCCCATTGTTCGCCGTCGGCAATAAACGGTTGTTGCTCATGCTGTTTCCTTCAGCTTTCTCCCGTAGTCGACGCCGCAGGGGAGCCATTCGGGAATTGCCTCGCGCGAAGTTCGCAAAGTCCGCGAAGGGGTTTCTTCACGCGGAGGCGCAGAGGCGCAGAGGCTTTCATTGGGCGCAGATTCACATTGCGAACGTTGCGGACTTTGCGCGTTTCTCTCTGCGGCTCCGTGTGAGATTGCCGCAACGGGCGAGCCGCCCGCAGCCGGACTTTCGACTTTGGGCTTTCGACTTTCGACTTCAATCGGCCAGCAGTACCAGCCCGGCCAGTCCTTTAGCTGGTCGCCCCTGTATGTGCCGACAAGGACGACGCGCCGTCGCGTCGCCTCGTCGTCCGTCTTAGTTTGTTTTTCGGTTGTCATGCGCATCGCGGTTTACGGCCTTCAATTCTACCACAACGGCACGGGCGGGGCAAATGCGGCGCTCGGGGCCGCAGTTTGTCAAATAGAAAGGACACCGAAGGAGCGGATTAACCGACCGCATTAGTCAAAAGCGAAGACACCGAGTGCGGCGCCAT
Organism: Kiritimatiellia bacterium; assembly: GCA_017509565.1. Taxonomy (GTDB): domain Bacteria; phylum Verrucomicrobiota; class Kiritimatiellia; order RFP12; family JAAYLN01; genus RGIG5952. The sequence goes on along the minus strand of JAFWPM010000131.1, from coordinate 123 downwards.
GGGTGCGGCGGGGCTAGCCCCGCCGCACCCATGCGTCTTGTTTGCCGCCGCGATTATTTCCCTTGCCAGCGATTTGATTTTAGACACAAGGGCTACGACATTGGTTTTGTCGCGAAGAGCCTT
>JAFWPM010000130.1 GCA_017509565.1 Kiritimatiellia bacterium | reverse complement strand
GGCGGATGCCGTCCGGGGATATCCAGAGGATGGACGTGGCAATCGCCCGGACGAACTCCACGTCGTGGCTGACAAAGCAGAGCGTCCCGTCGTACTTGCGCAGGGCATCCTCCAGCGACCGGCGCCCCTCAAGGTCAAGGTGCGTCGTGGGCTCGTCGAGCAGCAGGAAGTTGCGCGGCCTGACGAAAAGCGCGAAAAAGGCCAGCCTTATCCTCTCTCCGCCGCTGAGGACCCCCGCGGACTTGTCGATGTCCGACGCCGAGAATCCGAATCCGCCGAGCATGTTCCGCAAGTCCTTTTCGGGCATGTCCGGCGCGTTGCGCTTCGCGAAGCCAAGCACCGTCACGGCCGGGTCGATCGTTTCCGCGAACTCCTGCGACTGGTAGCCCGTCTCGACATGGTAGCCCTCGATGCGCCGCCCCGATGTCGGGGCCCGCGTCCCGGCGAGAATGCGCAGGAGCGTTGTCTTGCCCATGCCGTTGAAGCCGACGATTCCGATCCTGTCGCCCTTGGTGATTCGCAGCGACAGGTTTCGCAGGACCGGGGGCGAGTCCGGCGAGTATGCGAAGGTGACGTCCTCCAGGCGCACGATTTCAGTCCCGCTGTGTGGCGCAGGGGCGAGGCGCATTTTGCCGGCGGAGGAGAGGCGCTTCGGCAGGACTATCTCCTCCATTTTCTCCAGCTGCTTCATCTTGCTCTGCGCCTGGCTCGCCTTGGTGGCCTGGGCGCGGAAGCGGTCGATGAAGCGTTCCAGTTCGGCCCGCCGCCTGTCCTGGTTCGCCTTGGCCGCCACGAGCGTCGCGATGCGCTCGTCGCGCGTCCGCATGTAGTAGTCGAAATCGCCGGAATAGCGCGTGACGGTCCCGCCGTCGACCTCGACTGTCGTGCGTGTAAGCGAACGCAGTAGGTAGCGGTCGTGCGAGATTATCAGGAGAGTCCCCTCATAGGCGCGCAGGAAGCGCTGGAGCCATTCGATAGCCGGGATGTCAAGGTAGTTCGACGGCTCGTCAAGCAGGAGAAGTTCAGGCTTAGACGCAAGTATTCGCGCTAGTTCCGCGCGCATCTTCCACCCGCCGGAAAATGAGTTGAACGGGCGCGCGAACGAGTCGGCCTGGAAGCCAAGGCCGCCAAGGGCCTCCTTGATGCGCGTTTCCAGGTCGAAGCCGCCCATGTGCTCGAATTCGGACTGCGCCAGCCCAAGCGCGGCGAGCACCCGCCGGCGCGCCGCATCGGCTTCGGGCGAAGCATCCTCGCCCAGCCCGTCCAGCTCCGAGTGCAGCGCGGCGATCCTGCCCTCCATTTCATGGAAGCGGGGGACGCCGCGCATGGCGAAGCCAAGAAGGGACTCGTCCGCGTCCAGGGCTTCGGGGTGCTGGCTTGCGTGGCCGATGGCGATGCCCTTCCTGACCCGGACTTCGCCGTGGTCAGGCTCCAGTTCGCCAAGAATCAGGTGGAAAAGGGTGGACTTGCCGGCCCCGTTCGGGCCGACGATGCCTATCCGCTCCCCGGGCGATATTCTCAGCGAAACGTGCTCCAGGACGTCCTGCGTCCCAAAATGGACAGAGATGTCGTCAAGCTCGATCATTGGTCGGGACTCTTTTTGAAAGCGGTGCCAGCCCTAGTCGCGGCAATTCGCCAAAGAACAGCTCGTCTATGCCTTTTATGCGTTGGGCGAGGAATGGGTCGGCCTTCATGTTTGGGCGCAGGTCACAGTAGAAGACGCCATCCAGCGGGGCCAGTCTAATGGAATAGGCTTTGAAATGCCCTGAGAGAAAAGTCGAATTTATTCGATGGCTGTTTAGCGTTTTCGATTTCGACCGCTGGACATCGTTCAGGAAAATGGCGATGTATGGGAGGCTTTGACCTGAAAGGCGACTGAACAGCAGCTTGTCAACAAAGACCTTGTCAATCCTGTCCTTGCTTGAAGTCTTTATCGAACCCAGAAGCTTTATTTCTCCGGCGCTCCTGACAATCAGGTCATGCTGGTAGTTCATCTTGAACAACTCATTACCATTGTCATCCTTAACGGGGACGGGAATAATCCCCGTCGAGCACTCAAGACCAGCCGCGGAAAAAACAAGGCGGATCAGTCGCTCGAAAAGGTCTCCGTTGATTTTCTTTGCCTGGTTCGCCTGACTGGCCGGCAAGGCATCCAAGGCCGCGCCTATCGATTGTTGAAAAGTGTATATTGCCGACGTAAATGCCAGGCGCATTTCATCCTTGGGCCTTTTCCCGGCTTTTATTGTCTTAAGGACATTTAAAAAATCAGAGATTGTTTTCTTAAAAGTCCTGCTTTCCCCAAAAATGTCCATATTTACTGGACGGGAAATATTGTAGGCGCAGTCCTCGCGATATTGGAAAAACTGATAGTTCGTTTCGTTTTGGCAGACTATTCTCGCTTGCAGGCCCTGTTCGACAAAGTCCAGATACGCAATTGCGAATTGGGCGAAGTCGCTTAAAGAAGCGAAGTGCGTTTTGTCCGTGATGTACCTTGTCAGTTCCCCGATGGGTGTCATCTGATGGACTCCCTTCTTGCCATGACCTCCTTGTCCAAATCGATCCAGTAGCCGATAGGCTTGTCCGGGACAGACCGGAGCCGCTGTATCGCCCATTCGTTGTATTGGGGGGACAAATCACATCCCAGCCAGTTGCGCTTCAGTTGCCGCGCGGCGACAAGAGTGGTTCCGGAACCGGAAAACGGATCCACGACCAAATCCCCTGGCCGAGAAGCGGCAAGTATCAGCTTGCGAAGGAGCGCTTCGGGCTTTTGCGTCGGGTGGGGGGTTTTCTCTCCCATTCCATTGCATGTCGTCGGCATTTCTATCACGTCCTTTGGCTTTGCGCCGAGGGGGTTGGGCTTCCAGTGCTGGCGACTGGAGGTGTCCCCATGGCTGAAGGCGCTTGTGTCCGACTGCGGGTGCTCCGGGTATTTCAAGGTGTGCGCGTTATATGGGATGCGAACGTCATCGATGTTTAGCGAAAACTTGGCGCTTTTACGGAAATGGACAATGCTTTCATGGGAACGCCCCCAGTCATTCCCCAGATTCGCCTTGTTCTTGTAGTGCCAGATCAGCCAGCGACATCCCGCGAAGCGAGAGGCAACCCGGCACTTCACATCGGCAAGGATCTCGGTGAAGCCGCAGATATAGAACGAGCCTGTCGGCTTCAAGATTCTGGAAACTTCCTCGACCCACGCATCGCACCAGTCAATGTATGCCTCATTTGAGGAAAAGACATCCCAATTGGCCTTGCCGATATTGTAGGGAGGATCGGCAAAAACCAAATCGACGCTTTCGGAGGCAAGAGTCTTCAACCAGAGCATGGAGTCCCCTGTGAAAAGCCGTCCCCCATCTGCTTCATGGGCGCATTTCAGCACCGGAGGAAAAGAAATGGCGTCTTCACGGTGTTTGCGTTGCGGCTGCCTTGAACTCAATTTCTCCTCCGGCCAAAAGACCAGCTGGCGGCCGCTGAGATATTCGGGCCAGGTGGCGGAAGTTCCTACGGCATATCCGTAGTTGGAAACGGCCGCATAGCCGTCGGCTGCGGCCTCGCGCGCCTGAAGCGGCAGCTCCTCTGCGTCCAGCACCTGCCCCTCGACTTCGCGCAGGAAAGCCCCCCAATCGAAGGAGTTCTTCTTCGGCTTTCTTCGTGATTGTCCCTGCCCCGTCACCTTGGCCGCCATGCTGAATCCCTACGCTTTCCAGAGGCTTTTGGGGTATTCGCCATTCTCAACCAGCGCGTTGATGGCCGCGACGGTCGTTGGCTTGTCCTCCCTGTATGTGACGCCGAACCAGCGGGAGTCAACACGGAGGACATCGACTTCGGCCCTGCCATTTTCCAGAAGCTCGTTGACGACGAAGGGGATGTACCACTCGGACTTCTCCTCGCCGCCGTGGGCGTCAAGCCATTCGCCGAACATGGATTCCATCAGGGGGAATATCGCCGGCGTGAAGCCCCAGAAATTCATGGAGACGATGTCGTCGGGCGAAAGCCGCAGCTTCGAGCCGTCCGGCTCCTCGTTGAAGACGCCTTCGGCAGTCCGGGAAATTTTTGTCCGCTCGACGACGCCCCTCAGCCTGCCATCCGGGGAGACGTCGCAGACGCCGCGGGCCACGCTGCCGTTTTCGGAAAGCGTCTGCGCCAGCCTGAAGCCTGCCATGCATACCGGCTCCACCGGCCCTGGGGTGCGCGACGAAGGGCACTTCCCGAGATGCGCGGCGATGGCCTCGTAGGCGTTTCGGCCATAGAAGTCGTCGGCGTTTATCAGGGCGAATGGCGTATCCACCACGTCCCTTGCCGCGCGGACGGCATGGGCCGTCCCCCAGGGCTTCACTCGCGCCGCCGGGGGCTTGCGCCCGCCGGGCAGGTCCGCCAGGTCCTGGAAGGCGAAGTCCACCTTTATCCGCCCGCGGTATTTTTCATCGGCCAGTTTTCTGAAGGCCTCCTCGAAGTCGTGGCGGATGACGAACACGACCTTGCCGAACCCGGCGCGGATCGCGTCGTATACGGAGTAGTCAAGAATGGTCTCCCCGGACGGGCCGACCGGGTCGAGCTGCTTGAGGCCGCCATAGCGGCTTCCCATGCCTGCGGCTAGAACAAGTAAGGTTGGTTTCATTGCATACCAATGATAGCAAATTTTCGCAATGAATCAAACCCCGCGCCGCCGCGCCCGCCGGGAATTCAGCCTACCGGACCACCATCATGAACGCGCGGATGGGGTTCAGGTAGGCCGCATTCTTGGCATATTTGACCTTCCACTGGCCGGACGGGAAATCGGCCGGCAGCGCGAACTCGCCCTTGTACCCGTAAGGCGCGTCGAGAATCTGGTAGGTGCCGTTTTCAACCGACGAGTCGAATGCGGACACGTCCGCCAGCTTGAGGGTGACGCCCGATATGTCCTGGTTGGCGTTGTTGACTTTCAGCAGCGAGCAGCTGGCGCCGGAGGCCCGCACTTCGTAGTCACAGGCAAGCGTCAGGATTTCGGGGAAGTAGATGGTGCCTCCCGCGTCCGGGGCGACCGCGCCGGCGACCGTGACGTTGTGGCAGTAGTTCACGGTTCCGTCGCCGGAAACGCGGCCGAGGGTCTGCGCGACGCGTGTGTGGCTTGCCCATTCGTCGCCGTCATAGAGCGAGAACGACGCCGTTCCCCCATTGGCGAGCGCGAGATTTGCGCCGGAGGGGAGGGGGGCCTCGGTTCGGAACTGGATTGAGCCTTCCTCGATGGCCGTCGGCCCGCCGTAGGTGCACGGGGCCGTCAGGACCAGTACGCCGCTTCCGGTCTTCCGGAGGCCGCCGTCGGTCTCGCCGCTTCCGGCACCGCTCGCCAGCGGCTTAGTCCAGAAGATGTTCCGCGACGTGGTGGGCGCGTCGAATACGGCGCCGCCCGCTTCCACTTTGAACGCCACGCCGTCCCATTGCCCGCTCTCCTGGTTTGCGAAGAGAGTGGCGCTTGTAGTGCAGTTGCCGCGCGAGCGGATGACGCCGCCATCGAAATGGAACGTGCCCTTCGCCCCGGCCGTCGCGCCGACGGTGAGATTGCTCACGACCAGCGTCCCGCCCTCCTTCAGGAACACCTCGCCGCCGTTGCCTGCGGCCGTGTCGGTGAGGCGGAGCTTGTCTGTGTTGAGCACCCCGCCGTCGCGGATTGTCAGCTTGCCGGGGGTGTTGGTGGCCAGAAGGAATTCCGACGAATTCCGGTAGGTCAGCTGGACGGTGCCGCCGGCGATGTCCATCTGGCCGTAGCCATCCACTTCGAAAACGCGCGTCTGCGTGTCGTTGACTACAAGTCCTCCCGCCACCTTGAATTGCCCAAACTTGTCGTTGTACGCCGAGCCGTTGCCCTTGACGTAGAGCATGGCGTTGGTCCACGAACCGCCGGACAGGGATACGAGGCGCATGCGTCCATCCGCGATTTCCAGACGCCCCGGAACGTAGATGCGTCCGACATAGTTGGAGCCCGTAAGGACGGTGAGTCCCTGCCAGCTCGTGTTCTCGCCAACGGAAACAACGGTGGTGGAGGGGAATTTCGTATTGCCATGGTATTGCCCGACGATGTCGCCCTCTATGCGCAGCTTCCCGTTTGGATTCAGGTAGAGGGTCTGGTTGTCGGAAATGAGGATCGTCCTATTGCGGTGGACCGTGTTTGTGAACGAGGAATTCACGAAGAGCGCCACCTTGCCGCCCTGCACGTAGATGTTGGTGCAGGCCGTCGCCGGAACCGGGCCCAGGGCGAGGTCGTTTCCTTCCGGGTTCAAGGAGGCGTTAGTGGCGCCATCTACGCCGAATGCCTTGATGCCGTCTGTCCCGTGCGTGTTTCTGATGTACGTGCCGCCAGTATGGAGGTTTTGCGCCTTGAGAATGCAGTTGGCCCCGAGATCGAAGCGCAGGCCGCCCCCGTTGTCGGCAAGGGGAAGCGCCATGTTGAACGTGGCACTTCCAAGCGCGGGCGTTGAAAGCCACCCGGTCCACGAAAGGGG
>JAFWPM010000017.1 GCA_017509565.1 Kiritimatiellia bacterium | reverse complement strand
CGGCGAACACGTCGGCCTCATCGTCGTGCCCGACGAGGACTGGTGCAAGGCGAACAACGCGGACTTGGACGCCGTCAAGGCCGCCGTCAAAAAACTCTGCAACGAGCAACTCGCCGAATACAAGGTCCCGCGCAAGATACTCTTCCGCCACGAGCCATTCGCCCTGACCTCGACAATGAAGGTCCGCCGGTCCGAATACAGCGGCTCGCTGGACGAGTAGGCGCGGGGTTGGAAGTTTTTCTGGAATCGGCGTCGATTTTGTGAGATAATGGTATTGAACTCTTTTAACAACTTGCAAGGAGAAACAATGTCCAAGATTAAGGTGACGATTTGGAACGAGAACGTCCACGAGCGCGCGGAAGGCGCATTCGGGGACCTGATACGCGGGTTTTACCCGGACGGCATCCACAACGCGCTGAAGAGGAATCTCGCGGCGGACGACCTAGACATAACGGCCGTGTCGCTGGACATGCCGGAGCAGGGGCTCCCCGACGCGCTGCTTGAGGCCACCGACGTCCTAGTCTGGTGGGGCCACTGCGCCCACGCCAAGGTCGAGGATGCGCTGGTTGACAAAATCCAGCGCCGCATCCAGGAGGGCATGGGCCTCATCGTCCTCCATTCCGGCCACTACTCCAAGATATTCCGCCGCATGCTCGGCACGAGCTGCTCGCTCCGCTGGCGCGAGGTCGGCGAGAAGGAGCGCGTGTGGGCCGTTGACCTCCAGCATCCGATCGCGCAGGGCGTCCCCGAGACATTCGTGATCCCGCACACGGAGATGTACGGCGAGCCATTCCACATCCCCGCCGAGGCCCATGTCGTGTTCATGTCCTGGTATGAGGGCGGCAACGTCTTCCGCAGCGGCGTGACGTTCCAGCGCGGCGCGGGCAAGATATTCTACTTCTCGCCGGGGCACGAGACCTTCCCGATCTACCACCAGGCGGAAGTCGTGAAGGTCATCGGCAACGCGGTGCGCTGGGCGGCCCCGGCGCTCCCTCCGCAGCAGACGAAGTGCTGGGACAAGGATCCGGCGCTTGAGACCGTCTATTCGGAGAACCCGATAGCCAAGGTTGACACCTCCGCCCTCCACAAGGCCAAGTAGCGGGGCGGGACGTGACTGCCTCTGTCCGTTTGGCGGGCGCATTGGCGGCGCTGTCGCTTTCGGCCGCATTCGCGGCGGGCGGCGGCGCCGTGCCGTTTGTCTGGCGGGCCCGCGCGCTCGACCCCCGCCATGTCGTGATGCAGTGCGACCCATACGACGCCGAGCAGGCCGCCTTTTCGCTCTCGAAGAAGGAGTGCAAGCTCGGCGGGTGGAAGTTGGACAAGGCGGTGGAGGCGGCCGCCGCGGCGGCCATATCGGGCAGGCTCGGCTTCGAGTCTCTGATGGAGACCGAGCCGGTTTTCGTCGGCGGCGACATAGTTTCGCGCCATGCGTTGTGGAAGATGCCGGCCGGCCAGATGCGCTTCACATTGCCCGACGGGAGGAGGCGCGGCGTCCGCCAGGCGCGGGTGCTGTACCATGACTTCGTCGTGCTGCCCAGGCCGCTGGAGCCGGGGAGTCCGACGGAGTTCACGATGCCCGACGGTTCGGAAGTCACCTTCGCGTACGACCCCGGCGAGCCGTCGCCGCTTTTCAAGGTCAACCAGGCCGGCTACTTCGCAGGCGCCCCGCGCCGCTACGCATACCTTGGCGGATGGCTGGGCCCCCTGGGGCCGTGGCCGGCGCCGGAGGATGCGACGTTCGAGCTGGTCGACGCCGCGACGGGGGAGGTCGCAATGACTGGCCCGGTGGCGCGGCGGCGCGACGACCCGAAGCGCGACGGCACCCCCTTCTGCGGCGAGGAGACCTGCGAGATGGATATCTCGAAGGCGCCCGCGGGCCGATGGTTCCTGCGCGTCCCGGGCGTCGGCCGCAGCATGGACTTCACTATCTGCACGGACGGCGTGGCCGACGCCTTCGCGCTCCACATGAAGGGGCTCTTCCAGCAGCGCTGCGGATGCGCCAAGCCGGAGTCCCTTACGCGGTGGCCGGACGCCGCCTGCCACCTTGAGGTCGTGCGCGGCACCAACCCGCCGGGGGAGGGCGAATACGCCACGCGTTTCACCGACGGGGCCGGCGCGCCATTCAAGACGAAGCACTTCGCCGTGATTTCGGCGATGATCGACTCCTATTCCGAGCGCCTCTCCCTTCCGGGCGGCTGGCATGATGCCGCGGACTACGACCGCCGCCCGATGCACATGCGCATCGTCGGCGACCTTGCGGTGGTCTACATGCTCCGGCCGGAGAACTTCACGGACTCCCAGCTGGCGGTCCCGGAGCGCGGCAACGGCATCCCGGACATCCTCGACGAGGCCACGTGGGGCCTGCGCCACCTTCTCGCCGGGCAGCAGGCGGACGGGGGCGTCGGGACATGGATCGAGGGGACGCGCCATCCTACGCCTGGCGACGGCGCGATGCCATCCGCCGATCCCGTCAGGTACTGCCTCTCCCGCGCCACGCGCTCATCGTCGGTTGAGTACGCCGGCTACGCGGCCCTGCTCGCCAGGGCGCTGCGCAAGGCCGGCGGCGATGAGGCGGAGCGCCTCGCCGGCGAATTCGCTCAAAGCGCAGCGCGGGCCTGGGATTACGCCGCCACGGCCGAACCGGCGCGCAATGTCCCGCTGCTAGCCCGCGACGGCAGGAAGACCGTCCAGCTTTTCTACAGCGAGTCGGAGGACGACCCGAATCCGGAAATCGTCGCGAAGGCGGCTGTAAACCTCTACGCCCTCACCGGAGACGGTAGGTACGCCGAGGCGCTCGAGCGCGTGGCCGAAGCGGTGCCGGCACGGCTTGCCAAGGATGGCTGGTCCATGAGCCCTCTGATTCTGGCCGAAACCGCCTTCACGGAAATTCCCGGCGAGGCCTTTTCCCGCCTCCGGGGTCGCCTTCGCTCCTTCGCCGTGAAGGAGGCAGACGCCGCGCTGAAGCGGCTGGAGGAGTCCTATCCCTACCGGCTCCCGTGGTTTGGCGCCGCCGAGGGCTGGGTCCACACGATGGGCTGGGGCAACTTCCTGCCTCTGCGACAGGCCATGAAGTTCATTGCCGCCCATGCCGTGACCGGCGACGCGAAATACCTGGACGCGGCATATCTGGCAAACGACTACCACTGCGGCTGCAACCCGAACGGCACGACCCTGACATCCGGCCTCGGGCGCGTCTACCCCGTATCATACCTCAGCCTCGCGTCCCTCGCCGACGGAATCGCCGAATATGTCCCGGGCATTACCCCGTACCGGAATTCATTCGGGCTGCCGCTCGACGCGAAGGAATTCGTATGGAACGGGGATGTCGGCAAGATGCGGCGCTACCCGTATCTGCGCCGCTGGGCCGACATTGAATCGCGCACCGTGGCCGTGAGCGAATTTACCGTGTGGGAGACGATAGGGCCCGCGGCGGCGGTGACCGGATACCTCATGGCGCCCGGCTCGGCGCCGGAAATCGATCTGCGCGAGCCTGCCAGCGACGTGCGCGACCTGCCCGGCTTCTGGGCGCTGCCCTAGCGCAGCGCCACGACCTCAAGGGCGTGGACGATCCTGCTCTCGATTGAAAACGAAATCGAGGTCGATTCCGGCGAAACAACGCTTGAAATCCGGATGTCAACCAGGTTGTCGCTGTAGCGCTGCCCGAAATAGGTGTCGTTGATCGAAGTCAGCGTGTCGCCCATGTCAATCCCGTATTCGGACTCGAGAAGCGAGGCAATCTTGGAAACGACCTTGCGCGCCTTTGCCGCCATTATGCCCTCGCCGCTCTTCTCGAATGTGATGCCGGAAATCCTGCGGCCCTCCGGCGTCTGCACAAGGGATATGCGGACCGAGGGGAAAACCTTGTAGACTGGCTCGGCGAGATCGACGTCGAAGGCAAGGCCGCTGATGCTGACGCTCGCGACATGGTTCGTCGCGTTGCCGAATACAATGGCGTCGCCCTTTTCAGGCGTTTCGGGGATGATTCGCCCGAACTCAATGCCGTTGAAGGAGGCGAAGCGCCCGAGATCCTCCTGCGCAAACGCCTTCCGCACCGGGGCGTTCGCCACTTCCTTGTTGGGCTGGCTGCTGAAGGATGACACTGCAACGGCGACTGCGCAGACTACGCCAAGCCCGCCGAGCAGCCACATCGCTGTCTTCGTCGCGCCGTGGCTCTGCCTTTGCCGGAATTCGGCATCTTCCGAAGCGCGCCGTTCAATGGATTCGCGGCTCCGGCGGCGGCGCTCCTGGACTGCGTCAAGGCGCTTCTGGCGCGCCTCGCGCTCCTCGGGCGTCGGAACCTTGCGGCTTGCGTGGACGGGAATCGGCGGCTCGCCAGCCGCCTTTCGCGGCTCGTGGCGCATTGGGGCGGCGTCGGGCGGAAGGATGCGGACAGGCGGGGAGGGGGGGGGCATGCGCATGGGCGGCGCCTGGACGCGCCGTGGCTGCGGCGCATTCTCCTGCTGGCGCTGCTGCGGCCGCCGCTGCGGTGGCATCTTGACGGAAATGGCGGAGACCACTTCCGGCATTTCAATCCGCTCGAAGTCGCCGGCGAGGAGTTCGGCGCATGATGCCGGCCTGCGTGCCGGGTCTTTGGATAGCGCCCGCATCACCGCGCGCGTGAAGGGCGTGTCGGAATTCAGCGGCTCCGGTTCGGCGTTGACAATCTGGAATTCGATTTGGCCGCGGTAAAAGGGGGGATGCCCGGCAAGGCATTCGTAGGCGATTGCCGCGAATGAATAGATGTCCTGCCCCTTGGCCGGGTCGCGGCCGAGTACCTGCTCGGGCGAAAGCCAGGCGCTTGGCCCGGCGGCGCTGTCGCCGCGCATCCGCGCGACTGCCGCGCGCATTTCGCTCGCCGTGCAGAAGCCAATCAGGTGGGGCGAGGAGGCCACGTCCACGATGATGTTGCCGGGGCGGACGTCGCGGTGGATGACGCCCTTGCCGTGGGCGTAGTCAAGCGCGCTCGCTAGGGGGGCGAGAAGCGCCTTCGCCTCATCCTCGCCAAGCGTCCCCCAGTCGTCCAGGCATTCGTCGAGCGCGCGGCCCTCGACGTGGTCGAATACGATGAATGGAGCCTCCGCGTCCTCCTCGAAGGCGCGGGTCGAGGCGATGTTTGTGTGCAGCAGCTCCTGTGACAGCGAAACCGCCGCCTTGAGGTCAGCGTAGGCGCGGCCGCCAGGGGCTATCTCCGGCGGCAGGAAGGCGATCTCAACGAGAACACCGCCTATGCCAGTATCCTGCGCCAGCCAGCGCGAAAAGGCCGCGTCGCCGCCCAGTTCACGTAGCAGGAGATACCTCTCCGCAATCAATTGTCCTGCCTCAGCCTGCATGTCGAATCCAATTTGAAACAGTATGATTATACCATAATTCAAAATCGCTGGCACCAAGTCGCGCCAAATGCGCCCGGCCACGCCGCGCGCGCCAATGTCACCGGCCCCTTGGTTGGGACTTTGCAACTTAAAGGGAGACACCCTTCTTTAATATGGATATTAAGCCAAATTCGCAGTTAACGTATCACGCAAAGGCGCAGAGGAGGGGAACAGGAGGACAGGATTGTTATGGAGCGGGAATCCTGTAAACCTTGTTAATCCCGTCAAGAGAAACTCCGACACTCCGGCAGCCCCTTATCCCGACCTTCGACCTTCAAACCTTGGACGGCCTCTTTTTTGACGCAGGGGCGCCGGGGCGCCCGTCAAGTTTGGAAGGTGGGGCTCAAATGCGATTTTAGGTTGAGCGCGACATTGGCGCCCTAGACTTCCATTTGCCATGCTATCGCCGCCACGGGGCTTCCACTCGCCTGCGCCGCCTGAGGGCCACGAAAAGTGAAAGGGCGACAGCGAGCCCGGCCGCAGGCTGGGCGAAAAACGTGTCGCCGTGGCGGACGTAGGGAGTATTTTCAGGATTTCGCCGAATCCCGATTTCGGCAGTGCAGAACCCTGGCGTCCCACTGCCATTGCCGCTGCCAATGCGCCGGATTACCTTGCCGCTTGGCAGTATGAAGGCCGTGACGCCGCGGTTGGTCGACCGGATCATCGGGAGCCCCGTCTCCGCCGCGCGCAGGATCGCCTGGCGCAGATGCTGCTCCGGTTCGCTCGTCCCGTCGAACCACGCGTCGTTGGCGATTGAAACCAGCAGTTCCGCTCCGGAACGCGCGCAGTCCCGCGAAAGCTGCGGGAAAACGTCTTCAAAGCAAATTAGCGGCGCCGCCGCCATTGAGTGCCCGTTTGTTGACGACATCCTGCCGTCAACCTTGAAAAGGGCGATTTCCATTCCGGGCTCGCATGAAAAGCCCGTCGGGGCAAGCCGCTTGAGAAGCGGAATCTTTGATTCAAGGGGGATGAATTCGCCGAAGGGAACCAGATGGCGCTTGCGGTACCTCGCCATTATGGATGGAGCCTCGTCGAATAGAAATGCCGAGTTGAATAGAAGGCCGTCGGGGTCGCCCTTGAAGCGCGGCAGGTATTCCACGCCGCCGGCGAGAAGCGGGGCGCCGGAGGAAAGGCAAGCCTCCCGGATGAGGTTCGCGGCGTCCCTGTCGTAGGGCACAACGCCAGGAAGCGAAGTCTCCGGCCATACGACCAGGTCTGGCGAAGTGGCAGATGCAAGCGAGGTGAGCGAGAGGAGCGCCTCGTTTGATTCGGCCACGGCCGCGTCGTCGCGCTCGAAGATGCATGGGGCGTCAGGATGGACAAGCGCAATGCGCCACTGAGGGGCGGCCGCCGAGGAGCGTTCCAGGGCGCGGACGCGGCCTATGCCGTGCCACCAGGCCGCGACAAGAAGCATTAGGGCGAAGGCGAGCGGAATAGTGCGCGGAAGCCGCGAATGGCGCCGTGGCGCAATTGAAGTGGAGAAGCGCGGGAGTATCGTGTCGGTCCAAATTCTCGCGACAACGGATGCTATGCCGGAATTGACTGCGACGACGAGGGCCGAGAGCAACTGGGCGCCGCCAATCGATACCAGCGAAAGCAGCGGGAGATTGGATGTCTGCGAGGCCGCGACTGGGTTCCATGGGAAGCCTGAGAGGAGACTGCCCACGAGGTACTCGCATCCGGCCCATAGAATGGGTTCGGACAGCCATGCGGCAGCGCGGAACGCGGCGGGGTAGGGGAGGCCGTCGCGCCTGGTGTAGCCCCAAAGCCGCGCGGAAAGCCAGCCGAAGAGTCCGCCGTAGAGCGCGGTGTAGACTGAAAGCGCCGAATACCCGAGGATTACCAGCGCCAGAGGCCCGCCGTTGTCCTTGAGCGCGCAGAGCCATGACAGGGACAAGATCCTGAAAACGATTCCGAAAATCATGCCAAGGCGGAAGCCGGCCCGCGGCGTGGCGGCGCGAAGCGCGATCAGCAGCGGGGCAAGTGCAAAGAAAGCCGCGTCGGCGTTGCCGAACGGCGGAAACGCCAGCCTGAGCAGCACTGCGGAAGCAATCGCCGCAATAGGCGCCGGCCTGAATGTCTTTCTAATGTCAATTCGCATTGCATCCATTATAGCAGTTTTTGGCATTCGCCGGAGCATGCGGCGCGAAGGCCAATATTCCCACGCAAAGGCGCAGTGGGGCGGAGGTTGTTTGGACAGGATTGTTAGTGATGGAAATCCTGAAAATCTTGTTAATCTTGTCAAAAGAAACACTCCGGCATTCAACAGCCCCTTGCCGACCTTGCGACCTTTGACCTTCAGACCTTGGACCTTTGACGGGAGATTTTTAACGCAGAGCGGCGGAGAGTGTCTGGACAGGATTGACACTCTCATTTTGCGCGGCTGTCAAGCACTTTTCCCAAAAAAAGAAAAAAAGTCCCCGGATGCTTTCGGGGTCTTTCGCAACCGTATGGAACGTCGAACTATACCCGCCATTCCCTGCCTGACTTATTTCTCATTTGGAATCTCTGCGGCATATTATGGTATAATACGCAGTATGCAGTTAAGGGGAAAAGACAAATAATGAGGCCTTTTTTTTCCATAGTCGTTGCCTGTTGCGACGTCGAGCCATACGTCCGCGAATGCCTGGACTCTGTACTGAACCAGCCGTTCGCGGACTGGGAGTGCATCGCATATGTGGAAACGTCCAAAGACGCGACGGAGCGCGTCGTGCGAGAAATCGCCGCGACGGACCCGCGCATCCGAGTGCTGACCGGTCCGCGCTCCGGCTCCTGCTCCGCCTCGCGCAACGCCGGCATCGACCGTGCGACCGGCGAATACCTCATCTTCCTCGACGGCGACGACACCATCGCCGACGGCTCGCTCCAGCGCCTCCACGACAAGATCGCCGCCCGCCCCGGGGCCGACATCTACCCCTGCGCAATGCCGGTCATCGACGAAGTGCACGGCGGCGAGGCGCCGCTCAGGGACAACTACCCGGCCGGCTTCTCGGACGAGCTGACCGGCCCCGAGGCGATGCTCAAGATCTACGCCGCCCACCGCGAACCGTGTCCGATGCTCCAGCTCTCGGTGTTCCGGCGGGAGCACCTGGTCGCCAACGATCTCAAGTGCCTGTACGGCATGAAACGGCAGGACAGCGAGTTCGCGCCGCGCGCGCTCTACCTCGCGAAGCGCGTCGTGCCGATCCACGAGCCGTTCTACCTCTACCGGATCAGGACCGGGTCGGTGTCGACGCTCGCGAAGAAGACGGACTACTTCCTGAAGGACTATGCCGCCATCCTGAAGTCGCTCCTGGCGTTCCACGCCAAGGTGTCGGCGGAGCCCGGCTTCGACCGGCGCATCTCGGCATACTGGGCCCGCCACTGGCTGACGTGGATATTCTACTACTGGTTCTCGCCGCGCGCCATGCGCGGGGCGCCGCGCTCGTCCAGGTGCGAGACGCTCGGGAAGGTATTCGCGGACGGCACCGGAGACTTCGACGCGCTCGTCCGCGCCGCGTCGCGTCCGCGCCGCATCGCCGCGCGGTTCGTGAAGCTCTTCGCGCGGCATCCATCGCTGGCGTGGCTCGCCGACGCCTTCTTCCTGTGCGTCTACAACCCGCTGACCGAAGCGAGGGACTCGGTGCGGCGCCGGCGCAAATGTGGAGTGAAGGCGGAATCAACGCTCGAATGAGGATTTTTCCGGCAGGATGGACTCGAACGCCCCTGCGACCTCATCGAGGCATCTGGCCATTTCCCCCGCGTCGCCCCTGTCGTTCAGGCAAAGCTGCGGCAGCCTTCCGCCGCGGATCGCCCCGCATACGCCCTTGACGGTTCCGTCCCCGAGTTCGACGTGCATCCCCAGCCGCTTGTCGTTGGCCGGCTGAAAGCGCCCGGTCGTGAGGTTCCATGCCGCGCAGAGCCATTGATTGACGCAGTCGTCGGCCCTGAACTTGTGGCGCGACGTGCGCTCCAGGACCGCCGGGAAGCGCCGCCAGACTTCTGCGAAGGTCGATTTCAGATGCGGGAGCGCGAGGTGGCCGAAGCAGCCGTGGACGACAGTCCTGTTCACAGCCAGGGAGGCGACGTTCTTGGCGGTCCTTGCAATGCCGAGCGCGCGGATGTCGAAGCACTTGCGCCAGTTCCGCCAGAGCAGACGTTCGGAATCCATCGCCAGTTTGAGCAGTCCGCTGTTGTTCAGCGCTATGCGGCTTATGTTGCTGCTGCCCAGCCAGCGTGGCAGCCCGAGATCGCATGAAAGCACAGGCAGCCCGCCGCGAAAGAAGAATTCGGGCGTGACCGGCCGCAGCAGGAATACGTCGTCGTTGAACAGGACGAACCGCTCCGAGAGGCCGGCGACGCGGTGTAGGTTCAGTTCGATTGCGTTTGAGTGGAAAGTCGGCAGCCATTCCCCCGGAATATAGTCCGCGTGGTTCACAAGGCGCAGCTTCGGGTTTGCGTCGTCGAGCCATTTTGGTTTCTGCCCGCAAGTGACGAAGAACACCCTGTCCACCCATGGCGCGAACTTCTCGACTCCGCGGAACCAATACCTGAGGAGGCCGTTGTCCCTGTAGCGGCAGTCGGCGTTCGCCGCCGCATCCCCGGTTGGCGCGGCGCCGGTTCCCTCGTGGCGCCGCCTGCTTGCCAGCCAGTCGGGGTCCGAACCGTCAACCCATGTCAGGACAAAGTCGATGTTTTCCATTGGGAACTACGAAACGATGCCGCGGAGCTTGTCCACGGTCACAGGCTTCAGGAAAATGCCTGTAAATCCAGCCTTGTCGTATTTCTTGAGCATCTCCACATCGGCCGTGACCACATGCACCGGCATGTTCGCGAATCTTGGATCCGCCCGCATGGCCCTCACGAGCCCCTCGCCGTCCATTTCCGGCATCCACATGTCCGTAAGGACCATGCCGAAGGGATCCCCGCCATCGGATTTCAGAACCGAAAGCGCCTGCTTGCCGTCCTCCGCGGTCACGACATCGTAGTCGCCAAGCTTCTTGAGCATGGCCTTGAGGACGGCCAGATTGATCTTCTGGTCGTCGACGATGAGGATGCGTCCCTTCTGGGCGGGGACGTCGGCGGCCCCCCCGGCCACGGCCGGGACCCCGGGCCTGGCTGCGGCGGACTCAAGCGGCGGGGCCGCGCATATCCTGATCCCGGGCAGGGTAACGGTAAAGGTGGACCCCTTGCCAAGGACCGACTTGACGGCGATGTTTCCGCCCATCGCCTTTGCCAGTTGGCGGCAGATGGCGAGGCCGAGGCCCGTCCCGCCATGCCGGGCCTCTTTGGACTGCACCTGCTCGTATGGCAGCGCGATGCGCTTGACGTCTTCCTCGCTTATCCCGCATCCGGTATCCTCCACCTCGATGCGCAGAGTCCCGGATTCCCCGCCTTCGCCGGGCGTGAACGCCACACGCACTTCGACAAATCCCTCCTTGGTGAACTTGACGGCGTTGCCGACAAGATTGAAGAGGAACTGCCCGATGCGATGCGGGTCAAGCATTAGCCTGGGAAGGCCCGAAACCATTGTGCGCAGTTCGACCGCCGGTTTCTTGCCGGTAATCCGGAACGACTCGACGATTTCATCGACAAGCTTCGCGACGTCGGTCGGCTCCGGGACAATGTCCATGCGCCCGGATTCGAGCTTCGAGAAATCCAGGACGTCGTTTATGAGCTTCATCAGCGTCCGCCCGCTTATCAGTATCGAGTCAACGGCCTGCACCCGCTCCGTTTCGGTCTTCATGCCCATCTTCATCATCTCGGAGTAGCCGATTATGGCGTTCAGCGGGGTCCTGATGTCGTGGCTGACGGTCGAGAAGAAATAGCTCTTCGACTTGCTTGCGCTCTCCTCGGCCTTCAGCTTCCCTATGATCAGGGCGTTTTCGCGTTTTCTCTGGATCGAGAATAGATTGAGCATGATTGCCAGCGACGCCACCAGAATGCACAATTCGACGAAGGAGTTCAGCAGCATGTCCCGGCTCACGTTCTCAAGCAGCCATTCGATGTTCACGGATGAAATCCCCCTGCCGTCGAATTCCATGAGCGCCTCCCGGGCGGAGTCGCAGATTGCGAGGCGGAACCACATTAGGGAGGAGAAGAAAATCGCGATCAGGACGCCAACCCACACGACCGTCGAGCGTCCGAAGCGGCTTTGTGAATCCTTCCTGAAGGCGTGCATGTAGCACAGGAACCCGATGATGCACCAGAACGCGAGGAGAAGGTAGGATTCTGCTGCTAGTGATTCTCCGGAAATGTAGTTCGGCACGATCAAGAGAAGGCAGAATACGATTGACATGACAAAGCCGAACAGCCCCGCGAGCCGCGCAATCGGCTCCTTGCGCTTTTCAGATGAACGTGCCACGGCGAAGGCGGCCGCCGAGACGTAGCAGAAGGCTACTGCGGCCCCGAGGCTGGAGACGTCCACGGGCCAGCCAATGACGGTGCGGCCAAGGAACGGGACGGCCAGTGAGATGCCGGCGATGAACAGGATCGCGTTCGCCGGGTTCCCGTCGCGGTTGAGTTCCGCGAAGCGTTTTGGAAGGATGCCGTCTAGCGACATGGCCCGCATGAGGCGGCTTGTGGCGATGAAGGTGGCGAAGAGGGCGGTGAGCTGCCCGGCGAGCATGGAGCCTCCAGCCACGGCCATGCCGGCGCGGCCGAGGACTTTTGTGGCCGCCGAGAAAACCGGGACCGACTGGATGCCATCCAGATATTGAAGGTGCCCGATGTACGCCGGCCAGGAGGAGTAGCCTTCGGGAAGGGCCAGCACGGGCAGCAGCACGAGGAGGGAGTAGAGGAGCGCGGAGATCGCTATCGCCGCCAGCAGGATCGGGAGGGTCAGCTTGCCGCGGAACTTGAATTCGCCCGAGCTGTGGACGATGGCCTCGAATCCGACAAATGCCCATGGGATCATCGCGAGCGTGCGCAGGATTTCCAGTGTGGGGCTCCCGTCTGGCGCGAAGGCCGGCGCCATCGACGCCATGCCCCCTTCGTGGCGCAGGAGCGCGGCGGCGAAGCAGGTCAGGACGCCGGCGAGCATCGCGTATGCCAGGAAGGCGTTGAGCGCGGCGGCGAGCCGCTTGCTGCAAAGGCAGACGGCGGCGCAGACGACGATGGCCGATACGCTGAGCAGAACCTCGCCGAAATAGACGTCGAACCCCACCATGGTGTAGTGGAACCCGAACTGGAGCGCGTTTCCGAAAACAAAGCGGGCGAGGAGGACGAGGGCCGTGGCGTTGGCCCACAGTATTGCCACGTAGGTCAGGCAAAGGAACCAGGCAACGAGGAAGCCGTGGTCCGGTCCGAATACCTTGGCCACGAATCCGTATGCCCCGCCCGGACCCGGGGCGCGGAGGACGAGTCTGTGGTAGTTCAGGGCCAGAACCGCCATGACGGCGGCCCCGATCAGAATGCCGGCGACCGTCCCAAGAGGGCCGGATCCTGGCAGGAAAACGTTTCCGGGCATGACGAACGCACCCCAGCCGACGGCGTAGCCGAACGACAGGGCCAAGGCGCCCATTGGTGTCAGGAACGCCTTTGGATTGGAATTTGCGCCACTTGCGGCACCGATTCTGTAATCTTCGTTCATTTCCTTGTGCCTTGCTTGGGCCAAGCCTGCTCCCCGGGGCCGTCTGGCGGCGAATGCGGGAACAGCCCGCCACGGACATGGCAGGCGGCCCCGGCAAGAACGGCATTGGCTCCTAAGACGTGCATAGATTATAGCAAAATGGCGTTATTTCGGCAAAATCGACTGGATGGCCCCGGAAACGTGCCACGCTGCGGCGCACAACGCCAGCGCGGACAGGGCAAATAGCGCCTGGTCGCGCCAGTATGCCCGAGACTCGGCCTTGCCGAAAAACGAAGTGAATACGACGTGCGACTCCCACGGAATCTGGATGAGCACGAAGCCGATGATGGTGGAGAGGATGACGCCGTCGAGCTTGTACGCGTCGGGCAGGAAGACGACGAAGAGGATGTTCGTCGCGAGGTTGACGGCGCCGGCGACAATCGGCTTCCAGCGGTCCTGGCGCCAGATGGCGGCGGCGGACTTGAACGAGAGCAGCACCTGACGCGACTCCATGACGTAGAAGTAGAGCACCATCAGGATGGGAGTCAGCGCGTGGCGCACCAAGACGGGGTCGTTCTTCGTCCAGACGCGCATGAACGGTTGGTATAGTCCGGCCATCGCCGCCGAGCACAGGACGACGACCGCCAGGGAGAGCCGGTTCATCTTCATGAAGAGGCGGAAGTTCTCCTCCTTCGACTCGGTGTGGATCTTGTTGCCGAAGCCGCCGGTCATGGAGGAGTAGACCACCGACACGAGCCCGGTGACCGCCGTGACCACGTAGTAGTAGTTGCCGTAGGCGGCGACGGCGACAAGGCCGAGAAACGCGGAGACGACGAGGTTGTCAGTCGACATTTACACCGGCCCGGCCCGTACCGCTTCCTGCACCCTGATTTCATAAGCCATGCTTTCAACTCAAATCTACGAGCTGTCGTGCAGCTCTTTGAATTCAAACGGCACTCATATTGATTCCAAAAGCCGGTATCGAATCATTTCACACTACACACACCTCGATATCTCCGGCATCTCTTCTTGCACCTTCCACATCAAGCTGCACCATTTCCGCCGGCAATGCTTTTTTCATTTTCTTTGATGCCAGCTCCCTGCCATCCTGTCTTACCACTATCTTTACATCCTTCATAGG
>JAFWPM010000129.1 GCA_017509565.1 Kiritimatiellia bacterium | reverse complement strand
CGCCGCCATCCGCGCGCGGTTCTCCGCCCCCGTCGCCTATGTGGCGGCGCTCCTCGTTGCCCACTCCGCCTTCCTGCTCCACTATCGAATCGCCGACCAGGCGCTGTTTCTGCTTCCGTCGCTCCTCCTCGCGTCGGCCCTTCTCGCAATCCCCCT
Source organism: Kiritimatiellia bacterium (assembly GCA_017509565.1). Taxonomy (GTDB): domain Bacteria; phylum Verrucomicrobiota; class Kiritimatiellia; order RFP12; family JAAYLN01; genus RGIG5952. The sequence continues at coordinate 2,735 of JAFWPM010000129.1, read as the reverse complement.
GACTGGCATACGCAGCCCGCGCAAACTCGCCACAGCGACTGCCGCCTGCGCCGTTGCCGTCCCCATCGCGGTAAACGCCGTCCTCCACCTGCCGCCTCTCGCCGAGCGAATCAACGCGACGCGGGCGCGCCTTCTCCCCGGCCGCGACGAAATCCGCTACTGGGCAATCCCATGGAAATTCGACGAGAACTCCGCCGACGCCTTCGCGACCGCCGCCATCGCCTTTCTCGAAACCACCCCGGGCGCATCCGTCTTCGCCGATTCGACCTCGGCGCCACCCCTTGAATTCAAATCGACATTCTCCACCTCGACTGACTGGACGCTGTACACCCCTTGGAGCGACACCTCCCGCCTGCTTTCCGACTGCCGCTCGGGAAAGCCGTGCTTCGCCGTCTCGCCAATCCAGGGCTACTGCCCAGTCGCCGCCCTCGCGACCGGCAAAATTCGCCCGCTCCCCCTGCCAGCGTCAGGGAAATGACCAATCCCCTGTGAAAACTCCGGACAACCTACGAACATGCCCATGAACTCCACGAACGACCACGACAAAATCCGAGACGGGGCCCTCGCGCAGCCGCATGGCGCCACAGGCGCTGGCGGCGCCGAGGCTGACGAAGACTGGCGCCTTCTCAATGCCCCGGACGCAGCAGGCAATCCCGCGGCGGCCGACGGCGGCGACGACAAGTCTCTCCCGAAGGTCATCCTCCTCGGCGATTCCATCCGCCTCGGCTACCAGAACCATGTCCGCGATGCCCTGCGCGGCAGGGCGCGCGTCCTCTTCCCGCCGGAAAACTCGCGCTTCGCGCAGTATCTCCTGCGTTTCATCGGCAACTGGCAGAACGACGGCGGATGGGGGAACGACGCATCAATCGTACACTGGAACGCCGGGCTCTGGGACTGCCTGCGCGTGGACGGCGACGGCCCGATGACGCCAATGCCTTTCTACCGCGACCTCCTAGCCCGCATCCACCGCCGCCTGCGCATGCGCTTCCCTTCCGCGAAACTCGTTTTCGCGACCACAACCCCCATTGACGAATCGCGGTGCGCGCATCCCGAACTTTTCGAACGGCGCAACGCGGAAATCGAGGAAATCAACGCCGCCGCGCGCGAAGTCCTCGGCCCGCTCGGCGAGGATTTCGACGACCTTTACAAGATCATGGCGTCCGCCCCGCCCTCCGATCACTCCGACCTCACGCACTGGAACACCCCGTCGGGCACCCGCCGCATCGGCGACGCCGTGGCGCGGTGCATTCTGCGGCTCCTCTGAAAAGCCCAACGCCATGCGGGCCGCGGGGCGCCGCCCCAAAAACCTGTCCATACAGCTATTGCGAAAGCGCCGCCGCAATGGTAGCATTCTCCAATGAGGCATGCAACCATGAACGCCACAACCACACCCGCGCCAGTTCCACCTGAAGACCAGTCGCCGTACTGGGCCGGCCCAGGCTACTGGGACCGCCGCCACGCCGCGAAACTTCGGGAAATCGCCGCCGGCCCCCGTGAATACGACTGCGTTTTCATAGGCGACTCCATAACCCACAACTGGGAGGGCTGGAGCGACCCGGCCGATGTCGCAGCCGTCGCCGCCGCATACGCCAGCGGTGAGCTGAAGTTCCCCAACGGCCCCGGCCGGGCCGTGTGGGACGAACTCCGCCGCAAGTTCTCGCTCCTTAACCTCGGCGTCGGCGGGGACAAGACCCAGAATGTCCTGTGGCGCATCGCCCATGGCGAACTCGACGGGTACAGCGCCAGCCTCGTCTCCCTGATGATCGGGACGAACAACGCCGAAGACTCGCCAGAAGACCGCGCTGATGGCATCCGGGCAGTTGTACGGGCGATTGCCGGCAAGCAGCCTTCCGCGACAATCCTGCTTACGCCAATCTTCCCCACCGGCCCTACAAGGGACGACCCCGGCCGGATTTCCCGAGAGAAAACCAACCGCCTGGTCCGGGATCTCGCCAGCGGCGGCCGCGTCGTGTGGCTTGACTTCAACGACCGCTTCCTTGGCCCGGACGGCTCGCTCTCCCCCGCAATGATGCCCGACCTCCTGCACCCGCTTGAGGCCGGATACAGGATCTGGGCGGACGCCCTATTGCCGCATCTTCTTCGCGCAAGCCATTGACAAGACGAATGCGCTAGCGTCCAACAACCATTTTAGCGCAGAGGCGCAGAGAACGGGAACACCGAAGCCATCATCCCATATCATGAATGGGATGATGGCGCCAGGCCTTTTGCAAACAATGCCGGGAACCTCCGTCTCTCCGCGCCTCCGCGTTGATCATCATTTGGGATGGCAATGAAAGTCAATGGGAATGGACGATTGCGGAAGTTTTGACAGGCTTGATTTGGGCGGGATTTTTGACGCAGCGGCTTGAAAACGCCGATTTTGCGGCGGGATAGATGCCGGATCGCCCAAAAGGGTTGGCGTGGAAGTTTTGGAAAGGGTTAGCCGGAGAAGTTTCCGCCCCGCCGCCTTACGGCCTCGCAGAACCACAGTGTCGTGGCTTGAACTTGTCCGTGAATTCGTCGTAGCGCAGTTTGTCAAATAGAAAGGACACCGAAGGAGCGGATTAACCGACCGCATTAGTCAAAAGCGAAGACACCGAGTGCGGCGCCATGGGAGCGGCGGGGCTAGCCCCGCCGCACCCATGCGTCTTGTTTGCCGCCGCGATTATTTCCCTTGCCAGCGATTTGATTTTAGACACAAGGGCTACGACATTGGTTTTGTCGCGAAGAGCCTT
>JAFWPM010000128.1 GCA_017509565.1 Kiritimatiellia bacterium | reverse complement strand
GGCTGGCCCCAGGCCGTCATGCAGAAGGACGATGTTGCGCTCGACATGGCAGTGGAGTATGTGAACGCGGTCGCGGAAGAAGACATTTCGCGCATTGACGGGGTGGCGCGCGACCCGCAGAAAGTCCGCCGCTTCATGCGCTCCTATGCGCGGGTGCAGGGGACACAGGCGAATTTCAAGGTTTTGAAGATGGACATGGCCGGGGGCGGGAATGAAAAACCCGACGAGGATACAGTGTCGTCCTACCGTTCTGCGCTGCAAAGGCTTTTCGTGGTGGAAGACATGCCCGCATGGTGTCCCAACTTGAGGTGCAAGACCCCGATCAGGACTGGCGACACGCGGTTTTTCGTAGATCCTTCGATCGCGACCGCTTCGCTTGGCCTTGGTCCGGGCGACATGGTTAACGACCTGACTTCGTTCGGATTTTTCTTTGAGACAATGGCCGTGCGCGACCTTCGCGTCTATGCCGAACCGATTTTCGGAAGCGTCGCCCATTATCGTGATGCCTCCGGACTTGAATGCGATGCCGTCATCCATCTTCGAAACGGAGCATACGGCCTCGTCGAGATCAAACTCGGCGGGGAACGGCTTGTGGAAGCCGGTGCCGCGAACCTTCACGCGCTGGCCGGGAAAATCGACGTCGAGGCGACGAAGGCTCCATCCTTCCTCATGGTTCTCACAGCAGTCGGCGATTTTGCATATCGTCGCCGAGACGGAATCTGGGTCTGTCCCATCGGTGCGCTGCGCCCGTAGCGCAGCGCAGACGAAGACCATACAGAGCCTGGTTGTTTTGTCATGCGGCATGGGTTGTGGTCCCCTTGTTTTTGAATCAGCAAGCATCAGGAACCTCCAATCCGTAAACCCCGAAAATCCGAAATTGGACTTGCGATTTTCGGGGTTCTCCTATCCATCGGACGGTGTCGCCGTGCGCAATCTTCGCGAGTTCCGCATATGAAGCGGGAGTTGAAGCGCCGGCCGGACAGCGTTTGATCATTGGCCGGGAGGCGTTGAGACGCCGGGAATCCAATATCGTCTCAAACTTTCTCGTCCAGAAAAGTTGCCGTAATGAAAACTTTTCTTGACGAAATGCTCCCTGCGGCCTTGTCGCCGCAGTGCCGGATGAGTTGTCGATTGCCTGATTCATGTCCTTTCTTGCTGCCTTGCGCGCTGTGCGCAATGTCCCTTTTTTTAAAAAATACGGGAGAAAAAGGCGAATCTGACAAAAAAATTGGCCTCTTCCCGTGTCCTGACTTCAGGCTCGTGAGAAGGGGCCATGTAGAAGACACGAAAAGAGGCACACTGCTACGTGTGCTTCCCTTGCATCGTGTCGTCCTACTGAATTTTCTCACGATTCGAAGTCAACGACTGCCATGCAGAAAGCGATGTTTAGTTTGTTTAGTTGTTAGTTGTTAGTAGTTAGTGGTTAGGGTTGGCGATTCAGTTTGAGTCAAGTCTATCAAATGGCAGTGGGAGTGTCAAACGCTTTTAAAATTAGATGTCGCAGTTAAAAATGCCACACAGAGGCACGAAGGTTGTTTTGACAGGATTTACAGGATGAACAGGATTGTTAGGGAGGAAAGGGTTTAGCCACAAAGAACGCAAAGAACGCAAAGAACGCAAAGAACGCAAAGGTCGCAAAGAGCTTTCCGTGCTATCCGTGCGTTCAGTGGTTCCACAAAAGTTGCGGAAGGGTGGCGCGCCCTGAAACCGTGCCGGTTCCCGGGCAAGGGTGCCTCCAGCCCCGCGTACTTCGCGTTCGCTTGTGCGCGGTAACAACTTAAGGGAGACACCCTTCATATAAGGTTCCCATCAATGCAAATGTTTCTGGACGGGATAGGGTTTCTTAACGCAAAGAGGCAAAGGCGTGGAGGGGCGGAGGTTGTTTGGACAGGATTGACAGGATGTTTTAAGGGTAGTAATCCTGTAAATCCTGTCAAAAGAAGAATTCCGGCATTCGACGGCGGACGACCGATAGCCGGAAACGGCGCGCGACTTGCGGTTTTAGATGATTGTTCGCGCGAAAACGGGGCGTCGTCGCCACATCATGCGATGCAAGCCCAAAGGGGGAGGGAACGGCGCCACAATTCCCATTGAAAGGCTTTACTCCATGCTTTTGTGGCGGCGGTCCTCACGCATAATTGCCTCCGCCACCATGGTGACAAGGCCGTTTGCGTTGTCCTGGTCTAGCCATGCCCACTGTCCGTTGGGGTTCAGCTCCAGAAACCAGAGCTCGCCGTCCTTGCGGATGAAGTCGAAGCGTCCGAAACGGTAGCCTGTTTCCTCCATGAACCCGCGTATGGCGCACTCTTCTTCCTGTGTCAGCTGGCACTTAGGCCAAGACTTGGGATTGCGGAAAAGATCCTTTCGCGAATCGTCACCGTCAAAAGAGCTTCTCGGGGCGCTTGCCGCATAGGTTTGGCCGTCCACGTAGACTACGGTGACCTCCTCCCCGCCATCAATTCGCTCCTGCAAAAACCAAGGATACGCGAGGTCAAGAGCCTTAGGGGCGACCTCCCTGACAAAAAGAACCTTCCCTTTGCCTATTGGCGTGGATGTCAGGGTCTTCACAACCCACCTTCCGCCTTCAAGTTCCCGCGGGAGCGCGCCGTGGAAGAAATGCCATGGCGCAACCTTGAAATAGCGTTTCGCCACAAGCATTTGGCGCAGTTTGCCGAATTTGTTGTTCTGGCTGCGGACGAGCGTCGTGAGTCCACGTGCCTGGCACTCGCGGAAGAAATCCGCAAAGAGTTCGTCGGTCTCCTCCCGCCGCCAGTTCTCCATGCAGCCGAACTTGGGCACGTCTATCGTCTCGAAATACATTGGCTTGCGCAAGTAGAACGAGGTCATTGTCCTGTCGGTAATTGCCTTTTTGGAGACCTTGTCCTCTATGACGAACCCATTGGCGTGAAAATCCCATGAGAAGTCTTCAGGCTTGTCGATGTTGAACCGGAACACATCCGATTCACGAAGGCTGCCGACGACGATGTCAGTCGTCGAATCCTGGCTGCATGTAGAGATGAATATCATAGTTGTGCAAGGAGCGGTTTCCAGAAAATGAAACGCCGAGGCCGGGATCCCGGCCTCGACGTGTTTGACGGGACATTCAGTCCCATGTGCGCTGATCGTCGGCGACATTCGCCACGCCGCCGCTGCAGCAGTAGGTTGCGTTTGTGGACCAGTTTACATTGCCGCCACCAACCGAACCGATGTCTTCGATTTCGGCTGCGATATCGACAGGTGTCATTGTTTTACTCCTTGTTTGTTTAACCAACAAATTGGCGGGCACACGTCCGCCTTCATTAAACGATACGGGATGCGCTGCGGAATCTGACAAGTTTTTTTCATCCGACGCCATTATGGTATAATGGGTTGTTGCGAATTTATGGCAAACCAACTCTCAAACAACTGGGAAGGACAGGGGCGGCCGTCCTGTCCGGAATGCGGGCCATACAGGCCGCTACGTCAGATAGGAAGCGGCGCGCACGGGCAGGTGTGGCTTGCGGACGGGCCGGAAGGGCGCGTCGCGCTCAAGGTCTGCCCGAGACCGTCCGACCCGGCGCTGCTGGAGGACTGGAGGCGCGAGATGCGCGGGTGGGGCCTTTTTTCCGCCATTCCGCGCCACGAGGCCCTTGTGCGCGTATTCGCGACGGGCGCGACCGCGGACAATTGCGCATTCTGGGTCGCGATGGAGCTGGCGGACGCCGAGGAATCCGACGGCGCCGGGAACCCTGACGCCTACCGTCCGAAGACGCTGGCGTCGGTCGCGGACGCCGAAATAGCGCTTCCCTTCAGGGATTGCCTCAACATAGGGCTGCGCCTCTCAGCGGCCCTCGAACACCTCCAGCGGCACCATCTCCTGCACCGCGACATAAAGCCGGGCAACATCCTCTACGTCCGGGGAATGCCGGTCATAGCCGACGCCGGACTCGTGGTTGACGCGCGGGAGGCCGACTCGCTCGTCGGGACGCCTGGGTACGTCCCGCCGGAAAACCACGGGACGCCACAGGGCGACGTGTTCAGCCTCGGCAAGACGCTCTGGCGCATCGCGACGGGCCGTTCGCCGGATGCCGAGACCATTGCTCCATGCGCGGAGGCGGACACGGCCGAGCCGCTCTTCGGCGAATTCATGGGCATTCTGCTCCGGGCGATGTCGCCGTCGCCGGCAAAGCGCTTCCGCTCCGCGAAGGCGCTTCGCAAGGCGCTCGCCCGCCTGCGGCGCAAAATGGCCAGCCGCAAGTTCGAGCGTGTCACGAAGCCGTTTCTCTACGTGATTTGCCTCGCTCTCATGCTGCTGGTCGCATGGGCTTACGGACGCGGCTTCAGGGTATACCACAAGCGCGACTTGCCCGAAATCGGCGAGGATCCGCTTGCCCCGCTGCGCGAGGGAATCAAATCCGGCAAAATACATCTTTTGTCCGATGAGGAGGCTGAGGCCATTGGCAGGGACGCCCAGCGCATCGCCGATGAAGCCGCCAGCAACCTTTGGGAATCTGTAAATGCGCTCTAGCAGTCGCAATAGTCTATCTTCCGGTTTTCATTCTCCACAGCTAACTTTTCACTTTCCCCATGCCATACAAGCCATATAAGAACGAAGAGACGCGCACATCCATCCTGAATGGCGTGCGCACGGGTGCGGAGGAGGCCTGGGGCCGGTTTTTCGACACGTATGCGGGATATGTGTTTGCCATCGCGACGCATTCCGGACTTGTCGGCTCGGACGCTGACGAAATAGTCCAGACGGTGTTCACCGAGCTTTCGAGGCCCGGCGGGTTCGATGGCTACGATAGGGGGAAGGGGTCTTTCAGGGCATGGCTTAGGCGCCGGACGCAATGGCGCGTAATTGACGAGTTGCGCCGCAGGGAGGCATCGCGCGCCATTGGCGGGGCCGCTGGCGCGAGGATTGCCTCGGAGATAGAAGACCCCGGGACGGCGCTTGACGAGTTTTGGAGCGAGGCCGTCCACCAGGAGGCAATGCGCCGGCTGGGCGCAGATTCAGACCCCGTGCATTTCGCAATTTTCCAGTCAAGCGTCATCGAGGACGTCCCCACGGAGGACATCGTGGCCATGTACCATGTCTCGCGCGACAACGTATACCAGATCCGCAAGCGCATGAAGGCCGCATACGAAAAGCACTTCCGTGCGGCGATGGGGGACATGGACGCGCCGCAGGCGCCGGAGTGAGGGCCGGCCCGGAAATTGCGGAAGTGCCATGCTTTTCAAACTGGGCATGCGCCTTGCGCGGAACGCGAAAGCGGGCGTCCGGGCCCCTGTCCAAGGCTGGGATGCCGCCGCCACGGCAGGCGTGAGCGCAAAAAGAAACCCCGCCCGATCGTAAAAGCCCGGATGTGCCTGTTCCTGGGGCGCGAAGTGGGCGTCATAGTCCGCGCGTCGGGTAGCTCGCGAGGAGCCGCCATTCGGCGCGGCATTCCAACTCCCCTTCAAATTGAGTGGAACGTTCTATCGGGGCATGTCCGCGAGACGGGCAGGGCCGGAAGATGTTTCGGTGCCGCGGATGGCGAATCCGTGGGCCGCCGCTTTGCCTAACCCTCCCTGACTTCGACGCCCGGGAGCCTTTTCAGCGCGGCCATGGCGTTTGCGCAGGCGGCGTTGACTTCGTCGTCGGTAAGCGTCCGATCGGGCGAGCGGAATTCAAGCGAGTAGGCAAGCGAGCGCTTTGCGGCATCGTTCGACTTCGGTTTGAATATATCAAAAAGCGAGACGCCGGTCAAGAGTTTTCCGCCGGCCTTGGAGATGGCGCGGACGATGTCGCCGCTTGCGAGGGAGTCCGGGGCGACGACGGCGATGTCGCGCTTGACGGCCGGGAACTGGGTCACGGGCTTGAGGGCGCGGTGGGAGCCGAAGTTGGCCAGGAGCGGGGCGAGGGAGAGTTCGGCGACGGCCATCGGCGAGTTGACGCGCCAGGCGTGGCGCAGGGACTTGCCGACAAGGCCCATCCTGCCGGCGACGTCGCGGCCGAGGCGGATGGCCACGGCGTAGCCCTTTTCGAAGGCGGGGGCCTCCGCGGCCTCGAAGCGCGGCGCAGGGGCGTGCATGGCGGCGGCGAGGCGTTCGACCATGCCCTTGAGCCAGAGCATGGCCTCCTCGCCGGATACGGGCTGGCGGCGCGAAAGGGCGTCGCGCCCGAAGGGGCCGCAGAAGCCGAGCGCGATGCGCTTCTCCTCGCCGGGGACGCCATCCTTGGACCAGAAGACGCGGCCGATTTCGAAAATGGCGGGCGCCTCGATTTGGCGGGCGTAGTTGCGGCCAAGGGCCTGGATGAGCTGTGGCAGGAGGGAGTCGCGCATGACCCCGAAGTCGCCGCTGACGGGATTCGGGAGGACAAGTCGCCGCGACGCGTCGCGGTCGAAGGCGTCGAGTTCGGCTGCGGAAAGGAAGCTGTAGTTCATGCCTTCGGCCAGCCCCATGGCGGCGGCGGCCTCGCGGCAGGCGTTCTCGGCGCGGAAGGGCGCGTCGTCAACGCCCTGGACGGCAATGGCGGCCGGCGCGACGTCGGGAAGCTTGTCCAGGCCGTACATGCGGGAAATCTCCTCGACGAGGTCGGCCTCCTCAAGGAGGTCTACGCGCCAGGACGGGATCTTGAAGGAGGCGCCGTCGCCGTCGCGGGATACGGCCTCGATGCCGAGTGATGCCAGAATCCCGACCATGGTCTCGGCCGGGAGGGCGATGCCGATCAGCTTGCGCGCCCTGTCGAAGGAGAGGCGGATTGGCGCGGCTGGGGCGGGGCGGTTGTCGATGTCGATTACGCCCTTCGCTACGGTGCCGCCGCCGTATTTCGCGAGCAGGGAGACGGCGCGGCGCGAGGCCCAGTCTGCGATGTCCGGGTCCACGGTGCGCTCGAAGCGGTGCGAGGATTCGGAGTGGAGGCCGAGGGCCGTGGCCGTGCGCTTGATCGAGGGGGCCGCGAAAAGGGCGCTTTCGATGAGGACGATGTCAGTCGCGTTCTCGATCTCGCTTTCGGCGCCGCCCATGACGCCCGCGACGGCGACTGGCGCGTTGGCGTCGGCGATGACGCACATCGACGGGTCGAGTTTCCGGTCAACGCCGTCAAGGGTCCTGATGCGCTCGCCCTCGCGCGCCTGGCGGACGATGATCGTGCTGTCGGCGAGGCGGGTGTGGTCGAAGGCGTGGAGCGGCTGCCCGCATTCGAGCATGACGTAGTTCGTGACGTCCACGACGAGGACCAGGGAGCGGACGCTGCACTGTTCGAGGCGCTTCGCCATCCAGTCGGGGGAGGGGCCGTCCTTGACGCCGGTGAGGACGCGGGCGGTGTAGCGCGGGCAGGCGGG
>JAFWPM010000127.1 GCA_017509565.1 Kiritimatiellia bacterium | reverse complement strand
CGCCGCCGTCGTGGAACACCTGGAGGGCCGCAAACGAACTCCGGAAAAGGTGCGGAACCTCTTCAGGAAATCGGAAGTCCGCCATGCGGCGGCCGAAGATGAAACCGAGGCTTGACATTTACCACAATTATCCCTGGCCAGCACAATAGCAATACGCCGCCGCCATGTCAAGTGGGGGACCCCGCGCGAAGTCATGCCGGCGCAATGTGGTAGAATATAACGCACATCTTTTGGAGTTACAGACATGTCAGAGAACTGTTCAGGCAATTGCGAATCATGCGGGAAGACGTGCGGCGACAGGAGCGCGCCACAGTCCTTCCTTGCGCCGCAGAATCCCAAATCCAACGTCAGGAAGGTCATCGCCGTCGCAAGCGGCAAGGGCGGCGTAGGGAAGAGCCTGGTCGCGACATTGCTCGCCGCCGCCTTCGCGCGCGCCGGGAAAAAGACCGCGATACTAGACGCCGACATCACCGGCCCGTCCATCCCGGCGTCGCTCGGGATCGACCAGGAGATTCAGGGTACCGAACACGAACTCGTCCCGGCGACATCGCGCGGCGGGATCAAGGTGATGTCGCTGAACCTGCTGCTTGAGGATCCGGCGTCGCCCGTGGTGTGGCGCGGCCCGGTGATCGCCGGCGTGGTCAAGCAGTTCTGGAGCGACGTCGCGTGGGGCGACGTCGACGTGATGGTTGTCGACATGCCGCCCGGGACCGGAGACGTCCCGCTGACCGTGTTCCAGTCCCTGCACGTTGACGGCGCGGTGATTGTCACGACGCCCCAGCAGCTCGTCGGGCAGATAGTCGGCAAGGCCGTGAAGATGGCCGGGATGATGGACATACCCGTGCTTGGCATTGTGGAAAACATGGCGTATTTCAAGTGCCCGAACTGCGGCGCGGAACACAGCATATACGGCAAGGGCGGGACGGACGACTTCGCGCAGCGCCACGGAATCGACGAAGTCTGCCGGATTCCGATAGATCCGGCGGTATCGGCCGCCGTGGACGCCGGCAGGGCGGAGGAGATCAGAATCGCGGCGATGGACGACTTCGCGCGGAGGATTTTGGACAAGGTCCAGGGGGGCGGCGCCGCATGAACCGCTCGATACTGCTATGCGGTGTCGGCGGGCAGGGCATCCTGCTCGCCGCCAAGGTGATAGGAGCCGCAGCCGAACTGTCGGGACTCTCGGCCGTATCGAACGAAACGCACGGCATGGCGCAGCGCGGCGGCTCGGTAAAGGCGCAGGTGAAGATTGGCGAGAACGTGCTGAGCCCGCTCATCATGGAGGGGACGGCCGATGTCCTGGCCGCGATGGAACACGCCGAGGCCCTGCGCAACGCCCATTACCTGAGGCCCGGCGGGCTCGCCGTCGTGTCGGCGCATTCCATCGTCCCCGTTACGGCCACAAGCGGCAAGGCGAAATATCCGGACGACATTCCGGAGCGCCTTGCCCGCGTATTCCCGCGCCTTGCCTACTGCGACTGCGAGTCGAAGGCGATCGGCCTTGGGAACCCCAGGCTCGCGAACACGATTCTCGTCGGGATGCTCGCGCGTGAGCTGCCGTTTGGCGACGATGTCTGGCACGAGGCGATAAGGCGCTCCGTAAAGCCGAAGTTTCTCGAAGAGAACATTGCGGCCTTCAACATGGGGCGGGCGACCGTTGGCGCCTGAACCCGCGACTGCTAGAGGGAGTCAAGGATGTCTTCCACCGCAAGGGTCGCCTTTTTGCGGCTGTTGCATCCCTTGCAGCATGGGACGACGTTGTGGCGGTCGCTCCGCCCGCCCCTGGACACGGGGATGACGTGGTCCATGGTCAGTTCCGACGGGGGGAATGTCCCGCCGCAGTAGTGGCACCTTCCGGCGGCAATCTGGTTTTTCCACCATTGCGAAGCGCGCAGTTCGCGCGCCCTGGCGCGCTCCTGCGCCGCGGAGTCTTTGGAGACCGGCGCCGCGAGGGCGATGTCCATCGCCTTGCCGGCGCGCGCCTGCCTGTGGAGTCCCTTGCCCATGCCGTCTACCCCCTTAGATATTTGGAGAGGCGCTCGCCCATGATTGCCTCAAGCGCAGGCGTCACGTTCCACTGCTCCTTCATGTCCATGTATTCGGCGACTGGCTGGGCCTGCCCGGGCTTGAGTCCCGAAGTCGCGCGAAGCATGATGTTGCGCGCGGTGGCCTCAGGCGAGACGAATTCGGAGACGCGCGCCCGGTACCCGCAGACGCGGAGGATGGCGGCGCGGAAGGCGTCGGTCATTATGTCGGCGAAGCGTTCGCGCAGGATGGAATGCCGGAGCATCGCGCGGCTGGGGCCGTCGCTCCTGAGCTGCTTCTGGAGGTCGTGCTGGCAGCAGGGTGCGACGAGCATGGCGCCGGCGCCAAGGCGGATCCCGGCGGCGATGGCCAGGTCGGTGGCGGTGTCGCAGGCGTAGAGGCTCAGCAGGAGGTCAGGGCGGTCCCCGGGCTTCCAGTCCGCGAGGTCCGCAGCGATGAACTCGGCGGAGTCGCCCATTCCAAGGTCGCCGGCCATCCTGCGGCATGTGCAGATAACCGATTCGTTGCGGTCTATCCCGCAGACGGAGGCGTCAATGCCCTTCGCGAAGCGCAGGTAGCGGCAGGCCGAAAGCGTCAGGTAGGCGCGGCCGCAACCGCAGTCCACGATGCGAAGCGGCGCGGAGGAATCGAGGGCGCCGTCGGCGATGAGCGCGTCAATTTCGCCGAGGAAGGCGTTGATCTGGTCGTATTTGCCGCGCATGGAAGCGCGGACGGCGCCGGAAGAGTCGGCAAGGCCGATTACGCGCAGCAGCGCGCCCGAGTCGAACCGGGAGAGCGGGACGTCCTTGGCGCGGTCGTGCGGGGCCACGGACGCCGGAGCGGCGGGCTGCGCCTTTCCGCGCGAGACCAGGGCGCGGCCCTTTCTGGTAATCCTCACATGCAGGTCGCCCTTGGCGCCGGCGAAATGGTACTCCCTTGCGCCGGTGGCGTCAAGCAGGGCGTCAAGCGCGGATGCGGCCTGCTCCCCGGCGGGGAAGTTCCTGCACACGACCTGCCTGCCCT
>JAFWPM010000126.1 GCA_017509565.1 Kiritimatiellia bacterium | reverse complement strand
CCGTTCCGGCACCTGCGCCTGTCGTCGCCGCCGACAAGCCAACGGGCCAGTCCGTCAAAGCGCCGGCCAATGGCGACGAAGTGTACGTGTGGCGATGATCTTCCAAAGGACTATAAAAAGGCTCCTGTCGCCCGCCTGCGCCCTCGTTGCCCTGGCGGCGCCGGCCGCCGTGTCGTCGCTCGAGTGGGACTTCGCGAAAACGTCGGAGGACCGGGCCTTCGTGGACGTGAAGCCGACGCCATCCCGCCCCGGCGTTCCGGCGGGCGCCATCGCGTTCGACATCAAGCTTTTCGAGGGGGCCGATTCCATCAGGGCCGCAACGTTCCACTTGAAAATCGGCGGCGACTGGCTTGCCGCCGCCCAAGTTGACACTGCCGCGCTCGCCACTTCGCGCCTGCGCGTTCCGTTCGGGAACTTCGCGCCGACCGTTGGCGAGGAGCAGAAGATAGACGAGGTGCGCGTGAGCGTGTGGCGTTCGCCTTCGCCCGGTGCGGGCAGGCTCGTCGTCAACTCCATCTCGCTCGCCCCCGTCTCTGAAATCGCCGTTCTGTCGGGCCCGGCAGGTTCGTGGATGGAAACTCTTGCGCGCCGCGTGGCCGCCACGCTCTCCCGCAGCCGGCTTGATTGCGACCTCCATCCCTCCGTTTCCGCCGCCGTGAAGTCCGACCCGCGGCTCGTCGTCGTCCCCGATGCATCGTCGCTCCCCGCCGACGATGCCGAGCTCCTCGCCGGGTTTATTCGCAAAGGCGGCCGCGCCATCGTCTACTATTCGGCCAACCCCGTCCTCTCGGAGGCGTTCGGCCTGCGGCCCGGTACCTGGCACGGCGGACAGCCGTGGTGCGCCATCAAGCCCCTCGACGAGGCCGTTCCGCCATATCCCCACAGTACCGACAACACCATCGTGCCGTTCTTCGACGGCTCGGCTTCCGCCAAGGTGGTGGCCCGGTTCCTCTCTCCCAACGGCGCGGCCATTATGCCGGCCGTGACGCTCACGCCCGCCGGCGCGTGGTTCTCGCACATCCCGCCGCTTCCATCGCCTGCGGCGGCAAGGCACCTCAGGAGTGTCGTTCAGAAGGTGTCGCCCAACATTGCCTGTCAGGATCTTCCTGGCCCCATGAAGCCCATCTCTGCCACGGAACTCGCCAAGTTCGAGTTGCGCGGGGCATGGCTGCAGAATCCTCCCGGCTTTCCGGGTGGAATGCCGGCACTGCCGGAATGGATGAAGGGGTACGGGCTGAATGCGCTCTTCGTCCGTCGCGAAGCGTTGGGATCTGGGGAGACCGGCATCAGGCGATTCTTCGGGATGGCCGGCAAAGCGGGCGTCGGCGTCCATCTCTGGCTCAATGCGTTCGAACCGTCTTCGGACGGCCGGTGGACCATTCCCCGCGGCGGAGAAGCACGCGGCAGGCGCGTGCAGGAGCTTCTGGATTCAATCCCGCAGAATGTCGAAGTCGCCGGCGTCCAGCTCGACTACGTGCGCGTGCCGTCCGCTGAGGAGGCGACCGCCGAGAAGATGGACGACATCTCGCTTTTCGTCCGGACGTTCTCGCGGATGTTCCGCCGCGCGCGTCCTGGCTGCGCGCTTTCAGCCGCGGTGTTCCCCACCCCCGAAGCGGCGGCGAAGCGCGGCCAGGACTGGCCCCGGTGGGTGAAGGAGGAGTGGGTGGATTTCGTCTCGCCCATGATCTACACCGAGTCCCCAATCGCCTTCAAACGCGACCTTGCGCTGTGCAAGGCGGCGGCGCCAGCGTCCGCCCTCGTCCCGGGAATCGCCGCCTGCGCGGACGAGGCGAGCCCCGACCGGGACTCCGTGCGCGCGCAGCTCGAGGCGGCGGACGCCCTGAAGGGCGTTTCGTTCTTCGCCCTTGACTGGGCGCTGGGCGCGCTGTGCGGCTATACGGACGTCAAGCCCTGATCCAACACGCAACGACAACAAGGAGAAAAGCCAGATGAACGACACGAACGAAGGCATCCCCATGGGCAATGCAGAATGGCAGGAGATCGTCAAGTCCATTCCCGTCGTCTGCGACATCACCGAGCCGACCGCCGAAGGCGTTGTCCGTCAGGTCCTCAAGGCAGTTTTCGAGAAGAACGGCCTGTCCGTGGATAGGCTCGACGACACGGTTTCGGCCGTCATTGAGCACTCCCAGAAAGACATCGGCTTCACTGCAATGTACGGCCTTGCGATTCCGCACGGATACATCTCCGGATTGGAGAAGATGCTTGTGGGCATCGGCGTTTTGAGACAGGGCCATTCAATTGATTTCAACGCCATAGACGGCTCCAGAACGCACATCTTCTTCGTGATCGTCTGCTCCAGTCCCAATCATGCGGGATACCGTCAGTTCCTGGCGCGATTGTGCAGATGCCTCATTTCCGACAACATGGTATCTCGCCTTGCATCCGTCTCCACCCGCAATGATTTGGAAGCCTTGCTAAGCAGCCATTAGCCAGCCGCCTACGCTTCTCGCGGGATGAACATATATGGGCAGGGGAATACCAAGTATTCAGAGTAGTTCCGCGAGCGCCTTCATGTCCGCGATGAGCTGTGCCGCCTGGCCGCGATCCTGCGACTTGGCGGCGCCTCGGAGCGCAATGGCCACATCGGCCATCTGCTGGTCGCCGGCGGCGAGCGAGTTGCCCTTGACGGTGTGTGCCACCTTGTCCAAGTCGTCCCACGCGCTTGTGGCCAGCGCCGCGTCGGCCTCGGCCGTCTTGGCACCGACGGAGGTGACGTACTCGGCGTAGATCGCGTCCACGACCTCCGCGTCGTCACCGAACTGTT
>JAFWPM010000125.1 GCA_017509565.1 Kiritimatiellia bacterium | reverse complement strand
CTCGAAAGAGCCGTCCGCCCCGCCGCGCACGCGAATGTCCTCGATGCGCGCCCGGGGCCGCGCCTCCAGGTAGCATTCCCGCGCGATGCCCGCGTAGCGCCAGAAGTCCTGGCACTCCAGGTAGGTGCCGTCGCACCAGCGGAAGATCTCCAGCGCGATGAGCGCGTCCTCGCCGGGCCGGACGTATTTCGTGATGTCGAAACGCGCCTCCAGCTTGCTGTCCTCGCTGTAGCCCACCTCCTTGCCGTTCACCCACACGCGCAGGTTGGACGTGGCTGAACCGATGGCCAGGAAGATGTCGCGGCCCGCCCAGCCGGCGGGAACCGCGAAACTGCGGCGGTACTGCCCGACATAGTTGTGCTCCGTGGGCACAACGGGCGGGTTGTTCTTGTAGTGTCCGTCCCAGGCATACTGGATATTGACATAGAGCGGGTCGCCGTAGCCGTTGAGCTCCCACATCCCGGGCACGGGCATCGTCCCCCAGTCGGCGTCGTCCAGCCCGGGCCGGAAGAAGTCGCGCGAACGCGCGTCCGGGCTCTCATACCAGCGGAACTTCCAGATGCCGTCGAGCGGGACGCGCGGGCTGTCGGTGGTGAAGGTGGCGTGCATCGGCGCGCGGTTGCGCCCGTTCACGGCAGGGTTCTGCCAGTCTTCGGCGGCGCGAGCGCTGCCCGCCAGGGCCGCCAGGGCGGACAATGCAAGGAGGAATCGTTTCATTGGGTTATCAGTTTCACTTCCCGAATATACAAAAAAGGTCTCCGCCCTCCAAATCGGTCGGAGGACGGAGACGGTCAAATCGGGACGGCGCCTACTCCTTGGGGAAGGTGGCAACCTCTGCGGCCGTCAAACCGACAGAAGAGAATCCGCCGTCGTGGTAAAGGTTCTGCATCGTGACCTTGCGGGTGTAGTCCGAGAAGAGCGTCACGATGTAATCGGCACAGTCGTCGGCCGTTGCATTGCCCAGCGGCGACATCCGGTCGGCATACTTGAGCATGTCCTCCATGCCGGCGATCCCCTGCCCAGCGGTCGTCGCAGTCGGCGACTGGGACACGGTGTTGACGCGCACGTGCTTCGACGCACCGTAGATCATGCCGAAGCTGCGGGCGATCGACTGGAGGAGCGCCTTGGCGTCCGCCATGTCGTTGTAGCCCGCGAAGGTGCGCTCGGCCGCGATGTAGGTCAGCGCCACCACGGAGCCCCACTCCTTGAGCGCATCCTTCTCATAAAGGGTGTGCAGCAGCTTGTGGAAGGACAGGGCGGAGATGTCGAGGGTCTTGCTCAGGAAGCCATAGTCCAACGACTCGTAAGGACGGCCCTTGCGCACGTTCGGCGACATTCCGATGGAATGCAGCACGAAGTCGAAGGGACCGCCGAAGTGTTCCATAGCGCCATCCACGAGCGCGCCGAGATCTTCGAGGCTCGTGGCATCAGCGGCAATCAGCTTGCAGCCGTGCGCGTCGGCGAATTCCTGCAGGGAACCCATCCGCAGCGACAGGGCCGTATTCGTGAGGACGATGTCCGCGCCTTCGGCGATGGCCCGCTCGGCCACCTTCCAGGCGATGGACTTGTCATTGAGGGCACCGGTGATGATGCCTTTCTTTCCTTTCAGCAGTTCCATCTTACTTCTTCAGGTCTTTGTTTTCCATCAGGAAGAATGAAAGCTCGCCCTTGACGGCGAGGTGGCCGTCGACCGTGGCCTGCGCGCCGATGACGTACAGGGCGCCGCGGACGGAAATCGGCTTGGCCGTGATCTCGATCGTGTCGCCGGGACGCACCATGTGCTTGAAGCGCACCTTGTCCAGACCGGCGTAGAACGGGGTGTGGCCCTTGAGCTGTTCACCCAGGATCAGGGTGCAGGACTGCGCCATGATCTCACAGAGAATGACGCCGGGCACCACCGGGAATCCCGGGAAATGGCCCTGGACGAAGAATTCTTCGCCCGTCACATGATACGTGGCGCGAATGCCTTCGGCATTGCCTTCCGTCCAGTCCACAAGCAGCATCGGCTCGCGGTGCGGGAGCAGTTGTTTGATTTCTTCTCGATTCATTATCAGTAGGTTTGGGTTTTATTCGTATTTGCGCAGGGCGACGGAAGCGTCGTGTCCGCCGAAGCCCAGGGAGTTGGACACTGCAACGCGGACCGGACGCTCCTTCGCCGTGAGCGGCGTGTAGTCCAGGTCGCACTCGGGGTCCGGGTTGACCAGGCCGATGGTCGGCGGGATGATGCCGTCGCGCAGGGCCAGGGCCGAGGCGAGGATCTCCACCGCGCCGGCGGCGCCGATCATGTGGCCGGTCATCGACTTGGTGGAGCTGATGCTGGCGCGGCGGGCGTCCGTCTCGCCGAGGGCGAGCTTGATGGCCGCCGTCTCCGTCTTGTCGTTGAGGTGCGTGCCCGTGCCGTTGGCATTGATATAGAGGTCTTCGCCCTCGTGGTAGCCGGACTGGGCCAGGGCGTCGCGGATGGCCCACGAAGCGGGCAGGCCGTCCGGGCGCGGGGCCGTGGCGTGGTGGGCGTCGCAGTAGTTGCCGTAACCCGTCACCTCGGCGATGATCTTCGCGCCGCGCGCGACCGCGTGGTTGTATTCCTCCAGCACCAGCATCGCGGCGCCCTCGGCCATCACGAAACCGGCGCGGTCGATGCTGAACGGCAGCGAGGCGCGCGTCGGGTCCTCGGCGAGAGTCAGGGCATGGGCGCTGACGAAGCCGCCGAAGGCGAGCGGATGGAGGACGGCTTCGGTGCCGCCCGTGAGGATGGCGTCGGCAAAGCCGAACTTGACGGCGCGGAACGCCTCGCCGACCGACTGCGTGCTCGAAGCGCACGCGGCCACGGCGGTGAGGTTGGCGCCCTGCGCGCCGTAGCGGATGGCGATGTTGCCGGCGGCAATGTTACCGATCATCTTGGGAATGAACAGCGGGGAGATGCGGTCGGCGCCTTCCTCGAGCATGACTTTCGTCTGCTCGGCGAAGGTCGTCATGCCGCCGATGCCCGTGCCGACATAGATGCCGAGGCGCTCCGGGGCGATGTTGTCGCCGGCCACCAGGCCGCTCTCCTGCATCGCCTGCTCGGCCGCCGCCTGTGCGAACAGGCAGAAGCGGTCGTTGCGCTTGGTCTCCTTGAGCGTAATGCCATAGGCGGTCGGATCGAAATCGCAGACCGCTCCGGCCACGCTGACCGGCAGGTTCCACTCCTTGGCTTCAGGGTAGGCGCTGATCCCGCACTGGCCCGCCTTGAGGGCGGACCAGAACGCTTCAGTGCCATTTCCGACCGGCGAGATGACGCCGGTTCCGGTAATAACTACTCTTCTTTCTTCCATTACTTATACATAAAGCGGCGGATGCTGCCCTTCGGGGTCTTGGCGAACGGCTCGAAGCGGAGCTCGTAGTCGTTGATCGCCGAGTAGGCGGGCAGCTTGCCGTTGAGGCATACGATATTCTGTTTCATGATGGCAT
>JAFWPM010000124.1 GCA_017509565.1 Kiritimatiellia bacterium | reverse complement strand
CGCCGCCGTGCGAGACGTCCATTCCCTTTTCAATCGGGCCGTGCGAGAGGAGGTTCAGCATCAGCTCCGGTTCGTTGAGGTACTGGTGCGCCAGGTGGAAGTCGATACCGCGCGCCGTGACGTCCACCGCGGCGCGGAAGTGCCTGACGTAGTTGGCTTCGAGGTCTTCCGGGCGCTCCGTCTCGGCGAAGGCGACCTCGAAGACCTTGGCGACATTGATCTTCACGACATCGTTAAGGGTGTATTCAAGGCCGGGGAGGCTCATCCAGTTGCAGCCGACGGCGATGCGGCGGCGGGCGAGTTCGGCCGAGTATCCGCTGCGCATGAAACCCTCGACAAGCGCCTTGTCACCGGAAAAGCGCGGGTATCCGAGACGGTTGGCGAGCAGGATTTCCACGCCGCGGCGGAAAAGGCGGCGGTCCATGCCGTCCCAGACGCGAATCGTGAGGTTGCACGACGCCTTGAGCTTGCCTGCCGCTTCGAGGATGATGTAGGAGAGCGGCGAAGTCTGGTCGCGGCCGTCCGCGTCCGGCCCGCCTATCTGGTAGTAGTGCGGGTCGTTGAGGAGCAGGCAGAAGATGAGGAACTCGGCATCGTCGTCCGAGAGGATTCCGGTGGCCTTGTCGCGCTCGTAGTATGGGCGCAGCAACTCGTCCAGCTGCCCGCCGGCGCCGTCGCGGTTGTAGGTGCGGCTCGCCATGTTGAAAACGGCGATCCACTGCACCGCCTCGCGGAAAGTGCGCGGCGGGGCGTCCACGATCGCGTAACATGTGCGCGCAGTCCCTTCGAGGCTGGCGCGGCGCGCTGGGTCGTCCTCCGACATCGCCCTGTCGTCCGCCGCCGCCGCGAGGTGGCGGACCCATGCCTGGACGCCGAGGATGGCCTGCTCTTCGGAGTCGAGGAGCACGATGGCGTAGTCGCGGTCTTCCTTTGACAGGATTGCAGGATGGACGGGATGTCCGGAATTGCCGTCGGACGAGACGGAGGACGGAGCCCCGGAATCGGCATTTTCGGACACTGGCGTCGCGGCGATTCTCCGCCGTGACGCCCTGACCTTCTCCAGCAGCCCGCCCCAGCCGAGGTCAAGGCCAATCCGGTAGTCCGGGGCGAAGTGGGCGTCCTTGCCGATGCCGGTCGTGATGTCGTACTTCTTCTGCTCCGGCTCCAGGTGCGAATAGTCGAAGGCGAAATTTGAGCGGGAAAGCTGGTAGCCGAGGCGCATCCGCGAAAGCATGAACATCCAGCGCCCGGCGATGGCGTCGTCGGGGTCGATGTAGCACGGGTGGTTCTCCATCAGCCAGCGGAAGTTCGCGGCCCAGGCGCGCGGGCCGGACCACTGGCCCGTGGCGTCGCGCACAGGCAGGTCAACCTTGAACGACGCCGGGGGCAGGACGAGCCCGTAGTCGTCCTCGTCGCGCGTCCCCAGCGCGGCGAGCTTCGCCTTGGTCTGAGCGATCTTGCGCGCCGTCAGGCGCGCCATGCGGGATTCGTAGTCTGTTTTCATTTTTGGAATTCGAATTGCGCCGACATTGGCGCCGGGCTTTAGAAGTGGCCGGGGGCGGAACCGTGCGTGAACCCCCTGAACGAGAAGGGGCGGCCCTCGGGGATGTAGGAGTCCGGGAAGTGGACCATGACCCTGTCATCTTCAAGCCGGCGCTGGAGTTCGCGAATGGAGACGCCGGCGACGTCACGGCCCTCGTCGAGGGCCAGGGCGGCCGTCTCGCCTGCGGCCTGCCCCGTGAGGATGGCCGGCGGGATGACGCGCAGGACATCCCAACCGAACCCCTCGGCCGACGCGCTGCGCCCGGCCGTGAGCAGGTTGGGCGCGTCGTGGCGGCAAATCGTCCCGAACGGCACCTCAAAGAGGTGGCAGCGGTGCTCGAAGTCGTTAATCGCGCAAATCGAATCGGCGGCGTGGTTGTAGACGGAGTCGTAGCGGAATGTCTCGTCGCCGACGATGCACGCCGTCGTGCGGAACTGCGGCATAAGCGGGATGCGCGCGATTTCGAAGGCCCCGCGCCCCTTCTCGGCGACAAGCGCGCGGACCTTTTCAAGCATCGCGTCATGGTTGGCCAGCAGGTAGTCGGTGACTTCCTCTACGGAGAGTCCAGACCAGCGCGGGACGCCCTCGGGCTGGTTGTCGCCGAAGAGGTTGATTCCGCCGCCGCAGATTTTGCCCGACAAGGCATCGTCGGGGCGGCCGCCGGCCGCCTTGGCGCAGGACTCCGCCGTCGCGAGCGCGCCGATCCACGTAAAGTAGTTGGCGCCGGCCCGCGTCGGGACGCCGGCCGCGCGCAGCATGTCGGCGTCGCCTGTCGTGTCGGCGAAAATCCTGGCGCGGAAGACGCGCAGCCCGTCCTTGCACAGTGCCACGACTCCCTTAACCCGGGCGCCGTCCATCACCGGTCGCGCCACCGCGCAGTCAAAAAGTATGTCAACCCCTTCCGCGCGGAGTTTCTCGTCAAGCTGCATTGCGAAAAGATATGGCGAGAACTTCGTCATGCAGCGGGCGCGCGTTGGCTGCGACGGCTCCCCGTCGCGCCACTCTTCGGGCAGGGTGTCGTATCCGAGTTTGATGGAGTCGCGCATGAACTCCTCGGCAAGGCCGAAGCAAATCTGCTTGCCCAGGCCGTTGCACATCGGCACGAACAGGTTGATGAGGCCAAGCGTTGCCAGGCCGCCGAGGATGTTGCTCTTTTCGAGAAGGAGCGTCTTCTTGCCACGCCGCGCCGCCTGGAGGGCGGCGGCGCATCCGGCAAGACCGCCACCGGCGACTATGAAGTCGTATTCGCGATCAAAGGCGGATGCCGGACGCGACGGCGTCCTTGGCGCCCCGCAGCGGGGGCAGAATGAGAAATCCACTGCGAATTCCGCGCCGCAGGCCTGGCATGTGAAACGTCTT
>JAFWPM010000123.1 GCA_017509565.1 Kiritimatiellia bacterium | reverse complement strand
GGATTGACCGCAAGCACTCATTTCTCAGGCAGGCGGAGCAGCTGGGTGACGACGGTTCGCGCGTCCGCTGGATGTGGGTCGCCTCGGTGGGGAAAATCAACGGCCGCTGGATGATCCGCAACCTCGAAGTCAAGCGCCCCGGCACCGGGACGCAGACAAAACTCCATGTCGATGATCTCGACACCCCATGACAGAAACGCTCTTCGCAGTCAAGATTACAGCGCTAGTCCTGCTTGTTGCCGCGTCCGCATTCTTTTCCGGCTCGGAAACGGCCCTCTTTTCGCTAGACCCGCTCCAGCTCCGCTCGCTGGGCGCGCGGAAGGGCGCGGCGGCCCGCATTGCCTCCATGATGGCCACGCCGCGCCACCTTCTCTCCACGCTTCTCATAGGCAACACGCTCGTCAATGTCGTGATTGCGGCCATCGCATATTCGATTGTCCGCGCCGTCCCGGCGGTCGCGTCATGCGCGTCGCTCGTATCAATCGCCGCGTCTACCGCGATCCTGCTCCTTTTCGGCGAAATCGCCCCCAAGCGCGTGGCGATACGCTTCCCACTTGAAATCGCCCGCCTGGCCGCAGCCCCAGTTTGCCTGCTCCATGCCGCCTTCGCCCCGATACGCCGCCTGCTCGAGTTCCTCCCGGAGCACATCGCGCCATTCCGGGAGCCGGAGCGGAAGTCGCTTTCCGACGACGAACTTGTGACGGCCATCGACCTCTCGAACGAGCAGGGGACGCTCGATGCCTACGAGCGCCGCCTCGCCTCCGGCATCATGCAGCTTTCCTCGATGTCCGCCGCCGATGTCATGACGCCGCGCGTCGACATATCCGGCATCGACCTCGACGAGGCGCCCTCGACCTACCCGGCCCTGATTCGGTCCACTCCTTTCCGCAACCTTCCCGTCTACGAGAACTCCCCGGACTCAATCAACGCGTTTCTCGACGTTCGCGCATATCTGCTCGACCCGGGCCACGACTTCGACGCCGCCCTCTCCAAGCCGGTGTTCGTCCCCGAGACCGCGACACTCGACGACATCCTCGTGACAATGCAGC
The DNA here is from genome assembly GCA_017509565.1 of Kiritimatiellia bacterium. Taxonomy (GTDB): domain Bacteria; phylum Verrucomicrobiota; class Kiritimatiellia; order RFP12; family JAAYLN01; genus RGIG5952. Next base: position 1,557 of record JAFWPM010000123.1, on the reverse strand, counting down.
GCAGCCACCGCCACATCGTATGCGTCATAGACGAATACGGCGGCGTGGCCGGGCTGGTGACGCGGGGCGACATACTCGAAGTGCTTACTGGGCCACTTGCCGAAAATTCCGACACGCCGCCGCGCGACCCCATCGAGAAAATCGGCGATGCCACATGGCGGATAGACGGCGACGCGAGCCTTGAACTCGTAAACCGGGCAATTGGGACCGAACTTGAGGCCGAGGGCGCCGACCGCCTCTCAGGCTGGATAGCCGCGCAGGCGGGCCGCTTCCTCCGCACAGGCGAGTCCGTCACCGCCCAGGGCTGCACGGTCCGCGTGACGCGGCACCGCAAACTGCGCATTCTTGACGCCGAGCTTGAACTCGAACCCGGATATGGCGCCGAATCCGGCCAGCCGCGGGACGGCGGCGGCACCCGTGGCGGCGCCACGGCGCACGATGGCATTGGCGCGGGGGTGGCGCAATGACGGCGAAGATACTGCTTCTGCTGCTATGCCACGCCGCCTGCGCGTTCTTCGCCGGGATGGAGACCGGCGCCCTCTCGTGCGGCCGCCTGCGGCTCCTGCATCTTTCGCGGAACGGCGACATGCGCGCAAAGCTGCTTCTCCGTTCCCTGCGGGATTCCGACCGTCTTCTCGGAACGCTGCTCGTCGGCGGAAACATCGCGAGCGTGATGGTCTCGACGCTGTCCGCGTCGCTGGCGTACTCGCTCTTCGGCGCGAAGGGGCTTGGCTTTTCCTCGGCAGTCTCGACAGCGACAATCCTTGTGTTCGGCGAATATCTGCCTAAAGCGTGGTTCAGCGTCCGCCCCATTTCAAGGTCGTTGCCGTTCGCCCGCATCCTGCGCGCGTCGGAGACGCTCCTCTGGCCACTGTCGCGCGCCGCCACCGCGGTGACTTCGCTCATGGTCCCGTCGGCGGGCGGCGGTTCGGCAAAGTCCCGCGCCGGCGTTTCGCGCGAGCATCTGCGCGTCCTGGCGAGCAACAGCGAGGCGACCGGGCAGATTTCGTCGCTGGAGAACCTCATGATCGCCAGGGCGCTCGCATTGCAGTCGCGCTCTGCGCGCGACATCATGGTCCCAGCCTCAAGGGTCTCGACGCTTGGGCCTGAGTCGACGCTGGGCGATGTGGCGCGGCTCGTGGCGCAGACGGGCCATGGCAAGTTCCCCGTAATCGACCCCGCTTCAGGGAAGTGCCTGGGCGTCCTGCATATCAGGGACGTCCTTGCCCGGATAGTCGGCAATCCGGAGGAACCCGTCGCCGAGTCAATGCGCAAGCCATTTTACATCAGGGCCTCGATGCGCGCCGACGACATCCTCCCGAAGATGCGCAACCACTCGCAGCGCATCGCGATTGTCCGCGACAAGGCAATCCCCATGCTTGGAATCGTGACGATAGACGCTATTCTCGACGCGATTGCCGGCGATCTCCCGCGTGATGTCAGCAGCGAGCGCAGGGTGGCCGCGCCGGCGGGTTCCTGCGGCCGCGCGGCGGCGGGGCGGGAGGCGCGGCGCCAATGAGCGGGCGGCCGAAATGCCCCTCATGCGGGCGCCCCGTC
>JAFWPM010000122.1 GCA_017509565.1 Kiritimatiellia bacterium | reverse complement strand
TTCGTCAAGTACCTGCTTTATAAAAAATACAAAGACGAGGAGATCCGACTGATTGTGCTCGACGCACTGACCTATGCCGGCAATCTCGGCACAATCAAGGACGATCCCTGCTTCGCAAGGAGTCCGGCACCTGGCTTGCCGACATCACGGACGATGGTTTCGCCTCGGTCGGCGTCAACCAGCCTGCGATAGCTGTTGCCGAGGCATTGGCGCGCCACAAGGCAGAACGATGCTTTGTCCTTGACGGCGCAAAGCTCGTCGGTGTGGTGACTCTTCCCAACTTCCTAAACAACGTATTCCGGGACTAAATCAGCAAAATGCTTGAACACAAAAATTCAAAACGTAAAACCACAATCCAGTTCGCCGCGATGTTCATCGCGGCCGCGCTAACCGGCTGGCTGGCATCGCTTTTGCCGGCGCCGGAATCCGTCGCCTCGGTTTACCCGGACCTGGCCTCGTCCGCCGACCCCGCGCGCCTGCTTGGCATACGGCAGATCGCCGCGGTGTCGGTGTTCACCCTCATAATCTGCGCGACCCTGATGTTCGAGGAACGCCGCCTTGGCGTGGCCTTCGTCGGCATTTCCGTGCTTCTGGCGCTGAAGGTACTGACGCTTTCGGAGTTCGTTCACAGCACCGAACTGCACATAATCCTGCTGCTCGTCGGCATGATGACCCTGGTTGGCGTCCTGAAGGACATGGGCCTCTTCACATGGATAATACAGTCCATCATAAACGCAAGGAAGATGACCGGTTTCAAGTTCGTCGCGATACTGATGCTCCTTTCCGGGATAATGCCCGGCATCGTGGACGAGGTGACCTCCATCGTATTCGTGCTGGCGCTCGTGTTCCAGGTCTGCGACACGCTCAAACTGCGTCCCACGCCATTTGTCCTCATGAGCGTCATGGCGACGAACATAGGCTCGACCGGCACGATGCTTGGCAACCCGGTCGGCATCCTCATCGGCACGAAGGCGACGCCCGACCCGCTGTCCTTCGGCGACTTCATAGTCCACGCCACGCCGATAATGTTCCTGAGCCTTTTGTCCACGTTCCTGGTGCTGCTTGTCCACTACAGGAAGGAGATACGGCTCCTGGACGAGCGCCTCGCCGAACGCCGGGCGAGCCACATGGGGCTTGGCCCGATGGTCGCGATACCCTACCGGCGCGGTCTGGCGATACTCATCGGGGCGCTTGCCTTCATCGCCTCCCACCACGTGATCGAGCACCTGCTCGGCCTGGAGGCCAACACGATGCTCGTGGCCGCGCCGCTGGCCATCGCGGGCCTCCTGATGATATTCAGGAGCCACCGCGCCCGCCACTACGTGGAGACTTCCATCGAGTGGTGGAGCCTCCTGTTCTTCATGATGCTCTTCGCGGTGTCGTTCGCGCTGGAGCATTGCGGCGTGACCGATGTCATCGCCGGGCAGATAGCCCCCGCGGACGGCGCGACGCCCAGCAGGTACCTGCTGACGCCGCTGATAGTCGCCATGACGGCAATCGGTTCGGCGTTCGTGGACAACATAGTGTTCGTGTCAACATTCATACCGATCATCAAGAAAATCGTGGCCAACGCGCCTTCGATGCAGCCGCTCTGGTGGGCGCTCCTCTTCGGGGCGTGCTTCGGCGGCAACATAACGGCCATAGGATCGACGGCCAACCTCGTGGCCATTTCGATGCTCGGCAAGCGCTACTCGATCAAGGTGGCCTTCATCGAGTGGCTCAAGGTCGGGCTTCTTGTCGGCTTCGTGTCCTGCGCCGTCGCCACGGCCGTCGTCCTGACTTACTTCAAGTAGTCTGGCGGAATCTGGCGGCGCGAACGCCGCCGCCGGATTTGTGGTATAATCAATTCATCAACTCACCAAGGCTTTTGAAAGGCAACAACGATGACAACTGCTAGGAAGGCAACCGCCAGGAAGACAACTGCGACCAAGGCCGCCGCCGCGGCCGGCAAGGCCCGGCCAAGAAGGCCGCCGCGCCGAAGAAGATCAAGAAAGTGGCCATTCTCACGGCCGGCGGGCTTGCGCCCTGCCTCAGCTCCTCGATCGGCTGCCTCATCCACGAATACACGAAGGCCGACCCCAAGGTCGAGATCATCTGCTACATCGGCGGATACAAGGGCCTGCTCAAGGGCGAGTCCGTCAAGGTTGACAAGAGGACGCGCGAACATGCGCTCGACCTGCTGAAGTTTGGCGGGAGCGCGATCGGCAACTCGCGCGTCAAGCTGACCAACGTCAAGGACTGCGTCAAGCGCGGCCTCGTCAAGGAGGGCCAGGACCCGCAGAAGGTCGCGGCCGACCAGCTCGTCAAGGATGGCGTGGACGTCCTCCACACCATTGGCGGCGACGACACCAACACGGCGGCCGCCGACCTCGCCAAGTTCCTCAAGGCGAACGGCTACGACCTCACCGTCGTCGGCCTGCCCAAGACGATTGACAACGACGTCTACCCGATCCGCCAGTCCCTTGGCGCCTGGACTGCCGCCGAGAATGGCGCGAACTACTTCGCGAACGTCGTCGCGGAGCACAGCGCAAACCCCCGCATGCTGATTGTCCACGAGGTAATGGGCCGCAACTGCGGCTGGCTTACCGTGGCGACGGCCATCGCCTACCGCAGAAAGCTCGCCGACATGCCGTTCCTCCCCGGACTCGGGCTCACGATGGACAAGCGCGACATCCACGCCGTCTACATCCCCGAGGCCAAGTTCAACGCGAAGAAGGAGGCCGCCCGCCTGAAGAAGGTGATGGACAAGCTCGGGAACGTAAACATCTTCGTTTCCGAGGGCGCTTGCGTCCCGACGATCATCAAGGAGATGGAGGCCCGCGGCGAGGAAGTCCCGCGCGACGCCTTCGGGCACCCGAAGCTTGACAAGGTCAACGTGGGGCAATGGTTCGCCAGGCAGTTCGGCGAAATGCTCGGCGCCGAAAAGACGCTTGTCCAGAAGAGCGGCTACTACAGCCGCGCCGCCGCGCCCATCGACCGCGACATCGCGCTCATCAGGAAGTGCGCCGCCAAGGCCGTCAAGTGCGCCTTCGCGCGCCAGGGCGGCGTGATCGGCGAGGATGAGAACAAGGGCGGCGAACTCCGCGCCTGCGAGTTCGAGCGCATCAAGGGCGGGAAGCCATACGACGTCAAGTCCGCCGAGTACCTCTCGCTTCTCAAGGCCATCGGCCAGAACTAGCGTGGCCAAGGGCGTGACCGACATGACGGACGCAATGGGCGCGGCCCCAACCGGACCCAGCCCGGCGCTGTCCGCCATGTCGTTTCATTTTAGCCGGCGGCGCCCCCGAGGCATCCGCGGCGCGTTCGGGCATTGGGCGCTTCGCCTGCTGCCAGCCCTGGCGCTGGCAGCCGCGCTGGCGGGCACATCGTCGGCGGCGCTGACCATTTCCGATGGCGCAAGCGCCATCCATTCCGCATCGAACGAGCTTAGCGGGATAACGTGGGCCGGCGGCGACCTGTACTATGCGGTCGATGACCGCGAGAACGCGCTCTACAGGCTCAATCTGACGATTGGCGACAATGGTTCTATTTCCTGCTCGCTTGGCGAGTCCGTCCGCCTGCGGCATTCCCATGACACTGAAGGCTGCGCATGGGATCCGTGCTGCGGGACGGTCTGGGTGGCCATGGAGCGGACGCAAACCCCGATTCGCGAATACGACCCGGCCACTGGCGCCGCGCTGCGCTCGGCGCCCCTCCCCGCGCTGATGGTCGAAAGCCGGCGCCTCAACTACGGGCTTGAGGCTCTGACGATTTCCCGCGACGGCATGGAGATGTGGACATGCAACGAGGAGGCCCTGACGGTGGACGGCCCGCGCTCCACGGTGTCCGCCGGCTCGGTTGTCCGCCTGACCCGTTTCACGCGCGAAGTCCCGGGAGGGGACTGGAAGCTTGACGGGCAGTGGGCCTACCAGACCGAACCGCTGCGCCATGATTCGTCCCTTGCCTCGTCGCCGCGCAGCGGGGTCGCGGGACTCTGCGCGCTCCCAGACGGCACCTTGCTGGTCCTGGAGCGCGAGTTCAGCGGGGCGTCGATCAGCAGCGCGATCTTCGCCGTGGACTTCGGCGGCGCGGCGGACATTTCCCAAATGCCCTCGCTGGAGGGGGCTGTCTTTTCAAAGGTTGGGAAGAAATGCCTTTGGCGGCGCGGCTCAAGGATTTCGGTGCGTTCGCGGCCATCGCTTCTGAACTACGAGGGGATATGCCTTGGGCCTGGACTTGGCGAAGACGCCGACGCGCTTGTCATAATAGCCGATGCCGGCATATTCGGGAAGCCCTGCGTTTCAACGCTCATCCTGAGGGGGCTTGGGGATACTGCCGGCGCTGGCCGGATTCCCGGACTTGGGGCGGGTGCCGGGCTAGGCCCTTCTTGTGGCGCGCCAGGCAGCGGGGGATATCCCGTTCCTGCGGCGGAAGAGGCGGATGAAATAGTTGGCCGATGAAAAGCCGCAGGCCGCCGAAATCTCGGTGATCGTGTCGGACGACGACATCAGGCGCCGCTCGGCCGAGGCGAGGCGAATCGCCTCGATCCGCTGCCGGATGGAGGAGCCGGCGGCCGCGAAAATGCGGTCGGCCTGCCTTCGTCCGACGCCCATCGCCGCGGCCACGTCCCGCGACCCGACTAATGGGTTGAAGGCGTGCCAGGCGATGAAGTCAAGCCCCGCCGCCAGCCTGAGATCCGTGCCCTTTTCGACCGTCCGCGTGCTGTCGCGCCGCGCGACGCCGAGAATGCCGTAGCGGACAATCCGCGACCGGGCCGGCCTGCGCTTCCGGAAAAGCGTCGCGAGCGTTTCCGCCGCGAGCCGTCCGGCCCCCTCGAAGTCGATGCGGACGCTCGTGAGCGTTGGCGAAGAGGTGAGGCAGAACGTCTCGTCGTCGTCCGCCCCGACGATGGCGGCGTCCTGCGGCACTTCGATTCCGGCGGTGCGGCACGCGTCGAGCGTGAGTTTCGCCAGCAGGTCGTTTCCTGCGAAGATGCCGAAGGGGCGGGGAATCCCCGCCAGCCAGCGCGCCAGGTTTTCACGCTCCTTCACCCACGCCCAGTCGGTGACGGTCTCGTAGTGGTGCGCCTCGCAGCCCGCGGCGCGGATGAGCTCGAGAAACGCCTCGCCGCGCGTCCCGGTCCACGGATAGCGCCGCAGCATCGGAACGAAGACGAAGTGGCGCCGCCCCGTGGCGAGAAGTTCGTCCGCGGCGGCGGTGGCGACCTGGCTCTGGTCGCAAAGAACCCTTGCCCAAAGGACGCCCGGGATCGGTTTACGGAGCACGTTGCCCATGTAGAAGCCCGTGTCGAGGCCGACGATCGGAGCGTCCAGCGCCGCGAATATCCCGATCCCGCCGGTGAGGGCGTCGTTCAGACGCACGACGACGCCGTCGGCGCGCGCAAGCAGTTCGCGATAGGGCTCAAGCGTTCTGCCGACATGGACGAAATCGATCTCTTCGAGCGTCCAGCCGCGGCGCCGCGCCTCCTCCGAAAACCCCCGCAATTCGGCGCGCCCGGGCCAAAGGTCCGTCGCAATCACCGCGACGACGAGCGGCTGCCTTGAGGCATTTGGAATCTGTTCCTTCATTGCGACAATGATACCGCAATGATCGGGCCGTGTCAAGCATTATTTGGACATGATGACTTTAAAGTGCTATTGGTCTGGTCTTAACTTTGCGATTGCCAGACATTTTGATTTGTGGGATAATTTTAGCGCCTTGGAAGTGTTTTTCCATGAAGTTTTGCAAGGGGAATTGTATGAAGACATCTGAAATCATCCGCTCGTTTGCGATGGCGATTGCCTTCGCGGCTACATCGGCCATGGCCGATACATGGTATGTCTCGCCGGACGGCGACAACGGCGCCGCCGGCACCGAGTCCGCGCCCTTCCGCACGATCCAGCATGCCGTGGGGCGGGCAAATGTGAACGACACGGTCGTCCTGCTGCCCGGCGACTACGGCGCCGATCAGGGCACGACGAACACGACGGTGAGCGGCAACTCCTCCGCCAACCGCGTCGTGGTCGACAAGCCGCTCACGATCATCGGCCGCGACGGGCGCGACAAGACCCGCATCGTCGGCGCGTGGGACACGACGGAATACACCGACCTGCCCTGGGGCTTCGGCCCGAACGCCGTCCGCTGCGTCTGGATTGACAGCACGGCCTCCAGGACGCGCCTTGAAGGCATCACCTTCTACAAGGGGTCGGTGCCGGCGTTCGCCTCCAGTTCCGGCGGCAACACGTATGGCGGCGGCGGCGGCGGCCTGGTCAATGCAAACGACACTACCGCGACAATCGTCGATTGCGCCTTCATCGACTGCCAGGCCTTCAACGGCGGCGGGCTTTGCCACTCCCAGCAGAGCGCGAACGTCAAGGCCGTCCGCTGTCTCTTCAAGCGCTGCCGCAGTTCCAAGTTCGGGACGGCCATGCGCGGCGGCTCGGCCTACAACTGCGTTTTCGACGACAACGGGCGCACCCGCTTCAAGAATGGGGAACAAAAGGTCGTTGGCGCTCAAATGGGGAACGGCGGAACGGAAGGGGCGATGTCCTACCCGCAATATGTCGTGAACTGCACCTTCGTCAACAACGACAACTACGCCATCGGGACTGTCGTAACCACCATGCGAATCTACAATTGCATCTTCGCAAACAACGGCTATGTGAATGCGAGCACCGGTGTAAAAACCGCAAGGGCGTTTTCCACCAGCGCGACATACGCGAATTGCGTCAGCGACATCTCCACCATCACGGCGAACAACTGCACAAACGTGGCGTTCACGACCTCGTCCGAGGTCTATTCACCCTTCGACGGCGACTACCGCCTTGTCTCCGGCGCCCGCTCGCTGACGTACGGCAGCGCGACATATCTCGACAACATCCCCGAAGAGTTCCGCGACACGGACTTCTGCGGCAACGCCCGCACGACGGACGACGCCGTCTATTGCGGCGCGGTGCAGGATGTCGCGGACGCGGCGGCGAGCGGCGTCGCCATCGGCTTCACGGCCGATGGAGACTGGTACCTCGACGGCGAGAAACTGGAAATCCGCACCCGCACATGGAAGGCGGAGGAGGGCTGGCCGAAGCCGCGCCACGTGAAGTTCGTTCCTGTCGATGGCAAGGCGCTCGTGCGCTTCTCCATCGGCGGCGTCAACACATGGCCGCTTCGCGACGATTCCGCATGGTTCACATCGTCAAAGGCCGGCCAGGTCCAGACGGTCGCGGCGACGACGACCTCCAACATCTTCTACGCCGACCCGGTGAACGGTAGCGACGATACGGGCGACGGCTCCGAGGCGAACCCCTACAGGACGCTCAACAAGGCCGTCAAGAAGACGACGGTGAATTTCGTCGTGCGCGCCCTGCCCGGCGACTATTGCACCGCCACGGAGGAATACGGCGGCGAAAAGAACCGCGTCGTCGTGCCGGACACGCTTGAGGGCAACTTGCGCGTCGTGGCCGTCGGAGGGCCGGAGAACACCTTCATCACGGGCGCCTCCGATCCGTCCAACGATTCGAACGGCACGGGTGCCAACGCTGTGCGTTGCATCGCCGTGGCGTCCACGAACGCCCACTGCGCCGCATTCCAGGGCTTCACGCTCCGCGACGGCCGCACGGGGCCGAACGACACCGTTCCGTCGATGGGTGCCGCCATCTACAACATCGACAACGCCTACAACAACTTCAACACGGCATTTCTCCTCGACAGCGTCGTCACGAACTGCTCGGGGAATCGCGGCGGTTGCGTCGCGGGTGGCAATGCGTACCGCTGCAAGTTCTACGACTGCAAATCCTTCAACGGGGGCGGGCAGTGCCTCCTGCGCTACTGCTCCGTCGTTTCGTCGCTCTTCGTCGGGTGCGGCGGCAAATCGCAGTTATTCGGCAACACGGCCAAGGGCTACAACTGCACAATCTGGGGAAGCGTCGGCGATGTCCCCCAGAGCGTTTACAACGGTTCCAATGCCAAAGGGTACCTCTATAACAGCGTCTCCGGAAAGCCGTCGGGAAATGACATCCACGGAGACACGGTGGACGACCAGCTGGTGTACACGCTCTACTGCCGAATGGACACGAACCCCAACACGTTCACGACAGCGGTGAAGGAGGATCCTCTTAAACTGCTTGACGCAACTTCCGGTGACTACCGTCTCGCGTTCGATTCGGCGGGACTGTACCTCGCCTCGACTTCCTACATGATGTCATGCATGGATCTGAATGGAAACCCGTTCCTTTTCGATGGCACCAGCTATCAGGCCGGATGCTACGCGGCCCGCGTCGGAGGCGTCCTCTACGTCGATGCGGCGAACGGCTCCGATGCGAACGACGGTCTGTCGGAAGAAACGGCCTTCCAGACGCTGGCCTCCGCGATGTCGGCCGCCGACTACGGCGACACCCTTGTCGCTCTTCCCGGCATATATGATACCGGCACGATGGTGCCGACGCTCGCGCAGTCTTGCTACACCACCGCGCCGACGCTCCCTGCCCGCGTGGTTGTGAAAAAAGGCGTCACCCTTGAATCCCGCGACGGAGCGGATACGACGATCATCAAGGGCTCGGCCTCGCCCTCGACATCACGATCGGATGGTTGCGGCGACGGCGCGGTCCGCGGCGTGTTCCTGTGCGACGGCGCGACGCTGCGCGGCTTCACCGTCACGGGCGGGCGGACGCTGTATAACTCGACCTCCTCCACTATCGACACAATGGGCGGCGGCGTCTGCGGCGCATACAGCGCCACGGACGGCGATGCTTCGCAATACCGCGGCCTCGTCGACAACTGCATCATCTCCAACAACGCCGCCCGCACCGGCGGCGGCGCGCAGTACGGCACCTACCGGAATTGCCAATTCTTCGGCAACTCCGTTTACAACAACATGGGCTACGCTCTTTGCCGCGGCCTTGCGGAGGGATGCGTATTCAAGGGCAACGGCCCCGGCAACGGCCACTCGGTGTGCTACAACTGCAAGGTCGTGAACTGCACGCTCTTCGGCGGACAGGCCGGCGCCAGCAGTTCCAATCGCGGCCTCGTCTTCAACGAGGGCAGCACCGATCTCGCCAAGGGGCTCACGATCCTGAACTCCATCGTCTTGGGGAACTATCAAGCCAGAGCCGTCACCAACTGCTATTTTCTCACCGGCGCGGTGAACACCCTGACGGTCAATCTCTCGGGCACGGCGCCCAAGGAGAGCGGCATCGTCACAGGAAGCGCCTCGGTGATCGACGAGGACGGCAAGCCCGTTGCCGGCGCGGCGGTCATCGACACGGGCATGAACGACATCTGCCCCGCAGCGCTTGCCGCAGGCTTGGACTTGGCCGGCACCCGCCGCATCCTCAACTCGGCGATCGACATCGGCGCCCGCGAATACGACTGGGGCAAGCCGTGGGGCAATGCCATCGGCGGCAGGCGCCTCGCGATCGACGACATGCCGAGCGACGCCGCGCTCGGCCAGGACGGCAAGTCGCTCGTCTTCGGCGCGCCCGCCATCGGCGAAGCCGGAGTGCCCGTCGCCATGACCTGGACGGGCAACGGCAACGGCGCCGCCTACGACTTCACGGCCATCGTCACCGGCGCCGGGACGCTCGTCGTCACTGCGAATGGTGCGGAAATCGCCACCATCACCGCCGCCGACGGCGCGAAGGCGCTGAAGTTCACCTCGGCGCTCGACTCCAATTCGCTTCTCTTCGCCTACGACGGCGCGGAGGCCGACGGCGTGACGCTTTCCGGCTTCTCCAACCAGGCCCCGTTCGTGCTGATGGTGAGATAGCCCCTTGAAAATGAAAAACACCTCGCCCCTTGCCCTCGCCTTCGCACTCGTCGCCATAGCAACCCAGAGTTTCGCAAATGGGAGTTTCGCCACCCAGGAGGGCGAAAACGTGACCGAGGCCCAGCCGCTTCTGGCGCGCGCCACCCAGCGCTGGGGGCTTTCGTTCAGCGGCGCCGAAATCGATGTCGTGGGCAGCCCCCGCTACTTCGACTGCGTGACAGACCCGCTCATCGCCGCCAGCGACCGCGCGAGCGTTTGCCTGTTTCTCGGGGCTGCCGCCCCGAGCACAGGACAGAGACCCGGCACTTCCGTGCCGGGCACAGGACAGAGCGTGCCGGGCGCAGGAAGGGCCGCGCCGCTGGTCCTGGACAAGGAGCGTGGGTCGATGGTTCTGGACACGCCGCTCACCTGCGGCGGCTTCGCCGAGAGCGGCCGCATCGACGCCGGGCCGCTGTCGTTCGAGATCGTGCCAGCCTCCGCGGGAGGGCAGGGGGCGGCGAGTTCCCCCGCCGTTGTCCCCGCCACGCTCTGGGCCTCCTCGCTCGACGGCAAGCCCCTTGCCGAATCCTCGCGCATCCTGCTCACTCACCTCACCGACGTGCAGGGCAAAGGGGTGCAATACGCCGACGATTCTCGCAAGATCCTCATCAAGTGGGGGAGCGGATGCCTCATCGAGGTCGGCGCCGCCGATGTCGAACTGCGGCTCGCACCCCGCGCCGCCGGGGATGCGGGGGCGCGGCCCCCGGCCGTCTGGGCCCTCGACACCGCCGGGAACCGCGTCGCGGAGTTGCCGGCGACATTCGAGGACGGCGCACTGCGCTTCCGGGCATGCACGCGCGGCCCGGACGGAACAGGCCGCATTTACTACGAAATTGCGCAGAAGTAGCGGCTTCCTGTTCAACGATTCGTTTTCAACCGGAAAGGCCCACGGAACATCTATGCGGCGCAATGACATCAAGAATGTCCTTGCCAGCGGTTCTGGGTCAATCGTGATAGGGCGGGCCTGCGACGGCCCGGAGCCTGGCGGCGTGACGCGCTCCGGCTTCTCCAGCCAGGCCCCGTTCGTGACGATGGCGCGCTGGCGCCCGCTGGAAAAACCTTGACCACGTTGCCGACACTTGCTATGATGGGTGTCGCAAAATGAAAATGCAGAGTCCCATGTCCAATCCTCCGTGCCCGGGCGGCATTCCATGGCAACCTTCTTCCTGTACTACTCCGACACCAACATCCCCGTTTCGCATGTCCCCGGCGACATCGTCCTGCGCGACTGCTCGCTCTCCTTCGCGGCGCCCGTAGGCGAGGTCTTCTCCACGGCCAACGTGCGGTCGATGGCGCTCGAAAACCTGGCGGTTGTCGGTGCTGGCGATGCGCCGCTTGTGCGCTCCTGGGACGGATCGATGCCCGGCACTTCCGTGCCGGGAACAGAAAAACCCGGAGCTGCCGCCCCTGGCACAGAACAGGGCGGTGATGATGGCCAGCCATTAGGGACGGTTGCCTTTGGCGAGGGCGCTTGGCAGTGCCCCGCCCGTGCGGCCTGCCCTGTGCCCGGCGCGGCAGCGCCCGGTTCTCCTACCCCAAAACTCGCGCCATGACCACGCCTCCTCCCCATAGCGCCCCGCCACGCCTCGACACGCGGCACTTCATGCTGCGGCGGTGTCTCGACTGGGACTACAAGGCGCCGTGCATCTACCAGATTACGCTTGTGCTGGCCGACCGCGCGTCGAATGCGCTTGGGCGGCTGGTGGTCGATGCCGACGGCATGGAAGGCGGCGTCTTCTCCCCCGAGGCCGTGCGGGCGCACGTGGAGCCGTCGCCGCAGGGCAGGGCCGTGCTGGCAGAGTGGCAGAACATCGGTGCCCATCATCCGGAGGTACGCCCGCTCTTCATGCAGCTCATGCCCGATCACGTGCATTTCATCGTGCGCGTCGAGAGGCAGCTGGATCGCCCGCTTGGGCAAGTGATCGCAGGTTTCAAGGCGGGATCATCGAAGGCGGCGACAGGCCGCCCCGGCCTGTGGGCCGACGGCTTTCAGGACACGATCCTTTTCCACGAGGGGCAGCTCAATGCCATGTTCGGCTACCTGCGCGACAACCCGCGCCGCCAGGCGGTGAAGCGGCTCGCGCCGCAGCTCTTCCGGATGCGGCGCGATTTGGCGGTGGACATCCCGGCACTGCCGTGCCGGGCACAGGACAGGGTGCCGGGCACGGAAGTGCCCGGCTTCACCGCGCATTTCGAGGCGATCGGCAACGATTTCCTGCTCAAGGCCCCGCATCTGCTGCAGGTCCAATGCTCGCGCAGCGATTTCGCCTACAGGCGCGTACTGAAAGCCGGGAAACCCGGGGTTAAACTCGCCCGCGATGCGGCGGGCGCGCCAATTTGCGCCATGGCGACCCCCGCCTTCGAGGAGCGCTGCGCTACGCTGCTCGCCGCCGCGCGGCATGGCGCCGTGCTAGTGTCGCCCTGCGTAAGCGATGGCGAGCGCGAGATCGCACGGCGGGCCTTCGAGGCAGGCGCCTCCCTAATCGCCCTGCGCAACATGGGCTTTTCACCGCTCTACAAGCCCGGCGGCCGCCTCTTCGACCAGACGGCGAACGGCAAGCTCCTGCTGCTCGCCCCCGCCGCGTGGCCGTACTCCACGGCCGACAAGCCGATGACCCGCTCCGACGCCTGCGCGATGAACCGCATCGCGCAGTGGATTGCCGGAAATGGCGCCGCCGACATCCGCTACCGCGGCATGGAGCCGCGCGATGTGGAGCGCGCAGCGCGCGCCGCCGTGCAGGCCACTCCAAACACCTCCAAATCAAGGAATCCAATACCATGAAACATGCCACTTTTTATGCAGCCATCGCCGCATTGCTTGCCGGATGCACGGACCCGGGGCTTCCGCCCCGGGCACAGGACAGAGACCCGGAGCTGCCGCCACGGGCACAGGACAGAGACCCGGAGCTGCCGCCACGGGCACAGGACAGAGACCCGGAGCCGCCGCCCCGGGCACAGGACAGGGTGCCGGGCACGGAAGTGCCCGGAGTTGTCGCCCCGGGCACGAAAGCGCCCGCATTCGCCCCCGAGGGCGAGAATGTCACCGAGGCGCGCCCGCTCGCGGTGCGCGTGACGCAGGAGGGCGGGCTGTCGTTCCCCGGCGGCGACATCGACATCGCCGCATACCGCCCCGGGTGGACCGGCATACCGATCAAGGTCGATTGGCAAAGCGCCGAAACCGGAGAGCGCTCCTTCGAAATCCGCGAAACCGACGGGACGACGCTCTTCCGCGGTCGCGGCTCGTGGTCAGAAGCCCCCGGCGGGGCGCTCGATGGCGTGATAGAGATCGAATGCCTGGCCGAGGTCCGGGTGCAGTGCCTCGCCGTCGACGCATCCATCCCCGAGGAGCCGCCGTTCGGCCTTGGCGACGGCGCGTCCGCCTCCTATGACCTCCCGGCGCATGATGGCCGCGTCCTGCACGTGGAGTTCGCGCAGTCGGTCCCATACCACTCGCAGGATTCGCGCCCGTGGGGCGGGCGATGGTCGGTCCGTTTCGGCGAAGCCATCAACCTGCGCACCTTCGCCCCCGGAGACCGCCTCGTGTGGAAGATGCGGGTCTCGTCGCCCGACGGCATCGCGCTCGCATCGACGAAGCCCGTCTCAGTCTCGCGCGGCGACACCTGGATCCCGCTTGAATACCGCAAGGATCCCGTTCCCGGCAGCGCGCTCGATTTCTCCGGCATGGGCTTCCAGGACGCCCCCGCCGGGAAGCACGGCTGGCTCCGCGCCGTCGGCGGCCAGTTCGAATTCGAAGACCTGCCCGGCGTCGGGCAGCGCTTCTACGGCGTCAACCTCTGCTTCTCCGCGAACTACCCCGACCACGACATGGCCGACCGCCTCGTCGAACGCTTTGTGCGTTGCGGTTACAACTCCATCCGCGTCCACCACCACGACGGCATCTGGGCGAAAAACGAGGACGGCGCCCGCGACAAGCTCGACTACCTGCTCGCCCGCTGCTACGAAGCGGGCCTCTACGTGACGACCGATCTCTACGTGTCGCGGCCGGTGACGTGGCGCGAAATCGGGATCGACCGCGACGGCAACATGGAGAAGCAGCTCTACAAGACCTACATCGGACTGCACGACGGCGCCTTCGACGACTGGTGCCAGTGGGCGCGGGCCTTTCTGGAGCATGTTAACCCATATACCGGGCGCGCCATGAAGGACGAGCCGGGCATGCCGCTCATTTCGCTCATCAACGAGGGCAAGCTTCACATGGCCTGGGTGCGCGCCGGCAAGGCGAAGGACCCCGTGATACGCGAGGCATGGAGGCGCTTCTGCGAGGAGCGCGGCGTCCCGGCGGAGAAATTCGACCCCGAACCCGCCGCGCCAGGATCGAAAGACTACGCCGACATGCACCACCAGTTCGACGAGTGGGTGAACCGCCGCGTCTGGGAACGCTGCTCGGCCTTCGTGCGCTCGCTCGGCTGCCGCGCGCTGCTCAGCAACGACAACAACGGCCGCTGGCACGGTGAGGGCGAGGGCCTGACGCCGCTTTACGACTACGTCGACTCGCACTTCTACGTCGACCACCCGGCCTTCCTCGACCAGCAGTGGAAGCTGCCCTCGCACTGCTCCAACGCAAACCCCATCCGCAACGAGCTGCCGGCCATCCTGCATCGCGGCTACGCCAAGGGGTCGGCGAAGCCCTACACCATCACCGAGTGGAACTTCAGCGGTCCCGGCCGCTACCGCGGCATGGGCGGCATCGTCACCGGCGCGCTCGCGGCGGAACAGGACTGGGACGGCCTCTGGCGCTTCGCCTACTCGCACAGCAACGGCAACCTCCTCGACGGGCAGGGCAACCCCGGCTACTTCGACTGCGTGACAGACCCGCTCATCGCCGCCAGCGACCGCGCGAGCGTTTGCCTGTTTCTCGGGGCTGCCGCCCCGAGCACTGGGGAACCCGGAACTGCCGTTCCGGGCACAGAACAGGCCGCCCCGAGCACAGGACAGAGACCCGGCACTGCCGCGCCGGGCACAGGACAGGCCGCGCCGCTGGTCCTGGACAAGGAGCGCGGGTCGATGGTTCTGGACACGCCGCTCACCTGCGGCGGCTTCGCCGAGAGCGGCCGCATCGACGCCGGGCCGCTGAGCTTTGAAATCGCCGCATCGTCGCCTGAATGCGCCGTCCCCGCCACGCTCTGGGCATCCTCGCTCGACGGCAAGCCCCTTGCCGAATCCTCGCGCATCCTCCTCGTCCACCTCACCGACATACAGGGCGAAGGGGCGCGCTACGCAGACGACACCCGGCGCATCCTCCTGCAATGGGGCAAAACGCCGCTCATCGAGGCCGGCGAAGCGGACGTGGAGCTTCGGGTTATGTCGGCGCGCCCCGATGAAGGCGGCGCACCGTGCGTCTGGGCCCTCGACACCGCCGGAAACCGCGTCGCGAAGGTGCCGGCGACATTCGAGGACGGCGTACTGCGCTTCCGCGTCTCCACGCGCGCCCCGGACGGATCCGGCCGCATCTACTACGAAATCTTGCCGACCGGGCGTTGATTCCATATTTTTAAGGGGCAAATTCTTCCGGCAAAGCGCGCCGGCGGTTTTAGCGCACCCTACTTCTTCGCGGATTATGGTATAATAGAATCCCGGTTCAACCTTTAACATTTTGTTTTCAACCGGAAAGCCCCACGGAGCATATATGCAGCGCAAAGACATCAAGAAGGTCCTTATCATCGGTTCTGGTCCAATCGTGATAGGGCAGGCCTGCGAATTCGACTATTCAGGAACACAGGCGTGCAAGGCGCTGCGACAGCTTGGATACAAGATTGTCCTTGTAAACTCAAACCCGGCCACCATCATGACCGACCCGGCCATGGCCGACGCGACCTACATCGAGCCGCTCAACCTTGAGCGCCTTGAGGCGATAATCGCCAAGGAGCGCCCCGACGCCCTCCTCCCCAACCTCGGCGGGCAGACCGGCCTCAACATGGCCACCTCGCTCAACAAGGCGGGAATACTCGACAAATACGGCGTCAAGGTCATCGGCGTCAACCTCGACGCCATCGAGCGCGGCGAAGACCGCGAGGTGTTCAAGGAGACGATGGCGTCGCTCGGAATCGAGACCCCGCGTTCGGGAATCGCGACCAACCTCGCCGACGCCGAGAAGCTGGCCGGCGAAATCGGCTTTCCGCTCGTGATACGCCCGGCATACACGATGGGCGGCGCCGGCGGCGGCTTCGCCTACAACATGGAGGAGTTCAGGACAATCGCCTCGCGCGGGCTGTCGATGTCGCTCACCAGCCAGATCCTCGTCGAGGAGTCAATCAAGGGCTGGGAGGAGCTTGAATTCGAGGTCGTCCGCGATTCCAAGAACCAGATGATCTGCGTCTGCACGATCGAGAACATCGACCCCGTGGGCGTCCACACCGGCGATTCGTTCTGCGCGGCGCCGATGCTGACCATCGCTCAGCCGCTGATCGACAGGATGCAGGCGATGGCCTTCAAGATTGTCGAGGCCATCGGGGTGATAGGCGGCACCAACGTCCAGTTCGCGCACGACCCAAAGACGGGG
>JAFWPM010000121.1 GCA_017509565.1 Kiritimatiellia bacterium | reverse complement strand
CGAGGCCGTCCATGCCGCGGGATCCGGCGGCGCCGGTAATGCCGACGAAGCGTCCGAGCCGGAGGTCCCAGCCGGGGCTCCTGAACAACCCGCCGCCCCCGCACCCAGGCGCCTCCGCATCAGGGAGACGCCGCTTCTGGCGATTGCAGACATCCTCGTGAAAAAGGCGGCCACGCCTTCCAGCGAAAACGTGGAGCTGGCCGATTTCGCAAGCCAGTGGCTCCCGCCATACGACAGGGACGCGAAGGCCTGCGCCCGCATCGTCGACGCCGCCATGCAGGACATCCGCGGCGAGACCGGCGCCCTTGCCGCGATCTCGTCCGGCGGCACCGACGAGGAGCGCGCCACACTCGCCTACCTGGTCAGGCGCCCTTCCCCGATTCTCCAGGCCGGGATGCCGCTCATTGAGTGCATGCAGGACCTGATTTTCCGGGCATGGGTCGATTTCCTCCGCGAATACAGGGACTCGATAGACGGCGGCAACGAGGACGGCGCGCGCCAGCGCCTGCTTGTCTCCACCACCCTCCGCAGGCTGGAATCGGCCCCGGACTGGGCCGGGCGCTCCGAAATACTCGCCGCGCTCATCGGCTAGCGACTGGCCCTGGCATACCACTACACACCTTGGCAACAATCAAACCGGTGACAACATGAACAAAGCATTCGAAAGAATATCCTCCACCCCGCTGCCGACAATGCGGGGCGAAGCCATACAGCTGCGCCACCCGAATTCCGGCGCGCGCATCCTCCACATCAAGTGCCCAGACGCCGAGAACTGCTTCTGCATCGCCGTGCCGACGCCGCCGCCCGACGACACCGGGATGCCGCACATCCTTGAGCACATGACCCTCGCTGGCTCGCGCAAGTTCCCCTGCAAGGAACCATTCTTCGAAATGATCAAGCGCTCCGTCGCGACGTTCATAAACGCCCTCACCGGCAACGACATCACCTACTACCCCGTCTGCAGCACCGTCAAGGCCGACCTCTTCAACCTCGCAGACGTCTACTTCGACGCCGTATTCCACCCGCTCCTTTCGGAAATGACCTTCGCAAGGGAGGCCTACCACCTGGCCCCCGCCGACCCCGCGAATCCGACCGGCGAGTTCCGCTGCGACGGCATAGTCTATAGCGAAATGAAGGGCGTGTTCTCTTCGTCCGAGGGTATTCTCGAACGCGACACAATCCGCAAGCTCCTTCCAGACACCTGCCATGGCAAGGAGTCCGGCGGCAACCCCGAAAGCATCCCGGACCTCTCGCTCTCCACGCTGCGGGAGTTCCACGCCAGGCGCTACAACCCCTCCAACGCCTTCATCATCCTCTTCGGGGACATCCCGACCGAAGAGTGGCTGGAGTTCCTGGAACCGCGCCTCGCCGAATTCAAGCCCCTTCCCGTAATGCCCCCGATTGCGCGCCAGCCCCGCTGGGTCGAGCCGCGCTCATACGGAGCCAGATACCCCCTTCCTGAAGGCGAGGACACCGCTGGCAAGACCTTCCTGGCCATGAACTGGCTCGTCGGCGACGCCACAGACCTCGCATTCAGCGCCAGGATGGCCATCCTCTCCTACCTGCTCTGCGGAAACGACGCGGCCCCCCTCACCAAGGCCGTCAACGACTCCCACGCCGGCGCCAACATCATAATGTCGTCGGGACTTTCAAACGGCATGGAGTACACATGGCACATTGCCGTCGATGGCGCGGAACCATCAAGTATGGACCTCTTCCGCGACACCGTGATGGCGACGCTTGCGGAACTTTCGAAAAAGCCATTCGACCAGGGCGACATCGACGCCGCGTTCCAGCAGACCGTCTATTCATGCAACGAAATCGACTCGATGTACGCCTTCAACAACGCCATGGCCGCCGCGACGGCTTGGTGCGCCGGCATCGACCCGGCCACCATTCTTGAGCGCGCGCCACACATGGACCGGGCGCGCGAGGAGATTTTGGCGGACCCGATGCTGCTGCCTCGCATGGTTCGCGAGCTATTTCTCGAAAACCGCCACCGCCTCGACATCGTCCTGACCCCGGACCACGGCCTCGCCGCGGAGCAGGACGCCGCCCTGGCCCGTCGCCTCGCCGCAAGGCGCGCCGCAATGTCCGACGCCGAAGCTGAGGCCATAGCCAAGGCGGCCGCGGAACTGGAAGTCGCCAACGCCAGGCCAAACGGCCCCGACGACATCGCCTGCCTCCCCAAACTTGGGGTGTCCGACATGCCGCCGCTCCCCGTCCTCGTCGAAACATCCACAATCCCGCTCCCGCGCGATGGCATCCTGCTTGCATCCGAAAACATCGCGACAAACGGCATAGTGTACATCGGCTTCGATTTCGACCTTGGCGGCATGCCTCGCAACCTCGTCCCCTTCCTCCAACTTTACGCCGAAGCCGTTGACGAATTCGGCGCAGGCGGTCTGGACTACGCCGCCACAGCGCGCAAGCGCGCGCGCTGCCTTGGGCTGCTCCAGGCCCGCCATTCCGCCCGGATCCACATAAACGGCTCCCTGAGGCCGTCGCTGACCTTCAGCATGAAGACGACGATGTCATCGCTTGACGACGCGCTTGAGGCCTTGCGGGAGGCAATATTCGAACTTAACCCGCGCGACCCAGCGCACATGGCGGACGTCCTAATGCGTCAGCGGGCAGAGCTTAGGTCTTACTTCGTCCAGGACGCACGAAACCTCACCCGCAACCATGCCGCAAGAAACCACACTGCGGCCGGGGCGCGCAACTACCTGACAATGGGATTCCCCCTGCTTCACCTCGTCGAACGACTTGCCGGCGCGGAAAGCGGCGCCGCCTACGAGGAATGCGCCTCGGCTATCGAGGCCATCCGCGACTGGATTCTCTCCTCGCACCGGATCACGGCCTCCATTGTCGCGCCGCCGGAATGCCGCGACAAGGTCGCAAAGGCCCTGTCCTCGTGGATAGAGGCCATGCCGGCTGGCGCGGCCGCCGCCCACGAACCAGGGTTCACGCCCGACCTAGCTCCGCGCAACGAAGGCCTATCCGCTGCGCTACAGGTCTCGTTCTCGGCGCTCTTCGCCCCCGCGCCCCGCTACGGCGACCCGGACTGCATGAACATCGCCGTCGGCTCCTCACTGGTCTCCTCCGACTACATGCTCCCCGAAATCCGCTTCAAGGGCAATGCCTACGGCGCCGGATTCTCCTACGACATGTTCGCTGGCACCTGCCACTTCTCCTCCTACCGGGACCCCCGCATCGCCGAGACTTACGCGACCATGCTGCGGTCAGTCGAATATGTGAAAAACGCCAGGTGGACGAACGATGCCGTCAAAAACGCGATTCTGACCGTCGCCAAGGGATTTGTCGCCCCGTTCCGACCATCCCGCACTTTCGGCATCATGATCCATCGCCACGTGGTCGGCGAAACCGATGAAATCGCCATCGCCAACTACAGGGCGCTGCTTTCAGTCAAAGCCAAACGGGTCAAAGACGCCACCGTGGCCGCGCTTGAAGCCGCGCTGCCTCACGCCTCCTACGCCGTCGCGGCCTCGGAGGCGGCCCTGGCCGAAGCTGCGAAATCCATACCGAACCTCACAATCGAGCCAATAATAAGGTAGCCTTCCCATGGCTTGCGCGTACGCCTCCCGCGCCAGTAAGAAAAAATAGTTAATACCACTTGACAATTAATCCAAATTATGTTAATTTATTCTCATCAAAATTGAAACGTCAACAATCCAACCAAGCTAGGAGGAAACCATGAAGATCAACAAGCTCGCTCTCATCGCGGTGACCGCAACCCTCGCAGTCACGACGTTCGCCGCCCCTCCGCGGGGAGGTCACTTCCACGGGCGCGGCCCCGCCCCGAGGGGACACTACCACGGCGGACCGCATTTCCACCACCGTCACCACCACGGCAGCGCCGCGGCCGTAATCGGGGCCGGCGTGTTCGGGCTCGTCACGGGTGCGCTTCTCGCAAGCGAACCCGCACCCGCCACGACTGTCATTCACGAGACGGTCTACACCCCACCGACGGTGATTCAGCCCACCTATGTCCAGCCCCAGCCGACGGTCCAGCAGACCACGGTCGTCCAGCCCGCGACATACGTGCAGCCGCAGACGGTCGTAGTCCAGCCCGCGACGGTCTACGCCCCGCCGCTCGTCTGCCCGCCACCGGTATACGTGACGCCAACCCACACGGTCATCACAAGATACTAGTGCGCGAACTAGGCCCGAAGGCCGCGCCGGCTATTGCCGGCGCGGCCATTTGCAGTGAACCCCGTCACCAGCCCGCACCATGAAATACCCGCTTGACTACACTGCCAAGATCCGCGTCCCCTACTACTTCACTGACCAGATGGGGGTCGTCTGGCATGGGAACTACCTCAAGTTCTTCGAAGACGCACGCGAGGAGATGTTCCGCCATTTTGGCCTCCCTTACTCCGAATTGGAGAAAACCGGGGTCATTATGCCGGCCATTGCCGCCTCCATGCGCTACATCCGGCCCGTCCGCTACGACGACGTCATTTCGGTGAGGGTCCTCGTATCAGCCCCGCCGCGCGCGAAAATGGAGTTCGCCTACGAAGTCAGGGACGGCGTCGGCAACCTGTGTACGACCGGCGCGACAACCCTTACCTTTGTCTCCGCAAAGACCGGAGCCCCCTGCCGTCCGCCGGCGATACTGCTCGGCAACGGCTGAATATGCCATCCTCCGGAAGCGTCGTGCCGCGACCCCATTGTGCTGGTTCGCAAATAAGCTGGACGATGCGTCGAATCGTCTATTCCAGACTTGGCATCGTCATGAAGGCGTAATGATTATTGCAAACGACGACAACGACGTATGGGGAAACGAGTCAGTCAAGGGCAATGAGTGTTATCATAGTATGTTGTTAAAAGTATTGGCTGATTGCCTAGCAGCAGGAACCACGGTCTGCTGAAATCCCCAGGTTCGGCAAGCGCGTAGAATAGGGGCGACCGTCCGCACTATGGCCTGATCGCCCTCCGGCGAATACCGCCCGTCGCGGTCGATGTCGCGGAACTCCGCAAATGACAGCGCCTCGCCCGTGGCCGCGAAGTCGGACACGTTTGTCGAGACCGAATCCGTGATTGGCACCCAGTCCGCCGGCCATGCGTTCGTCCCTGCGCCGTAGATCAACATAGCGAGGAAAAAGGCGACCATTGCCGCGCGGATGGCTGGGCATTCGCGCCGGTAGGTCTCCAGAATTGCGGCCAGGCGGTTCATGCAGACAATTATACCAAATCATCAAACGAACATAAAACTGGATGCCGCAGTTCAATCCTGTCTGAAAGAAACACTCCGGCAGCCGACAACCACTTGTCCGGACTAGACCGTCCCATTGGCGACAGCCAGCCATAGCAGGGTTTGCTTGCGGGATTTCTCAATTGACCTTGCGTGGGCGCAGACCGGGATTCTTGCAAACAGCGGAGCACCGTATCCGAAATACTCCAATGCCTTCGCCGGACGGCCGTCTGCGAGAAAGTCAAGCGTGTTGCAAAGACGGTCGGCGATTTTGACGGCGAGGATCTCCGGTGGCGCCATGCGGGCCACGGCCGCGATGTAGTCCGCCTTGAGGCGACCATAGTCCGCCGAGCCATGCGGAACGTTCGGTTTGAACGTCAGCCTCCTGACACCAGACAGGATTTGCGTACCCAGCTCCACGTCGAGGTCGAGAATCGCCCCTTCCGGCGTGGCCGTATCCTCAAGCACGTCGTGGCACCAGGCAACCGCGAGCGTTACGGGATTGGCCTTCTCCGTAAAGCCCCACTCCTTCAGCATCGCCACGACGGCGTGGGGATGGACGATGTAGGGGACATTCCCCTCCCCGTCCCGATTCGTTCCGTTATGCGCGACCATCGCCAGACGCGCGGCTTTGTCAACGACGTTCATAACAAGTTCTTGCAGGCATCCAGAATCACTTGGGTCGTCATTCCCTTCCAACGCCTGCCGCTGCAGTGCCGACATGATGTTTTCCCTTCACGATGTCATTCCATCGAATGAGGTGCGCGGGAATGCGCGAATCGAGAACCCCCTCCCCGAGTTCAGGCGAGGCGACGGACCACCGATTGAGCTGCAACTCGGTCAAGAAGGCGCCCGGCGGATCAATCTCCGACACGACGACATCGAGGCTGTGCCACCATGTCACATCGGTATAGGTGTGGCTGCCGCCGGAGCCGTTTATGCGCCGGGTGGCGTAGAACACCGTTTCCGGCTCGTCACTGGCGCCAACCGGACACTTGAACAGCGCGATGCGGTAGAGTTCGCATGGGTCGTCGAAGTCAGGCGCATCCACTTCCCGATGCTCCTCGCCCAGGCGTTTGCCAGGGAGACGGTCGATTCTTCCGGCGATTGTTCCGTCGTCGGCCTCGAAGCACACGACCGGAACGAAGCGGGTCCGCGCAAGCGACGGATGAAGTGCCTTCTCGAATCCCGGCTCTTGCGGTTCCGGCACAAAAGGATCCGGTTCCGTCGCCGCCTGCTCCACCCGCAGATCCCGCCATGAAGCCCTTTGCGCCGGATGCCGGGATTCCCCTCCGTCCGGCGTTTGCATTGCGAGAACCAGCGGCGGCGTGCTGTCAGTCCCAAGATTGAACTCCAGTAGCCTGGCGGGATTTCGTCCGCTGTCGGAACCGACCGGCACATACGCGCCATTTCCGCCGGTGCCGTCGGGCCTCCAGGCGACCTCGGAGACAAAGTCTGGCGGACCGGAGAGCGAACGCCCCCGACGCCACAGTGCCAGACGCCTCAAGTTGTCATCCATTGTATCCATGCGTCCGCGCCAAGAGTCATCGTCCGTCTTGAACGCGAAATCGAAGGCCTTGACTTCCTTCTGCAATGGCGGGGAGAGCGTGAGCAGCTCGGCGCGTTCCACCATGTTCGCGTTTGCCAGGGCAGCTGCGGCGGCCTTGATGCGTTCCGCATCATTCTTGGAAAACGGGACGGGGCGGAGTTCAAGACAGAAGGTGCCGAACGCGGCCATGCATTCGTGGAGTTCGCCCATGCAACACGAAAACACTTCGATTTTCCCGTCTCGGTCGCGGGCGAACCAGCACGAGTCGTCGTCGCCGGCGTTGTTGCACAAATAGGCGAGAAATGCTTCGCGGAGGGTTTCCGGCACCTCGGGGTCGCGCGTTCCCCACGAAAGGCAGATGTCGCCGACCTCGACGCCTGCATTTTCGATCGTTGGGTGGTCCTTGGTCCACTCCACCACCAGAAAGCCCGGCACCAGCTCAATGTCATCATTGATGAACGGCTTGCAATAGGGCCATGTGCGCGGGATGGTCCCGGAATAGTCCGCCGGATGCCCTGTATTCCACCATGGCTCAGGTTTTTCCCGCCTGTCGCTTTTGCGGCAACCTGGCAGCGCGGCGACTGCGACAATCGCCAACCCTATCGTGACGACACGTTTTTTCATGGTCCACCTAGCAGAACAATCATCCGTAACCATTGCGGATGCAAATAATGTTTTCGATTTGGTCATGGTTGTTCTCCGTTTCCCCACAGGAAAAGTCGCATTGCCGTGCGTTTGGGTTTCCTTCTGTCGGTGTTCCCAAAGCCTCGCGCATGATGCGCATGACAAGCGCATTCGGGCGCACCTGCGGATTGCGCGCCACGAAGTAGTCATGGTCGGCGGGGTTGCGTTCTTCGCGGACGTTGAAGAACTCGTCGAATGCCACGCCGATCGCGCCGGAGCGCGAGATGCCGGCCGTGCATTGCACGACGAGCGGGAGGCTGTCGTCGTTGACGAAACGGATAACGCGCGATGCAATCCCCTCATTGAAGAGTTCCGGCATTTCATGCTCGCGCCAGGCCTCGTCCCAGGTCGTGCAGTCGTCGAACGTCAGGCACAGCAGGTTGTCGTGCGGCCTCACGCCCGGCGGAATCGGAAATGTCCCGTCCCATCCGTCCGTTGAGCGGATTGATATGACACGCGTAGTGGCCAGCATGGCTGGCCACTCATTGCGCGAAAGCCGTTCAAGCCTCTTCCTGTCAACAACGTCGATCTTCATTGGACTACTCGCCCCTGTCGAGAGAAGTAAACCAGTCACGCCGATTCTGAACGGCACTTCCAAGTCCGTGTGGCTACTTGAATGGGTTGCGGACTTTGACCCCGGCATATATTTGGCCATCATTCAGGTCTTCCGTCAGCAGTTCCGCGCAACCTGTCTTCTCTGCCGCCGCCACTATCATCGCATCCTGCAGCGATAATCCATAGAGCGCCTTGATTTCCACGGCGCGGGCTACAAGTGCGGCACTCTGGTCAAGGGTTGGGACATATTTCAGCGACGCGAGAAACTTCAGCACGGTTTCCGCGCCATACCCCAGTTTCTTCTGGCAAACGTTTGAAAACTCAAAAAGCACTTGCGCGGAAAGATGGCATTCGCCTTTTCCTATTGCCCCATCAACCAGACGAGACGCTATGTCGTGTTTGCGGACATCGCGCGGATCGACTGCATAGACGAGGATGTTGGTATCCAAGAACACCATTTGCATTACTCCCTGTCGTATGCGTCCGTCCGGGAAAAACGGTATGGCTCCGAGCCGCGAAGAGAAATAGAGGCCGCTGCCACGGCATCCCGGAACCGGCGTGCGGCATCCGCCCTCCCGGCGTCCTTATCTACAATTGCCGCCAGGAAGTCCCTTATCATGGCGTTTAGTGAAGTTCCCTGCGATTCCGCATATATGCGTGCATCCCGCACAATTGCGGGAGGAATTGACAACGTTATGCTCATGTGTTTTCCTCCATACGTCCAAGCACATACATTTTAGCACAGTGTATGTTAAAACTCAAGTCTGCGCGGAAACATCAAAACACCCAAATATTTT
>JAFWPM010000120.1 GCA_017509565.1 Kiritimatiellia bacterium | reverse complement strand
GGAATAGGCCATGGCGAGCAGCCGGACACTCCTGACCCTGGCGCCGCCCCGCTTCGGCGGCGCCATCCGGGCTTCCATCGCGCCGGTCCTCGCCGCGGCGACCGCGGCTGTCCTCTCCGGCTGCGCCCTGTTTTTCGGAAAGCCCCTCACCGAGGTGAACGACTCCCAGCTGAACTGGATTACCGTCCGCTACCATCCCGCCACCCCCGGCATGAAGCCATGCCGCCTGGAAATCGTGGGCGTCGGCTCCGTCGAGTTCCGCCAGGGACGCTCCCCGCTCGTCTTCGACTCCTTCTCGCACGACATCAACAACCCCAACTGGGGGGACATCGTGGAGGAAAAGCTTGGCGTCCCGCCTGAACAGGCCCGGTGGATGATGCAGCTTTTCGTCGATGCCGGGCTCACCACAGAAGTCAGCCGGATGCGGAAGCTCAAGGGCAAGGATCTGGAGGACGCATCCGCCGGCATTGCGGCGATTTCGGCAAAACTTAACGGCAAGCTCTTCCGCGTAAAGACAAACAACCCGGAGATCACCGCTGTCATCGACAGCATAATCGACGCAATCGTCTCCAACAGGGGGTTCCGCTGATGCCACTGACCACAGGCCGCAGGAGAGCCGCGGCCGGCGCCTTCGCGGCGCTGGCCATTGCGGCGTCGCTTTTCGCCACCGCCGCCAATGCGGCATACATCGGTTCGACGCGAATCGACGACTCTGGGGACGCCCGGCAGATCGCCATCCTAACCTTCGAGTCCATCCCGACGGCCACTCGCGCGATCTCGGACATGCTGTCCTCCGTCGGCGACTCGGGAACCGACGTTTCAGCCGCGTCGGTCCTCACCTGGCTGACGATGCTGCCCTCCCTCGACTGCGCCGACCCCTCCCGCCAGGCATCGGTCATCTTCATAACCACGGAGGAGGACCTCTCGATGGCCAACCAGGTCGCGATCGTCCCGCTTTCGCCGGTCAACGGCGAACAACTCCTGCGCAAGTCGCTAGCCAGGACCTACGGCAAGATTTCCGGCAACACCGTGGTCTACTGCTCGGAGCCGCGCGACGTTGGCACCCTGCCGGGGCTGGCGCTGATCATCACGCGCAGCGTCGCCTACGTGGGCAACGGCCCGGAAAGCCTCCGCTGGATAGCCAAGAACATTTCCGCGGGCATCACCCCGAGCGCGGGCAAAGTCCGCGAAGATGCCGCCATATCGGCATTCTTCGACGCGCAGCTCACATGCGGCGCACTCGACAAACTTGTAGGCGACGCAGGCGCCACCGCGGGAGACACCGGCATTCCGCAGGCGGTCCGGCTGATTTCCGCCTTCCGCGACCAGCTCTCCTCGCTCTCGTCGCTCCAGCTCTCCATCTCCGCCAACCTCAACGTGACGCATCTCGCCGCTAGCCTTGAGCCAAGGGACGGCACCGCTTCGGAATTTCTGGCTCTGCCGGAGCCATCCTGGAAGCCGATCGCCGCCCTCCCGCGCGACTCCACGGGGGTCTCGATCGGGTATCCGCGCCACTTCGGGGCCCTGCTCCCGGAATCCATCGCGGGCAACTTCTCCGGCGAAGAATCCTACTCCTACTTCAGCGGCCTCAACATCCTGAACGGGGGCCCCCGGGGGGCCGACTCGGAACTCGCCCCATTCCTCACCGGCGAATCCGCATCGTCATTTCTCTTCACAAAGGCGAAGTCAATCACAGCCCGCCTATCGGTCCACGCCCTGCGCGACGCGGCCGGCGCCGCCGCCGCATTGGACCGCATCTTGGCAGCGCCGGCGGACAACGGCGCCGTCACAGTCCATCCAAGGCGCGAGTCCGATGGCCGGACAATCTGGGGATACACCTCGCTCCGCCGCGCAAGCGCGGACTCTGCAAGCGACTTCGCGGCCAGCGTCATCATCCTGCTCTCGCAGCTTCACACGGTGGAAATGACCATTGACGGCGACAACCTCATCGTCGTCTCCGGCGCGCAGGGGACGATAGACAAGATTCTCCACGCCATGGGGGAGACGGCGCGCATGAAGGGCATTGACGCCCTAACCAAGCCATTCGCCCCGCTTCCCGCCGGCGAAACCCTGCTTGGCTGCGGGGACTTCGAGCCTTCGCGGTGCTTCCTGCTCTTCACGAAGAGTTCCGACTCGCTCGCGGGCCTTTCCCGCCACCTGCCTAGCCACGGCGGCGGAATCGCATGGAGGGTGTCGCGCAGCGACAGCCACGCCATAGTGGAGCTTTCCGCGTCCGCCTCCGAGATTTTCGCCCTCTCCATGCTCAGCAAGCTCGACCAGCGCGTAATCGGCCACGCGATTCTGGATGTCGTCCTCGGCCGCGCCAAGCTCTAATCTACGGAATTCGCCCCATGAGATTCGCCGCCGCACTGCTGCTACTTCTTTCAATGCAGGAGGCGAGTGCTTCGCTTCGATTCGTCGGCGCCCCGATCACCCGCTCCGTCCAGAATGAATCCGACGCCGCGATTGACCGGGCCTGCTCCTGGCTGGCGGACAGGCAGGGGGAGGACGGCGGCTGGCCGGAGGGTATCAAGGCGACGGCGGCATGCCTCCTCGCCCTGGCAGGTTCAGGGGAAGACCTACCCCCCGCATGGCGCCGGACAATAGACCGTGGCGTGGCATGGCTCGCCAATCGGTCTGGCGAATCCAGCCCTGAGGAACTTGCATGGCGCGGGATGACCCTCGCCGTGCTCGCGCCGCAGGGCGTTTGCGACACAGCCGCAATCGCCTGCCCCGCTGGCGCCTCGACCAACGCGGCGTGCGCCATCCTCGAACATGCGAGGATACTCGGGCTTGACCGCGCGCAAGGCGCCGCGGCCTCCCCGGCCGCCGGCGATCCCGTTTTCGACCTGCTGGGCTGCGAACCGAACTCGAAGGCGGCCTTTGAAAAGGCCTACTCGCTGTACTGGCTGGCCGGCGACGCCCCGCTCGCCGACTTTGGCGCGGAGCGCGTCTGGTGGGCGGTCCACGCGCTCAACCGCGCCACCGGCGGGGAACTTCCGCAAATCCCCGGCTACGAGCGACCCGGCTGGCGCGGCGCCATCGCCAACGGCGCGACCACCTCGCAGGCAATCGCGCCTCGCGGCAGCGGGCACTGGGGCGCATCGGTCGAGGAGACGGCCTTCACCATCCTCCTGCTCAAGGAACTTTAGCGACTGCCCCAAAGCAAGCGGAAGCATCCCCGCCTGCAGGCGTTTTCAAGCCAGGGCGCAACCGCGCGGGTCCATTCGCGCAGCGCCCGGGGATGTCGCCAGGCACCGTTGGCCACCGGGCGTTCACTTCCCGCCGCGGTCAAGCATGTAGGCGGCAACGCCGCGCTTGCGGACATCGTATTCGCTGACGCCGAGCTCCCGCGCAATGATGGCAATGACTTGCGGCCCGCAGAAGCCAGACTGGCATCGTCCCATGCCGGCGCGAACACGGCGCTTGACGGCGTCGAGCGTCCGCGCCCCCACCGGGCGGCGGATGGCCTGGACAATCTCCGCCTCCGTCACCTGCTCGCATCGGCATACGATTTTCCCGTAAAGCGGATTTTGCGCAATCAAAGCGTCTTTCTCCGCATCGCTCTTTCCGGCAAACTTCACAATACCGCGCCTGGTGCGGATCCAGCCGACTTTGCGCTCCAGCGCAAGACCTGCGCCTTGCATCTCATGGACGATGTATTTGGCCAACGCCATGCTGGCCGTAAGGCCGGTCGAGCGGATGCCGGAAATTCCGACATATCCCTTCGCCTTTTCGGAAACGAGAATGTTGTAGCCTTCGGGGACGCGCGCCGGACGCGCACCGACGAACTGCGTGATCGTGTCGCCAAAGCATAGCCCCGGCACCATTTCAAGCGCCTTTGTCCGCACTTCCTCCAGCCCGTCGCGAGTCGTCTTGCGGTCCGTTTTGTCCTCGACGTCATCGGCGGTTGGGCCGACAATCAGGTTGTCGTCGGTCGTAGGGATTACCAGAACTCCGCGAGTCTTCGGCGTAGGGACGGACGATATGATGTGTTTCACCTTGACCGGAGTGTCGTGGCCAAGGACGTAGAACTCGCCCTTTCGCGGATGGACGGTGAAGTCGCATTCGCCGACCATCTTCGCGATTTCGTCACAGTGGAGCCCAGCGGCGTTGACGACCCATCCGGCCTCGATTTCGCCCTTGGTCGTAATTACGCGCCGAATACGGCCGTCTTCGGTTTCGATTCCCGTGACTTCGCAGTCGAGCATGAATTCGACACCGTTCTCGGCGGCGTTCTCAGCCTCGGCGACCACCATGAGGAACTGGTTGATCTGCGAGTCGCGCGGGCTGTAGATGCCGCCCTTTATCTCGGGGTTGAGTGTCGGCTCCATCTCCAGTATCTCTTCACGCGGAAGGAACTCATAGTCCCATACCCCGTTCTGCCATGCCCTGTCCAGCAATTTCGGCACCTGCGCCATCTGGTCGTCCGTGAGGACCGGCGCGATGCTGCCGCAGTGGATGATCGGGATGTCGAGGTCGCGGCACAGGACATCGACCATGGTGTGCGAGATCGTCCGGATCTTGCACTCCAGCGTCCCGACCGGCATTGTCGCACTAGTGGACGTGAGGCCGCTGCACGACTTGGAGGCGTCGCCGCCCACGTCGTCGTTCTTGTCGCAGACGAGGACTTTGACCTTGAATTTGGAAAGTTCGCGCGCGAGCGCAGTCCCGACCGCGCCGGCGCCGATTATGAGAATGTCTGTCCTGAGCATGTTGAAAAGTTGAAAGGTTGAAAAGTTAAAAAGTTGAAAGGTTGAAAGGTTCGGCTTGCGCCAGTTGAAAGGTTGAAAGGCGGGGATCAAAGTGTCATCGACGCGACCAAGTCCGTTCCGGTTCCGAGGAAGTCCTTGCGGATGACATCGCCGACATGGACATGGCCCTCCACGCGGATGCCATGTGCCGCCTCGGCGCAAGGGAGCAGCATCTCCTTCGCCACCGGGGCACTCGTCCGGACGGGCAGCATGCGACGCCCCGGCGCATCGATGCGCACTGACGAAGTGAAGGTGCGCTTCGGCGCGAGGCATTCGTCCTTGGCGTAGCGCTCGCCTCTCGGACAGGAGTTGCCCCTGACAACTATATCCGCATCGCAGGTATATTCGGCCTCGATCTCGCATCCCTGCGGACAGACCGTGCAAGTGATTGTCTTCTTCATGCCAGAACCTCCCCATGCTCGCAACTGACTTCAATGGAATCGTTTAGCGCCGCAACAGCGTCTTTGGGAATCACAAGGCTTTCCATCGTTCCGGGACTTGTCCGGATGCACGTCTTTCTGGCGAGTTCCTTCCCGCCGGAAACGCATCGCAGCACGGTGCGGCGCCCCGGAACGAGCGTCCGGAAGAAAAGTGTGACATCTGCGCCGCCATCTGCGACTACCGTTTGCGGGCAGACATAGCGTATGCCAGGGCCGGCCACAGTTGAAAATGCGCTTGCTGAAGGAAGCCGGTTGGCGGCGAAGAGCGCGGCGCAACGGCCCGCTTCGGCGCTTTCAACGCTCACATGATCGACAAGATCGTTCACATGCAGGACGTTCCCGCAGGCGAAAACGGCCGGATTCGATGTCTGCTTGAACTGGTTCACGAGCGGTCCGCGTGTGATCGGCGAAAGAGCAATGCCGCCTGTGCGGCTCAACTCATTTTCGGGAATAAGCCCTACGGAAAGCAGCAATGTGTCGCAGGGTATCTTCTCAGCCTTGTCCAGAATTGGCCGGCGCTTTTCGTCCACAGGTGCGATTGTCACGGAAGTGAGACGATCCACCCCGTCAATGTCTATCACCGTATGCGAAAGAAGCAGGGGGATGCCAAAGTCGTCGAGACACTGAACCTTGTTGCGCGTGAGACCGGCGAGGAACGGCAGCAATTCGACTACTGCCTTCACATGCGCGCCTTCGAGGGTCAAGCGGCGCGCCATAATCATGCCGATGTCGCCGCTTCCCAAAATGACTATCTCGCGACCGACCTTGTCGCCATAAAGATTGATCAGCTTCTGGGCGGTTCCGGCCGTATATATGCCAGAAGGGCGAGCGCCGGGAATCACGAGATTGGCTCGCGTGCGTTCGCGGCACCCCATGGCCAGCACCAGCGCCCCGAAGCGAACATTGAGTATGCCGTCGGAATTGGCGCAGACCAGTTCCCTGTCCCGCAGCTCAAGCGCGGTGGTGCATGTCATAAGCTCAACCCCGGCCTTGTCGGCGCGCTCCTGGTAGCGGCCGGCATACTCTGGCCCGGTCAGCTCTTCGCCGAACATCTTCAGGCCGAAGCCCGGATGGATGCACTGCTGGAGAATGCCTCCGGCGCGAGTATCGCGCTCAACAATCAACACCCTCTCGGCACCGGCCAGTCTGGCCGCCTCAGCAGCAGCAAGCCCCGCAGGTCCAGCCCCCACTACTACTACATCACATTCAATCGTCTTCATTTTTCAATTCCTGCAATATACTATCATCAGAAAATTGGCGCGTCAATATCATAATTGGCACTAATATATCAAATTTGCACCAATGCAAACTAAGCGAAGATGGCAGGTGGTGGTTGCTGCGCAAGCTCTTCCGCCGCGACCGTAACTATCACCGTCGACTGGAGGTTCGCGCTTCCGCGCGACCGTGGACGCGCAGAAGAGCGTCCCTCCCTTTTTGATTCTGTGCGTCCCTCTCTTTTTGCTGAAATGCGTCCCTCATTATTTGATTCCACTCGAACGTGGACGGGGAGGGTCGCGCTTCCGCGCGACTACGGTGCGGAACAGTCGCGCGACTACGGTGCGGAATGGAATCTCGGCCCGGTGGGGCGAGACATTTTTTTTAACACAAAGGTCACAAAGGCACAAGGAAACGGCCTTCGGCCTGCGTGTAAAGCAAAGTTGAAAGAGCGATGGTCGGATGGTCATATTTCCGTGACTTTCAGCAGACCGCACAGCGGTCTTTTCGTGTCCCGCCGGAACGGCGGGCATTCGTGTCCGGCGACGGCTGGGATGCCCCACAGGGATGTGGCGGGCACATGGCGGCAGGCGGGGAGCTTGCTCACCATGCCGCCGCCATCGTCGTGCCCCGAATGCCGCAGACGCCCCTACGGGGAACTCGTGTGCGAACACATCGCGGGCCTTGCGGACTTCGTCGGCAAGCTCGGCGCCCGCGCGATGATCTGGCACGACATGCTGCTCGACCGCGCCGATCCACGCTGGGAGGGCTTTGTCCGTCATGGCTCTCCGCTCACAGCAACGCTTGCCGACACGCTACCGAAGGACGTGATAGTCTGCGACTGGCAGTATTTCTACGGCGACATGAAGGAGGTCCGCGGCGACTGGCCGACGATGGCCTACTTCAAGGAGAAGGGTTTCCCGGTTGTCGGCTGCCCGTGGCTCAACTTCAACGCGATGGAGCCGATGGCCGACTCCCTCGCAAGAAACGGCGGCTTCGGCTTTCTCGAAACGACATGGCACCATTTGCGCGGCGGGGAATGGGCCGACATGTTCAGATGCGCCTCGGCCGCCGCGTGGGGGACCCCCGTTCAGACCCGCCCACGATGTTCGACACGCCATTCGCCATCGCCCTGCGCCTCGTCGGCCGCGACATGGGTGTCTCCGACTACCTCGACACCGGCATCCTCAACTACCAGATCCCTCCCTCGTGGTTCGTCGATAACGGCTGACGGTTTCCGACATTGCCTTTTCGACAACGCCGCGCGAATCATCGCGGCGGCTTGCGCGAACAGTCCGGTTTCGCCACGCCTACCTGGCAGTGACCGTCTCCGCGACGCCGGGGCCCATGACGATGGGGTTCCCCGTCCCGCCGAAGCGGTTGTTCTCAAGAAGGGCGTGGCCGGTGAACGGAACGGCGAAGTTGAACGGCGCGGCGCGCATGGGCCCGATGTCGTTGTCGCGCGCGACGAGCGTGCGCGCCGGGCCGCATTCGCCCCAGTATCCGGTGAGGTCGTCGTGCATGATCGCGGCATTGCCGTTTTTGATGCGGTTGCGCTCGAAGCTGATGTCTGCGAAGGCCGAAAGGCGGATGTGCAGGAAGTCGTGGAACGAGTTGTCGTGGATGTGGATGGTCGGGGTGTGACCGGCGTTCGCGACGTCGCAGCCGGCCCATTCGGCGGGGATGTCGCGGTCGAAGGCGATCCGCGCCTCCGTTGCCTCGCGGCCTGGCTGCGGGAACCCGGCGACAGCGGCGCGGCCGAGGATTTCCTTCCCGGGTCCCTTCCCCCGCGAGAATTCCACGGTGTCGCCGACGCGATACGGGAAGTAGCCGGCGTAGTTGAAGCGCTGGATCTTCAGCGTGGCGTCACGCCCCAACACCGCCGCAAGCGTCGTGTAGTTGCCGTGGATGTTCATCACGTCGTCGAGGCCCCAGCAGATTTCGGAGTCCGCGATCTCGATGCGCCCCTTCGTGTCAACGAGAAAGATGGCGTCCGCCGTCAGCGAGACGTGCTCCCCCTCGACGGGGACGACGTTGTAGCCTGCGATGCGGATGTTCTCGCACATCTCGGCCACGATGCCCATCCCGACGCCGCGCCGCGCATTGACGTCGAGGATCTCCACGTCTCTGCACCCGGAAAACGCCATCAGCGAGCGGTTCCTGTCGCTGGCGAGCAGCAGGCACAGCGGCTCGCCCAGCCCGAACGAGAACTTCCCGGCGTTCTTCGGATGCGGGTCGGGGACATAGCGGAAGAAGACCTTTCCACCTCCCCTGTCCTCCGCGGCGGCGGAGTAGAACGATGAGGCGAGCCTGTCCCTTTCGCACGCGCATCCGGGGGAAAGGAGGTATTGGATCTGGCAGCGTTCGAGCGCGTGCACGGAAATTTCGCGATCCCGCGAATCCCTCGGCCCCTCGTCGGTATCAAAGACGAAGGCCCCTTCGTCAGTGACAAAATACGGGGGGCACCCCTCGACGAACTGGCAGAGGAAGCCGTCGTCGCCTTTCTCCACGACGGTGAACTCGACGAGCGGGAGCCGGAACGCGAGCGACGAGAAGTGGCCGATTCTGACGCCCTGGCACTCGCGGACGAGAAACGGGAAGGTTCTGCCGTGGAAGACGAACGTCGATCCTGCGCCGTCGATGGCCACATCCTTCAGGCCGTCAAGGAGGAAGACGGCCTTCTTCATGCCGGTGGAGCTGCCCACCGAGGCGAGGAACACATCCGCCGCGCCCTCCTCGAAGAAGTGGTATTCGCCGGGGGCGAAGCGGAGGGTGCCGCCATCGCGAAGGCGCGCCACGGCCGCCTGCACGGCGGGCGTGGCGTTTCCCTCGACCGGCCCAACGTCAACGACAGTCCCAGCCGAGGCGCCGGCGGCCAATGCGCCGGCCTGCACAAGATTCGTCATTTTCTCTGGTCCTTCCAAGATGAACGCCTTCCGTACGCCGCCTCACTCCATGTCCAGGGCGCGGCGCTCAGTTATTATGCAGGGCGAGTCATAGACTGGCACGTTGGTGAACACGACCCCGTCAGCGCAGGCCGGCGTCGGTGTCAAGGAGTCCTGCGCCTTGCGGCCAAGGATGGCGGGCAATCTCGTAGAAGATGCGCCCGCCCTCTGTGTCGGCGGTGCAGACGGTGAAGCGCAATGTCCCCTCCTCGAAGGTGACGGGGACTTCCGCGACACGGTTGCCGGCGGTGTCGAGGGCGAAGACGCAAAAGGGATCGCCCGCATTGAAGATTGGTGGACATTTGAATCGAATCTCGACTTGCGCCTTTCCGGTGCGCACAATGGGGCGACCGCCCCAGGCTAGGAGCGTTGTCATGGTGTCGTCGGCGAATTGCCTGCCGTCGCCCTGCACGTCGGTAAGATGTACGAGCAGGAGGCGGAAGGAGGAGGCGACGGGTTCGCCGTCGAGAGAGGTGACCCAGAGGGTGGTGGGCACACCGTGCCCGAGTGACGAGTGGTGGGTGGCGGAGTTGTCTTGGAGTGCAGGGCCGCCTCGGCCCGCGATTTCAAAGGAGAGCGGGCCGGCGTCGATGCGGCCGTTTTCTGCGAATCCGCCGCAAAGGCGGGGCGTCACGAGGGTCATCGAGCCGCGGGCCTTGTCTAGGCGCAGGGCGTAGCCATCCGCCACCTGCCCCTCGTCACCCGTCACTCGTCTTTCGTCACTCTGTTCCTTCGCGGCCTCGCCGCGCAGGAACAGGCATACGCTCGCCAGGTCGGAGGCCGCCATGAGGGGGTCGAGGGCGCAGTCGAAGTAGTTCGGCGAGGCGGTCGAGTGGTTGTCGAGGAAAGAGATGTGGTGGGCGTAGGCGAAACGCCAGAGGCCATCCCAGCCCCCCTCGGCGGCAAGCGCCCCGGTGAGGATGCCGCCCATGCCCCGGTAGCGCCCGGGCCCGCTGAAATTCCATTCGGTGATGACATGGGGCTTGGAGGCGTTTTCAGCCCAGCCCTTGTGCAGCAGGCCTGGCTTCCCGGCAATGACGGGGTTTTCGTTGTCGCACTTCGAGGGCAGCTCCCATGGCTTCTCGGGGAAGGCCGGGTGATCGACGTAGAAATGGGTGTCGATGTAGTCGTAGAGCGTGGCGGGCCAGTTGCTCTCGGCATGGCGGCCGCCGCAGTTGTCGTTTGTGAGCAGGGCGCGGCATCCCAGCGAGCGGACGAAGCCCGAACATTTGCTCCAGGCCTTGGCGAGAATCCAATCGTCGAACTTGGCCCCGGCCTCCTTGGTCTCCTGGTTCCAGGGGTTCGGGATGGGGCCGGTGCCGCCGTATTCGCGCCAGGCGGCGGTGATGACGGGGTCGTGCGCCTTGTCGCCCGCCCCCCACCCGACGGCCAGGGCGTTCTCGTTGATGACCGAGACGAGCGGCATGGCTGGCTCGTCCTTGTAGGCGCGGCCCGTGTAGGGGTTGACGTGGTTGAGGAAGGCCTCCGCATGTTCGCACCAATTTGAGAAGGCGCCGTCGTGGAGAGCAACATAGGTTTTGAAGAGGCCGCTGGCCATGTCGTCATCGCGGTCGACGCCGATGTCACGCCACGCGACGGGGCGCGAGACGTAGAGGTCGGTCGTGACGTAGATGCCCCGCTCAAAGCATTTGGCGAGGAGATAGTCCAACCTGTCGATGTCGTCGTCGACGACATCGACAGAGGTTGAAAGGTTGAAAAGTTGAAAAGTTGAAAGGTCAGTGGATGCCTCGCCATTGACCTGGGACTTGG
>JAFWPM010000119.1 GCA_017509565.1 Kiritimatiellia bacterium | reverse complement strand
GCGGCGCGCCACATCGAGCGCATCGCCATCACTCCCGGCCATGGCCGCCCCCCCCTCCGCCATCGGCGTCCCCGGCGCCGCCGCCGTCGAGCGGCGCGCTGACGCCGGCGTACTCCGCCGCGAGCAGCGCGAGCTTCTCGGCGTCCATGTAGTGCTCGGCGCTGCGGGACGGGTTGACCCACTTGCCGTTGTGGCGGTACATGGCCTGCATCTGCGCGCAATAGTCCTTGTCGGCGAGGGCCGCGCGCGGGATCTCCCAGGGCGGCGCGCCCTCGATTGCGGCGACGCGGTCGGCCAGCATGTCGAGCAGCGCGTCGGAGTTGGCCGAGATGACGCTGACCGGCTCGCGGCCGCCGCGCGCGTTGCGGTAGGCGTCGCGGACCGCGTAGAGCGCCGGGACGCGGAAGCCGCCGACGCCGGCGACGGGCCAGATGCCGTTCCCGGAGAGCGCCGCCGAATAGACCTCGTCCGTCCGGAAGCGGCAGTCAACGCAGACGGCCTCGGCGCGGTACTCGTCCATGAGGGCGTCCAGTTCGGCCCAGGCGTGGATGATCCCGCGGAAGACCAGGGCGGACGCGGCGTCGGAGCGGCGGAACTGGCGCAGGACCAGGACGAAATAGTCCTTCTGGACGTCCATGCCGCCGAAGACGACGTAGTCGGAATCGAAGGCGGAGACGCCCGGGTCGCCGTCGCGCCAGCGGAGCGTGTTGTCGGGGTAGTCGGCGGCGCGCGCCTCGAGCTGCGTCCCGGAGACGCGGGCGTCGGCCGGGATGAACGGCTCGCCGAGATCCGAGTTCACGAAGTCGCGGAGCTTCGGCCGGGAGGACGCGGCGCGATCGAACTTGACGGCGAGCGCCGGAATGTCGGCCCAGACGGCGAGGACGCCGGGAATCCGGAACGACTCGACGCCCTTCTCGGCGCCGGGCGCCGGTTCCGACCAGCGGCCGGCGGCGACTGCGGCGCGGCGCCGGGCCTCCGAGAAGCGGAAGGCGCAGTGAGGGCAGAAGAGGGCGGCTTCGGCGGGACGGCCCTTCGGCCACTTGACGCACGTGCGCCATTCGGGCACGAACCCGCGGCCGCAGTCCGGACACGGGATTTCGTAGGCGCGGCGGGTGCCGCGCATGTAGGCTTCGTGGATCGCGCCGGTCGGCGTCGTCGGCGTGGAGACCATGACCGTCTGCGAGTTCCAAAACGCTTTCGTGCGCTGCAGGGCGAGCGAAACGGCGTCGGCCTCGCCGGAGGTCTCGCCCGGATATTTATCAACCTCGTCAAGGAGGAGGTAGCGCACGGGGCGCGACGAGATCTGCGCAGGCGAGTTCGCGCCGGAGCCGGCAACGGTGCCGCCGTTGGCGAGTTCGTAGCTGAGGTACTGCCAGCCGTTCCTGCGGTCCCTGGGGATGAGGCGCGCCAGCGCGGGCGAGTCCTCGAACAGCGGCTGGATGCGCCTGGCCGACGCCGCGCGCGCCAGATCCTCGGACGGGTAGACGAAAAGGGCGGGGCCGGGCGCGCAGGCCATCGCGCGCGCAAGCCAGGCGTAGGCGAGCGTGGTCTTGCCGGTCTGCGCGCCGGCCTCGACGACCACGAGGCGCGTCGCGGGGTCGTCGAGGGCGTCCATTATGCCGCGCATGTACGGCGCGACGGAGACGCGGTAGGGGCCCTTGTACGCGGAGGGCTGGCGCGCGCCGAAGACGATGTTGCGCTCGGCCCATTCGGCGAGCGGCAGGCGCGGCGGCGGCGCGCAGAAGGACAGCGGGGATCTGATCGGGTCGTCAGGCATTCTTCAGAGCCCTTACGGCAATCCTGCTGGCTTCGCAGAGCTTTTCCGATACGTCGCGCGGCGCGCCCAGGGCGTAGGCGGCCGAGACCAGCGCGTTGATGTCGTAGATTGCGCGGCGCAGGCGCGGGACTGCCCTCTGCGCCGCCTTCATGCGTTCGCGGTACTCCTTCGCCCATTGGCAAAGCTTCTTTTTGTTGTCGCGGCTCTTCCGCCACTTCTTGAGGTAGCTGGCGTGCCACTCCTTGATTCTCGCCGCGCGGCATTCGTCAGAGCAGCAGACCTGGTGATACGTCGTCGCGTGGAAGGTCTTGCCGCAGATGAGGCATTCCTTCGCCCTGGGCGTTTTGAGGTGGCCTCTCATTCCGCGCCACCTTCCCGAGCTTTTGATTTCTGGCCGAATCCGATGATGTCCCGCGTTTCGGCGTCAAGGTTCTCCCGTATGTACCTCGCCAGCGTGTTGCGGTGGACCTTCAGCAGCCGCGCGACGCCGTTGAACGAGACGCCGCGCCCGCGCAGCTGGACGATCCTGTCCTCGCTCCCGTGGAGCTTGCGCAGCGCCGGGTCGGTCTTCGCGCCGCGAGGCCGCCCCAGCGTCTTGCCGTTGGCCACGGCGCGCTTGAGACCCTCCCTGGTGCGCTGCCTGAGAAGGTCGCGCTCGATTTCGGCGGCGAGACCCATGACGGTTATCAGCACCTTGCTCTGAATCGTGTCCTCGAGCACGTAGCGGTCCTTGACCGTGTATATCTTCACGCCCTTCTCGGAGCAGGCCTTGATGACCTCCAGAACGAGCACGAGGCGGCGGGCGATGCGTGATATTTCCGAAAAGACTAGCGTATCGCCCGGCTTCGCCTTGGCGATGATCCGCCCGATGCCGCGCTTGCGCCAGTCCACCGCGCCGGATACGCCCTCGTCGGCGACCCATTCCCCGGCCTCGAGTTCGCGCTGTTTCAGGAACTCGACGATCCCGATTTTCTGCGACTCCACGTCCTGCGAGTCGCTGGACACTCTCAAATAGCAATAGACCATGCGTTTCCCCTCACCAGAAAAGCTTGAACCCGTAGCGGCTCCTGCACAGTTCGGCCGCCCATGGGACGACATCCCTGTGTTCCGCGCCATATTTCTCCGCCGACTCGACGTATGCCTTTACCCGGCAGGCAAAATCGGGATCCGGAATTTCGCTGCCGAGAATCCGGAAGCGTTTCTGGATGTATCCGACATCCGCCGCGAATTTGCCGTCAAGCATCCGCTCGTTGTTGAACACCGTCGCGACGGCGGCGATCTTGGCGCAGGTATCGGCGCTGATCATTGGCAACCCTGCCGAAAGCCCTGTCTCAAGCCATTGCGAATACAGGTCGCTCATCCGACGCCCTCCGCTTTCATTGTCTTCCAGGTGTGCGCCCAGGCTGAAAGCAGTCGGCGGACCTCGGCGTCGAGGAGCCGTTCGACGGCGGTGGCGCCGCCCTGGGCGGCGGCGTCGGCGAGCGACGGCGCGATCTCTGCGGGCAGGGCGAGGAGGCCGTCGCGGACGATCCCGCCGTCGCGGGCGCCGATGCGCTCGACCTCGGCCTTCTCGACGAGCAGCCCCCTTTCCTTCGCAAGCGCGATCTCGGCGGCCTGGGCGTCGGCCCACGCCTGGCGCCGGCGCGATGTCTCGATCGGCGGGATTCCGGCCTCGGCCGCCGCAGGGCCGCCCGCACTCCGGCCGATGTCGCCGCGCTCGATCGCGTCG
>JAFWPM010000016.1 GCA_017509565.1 Kiritimatiellia bacterium | reverse complement strand
CACACGCCGCCGTCGCTCTCCAGCATCGCGCTCGACTACGAGGGCGGCGGCTATCTGGAAATCGCCACGCTGGCGAAGATGCTGAAAGGCGAACGGCCCGGAGGGCGCATCCTGCGCTACGGCGCGCTCGGCGTGGTGCGGCGGGAATCGACGAGCGACCGCGGCGACGCGCGGCTCATGGTCTCCAGGGCGGCGGAATTCATCGAAAAGAACGCGGCGGACGGCTTGATCGGCGTCCGCGACGTGGCAAAGGCCGCCTTCGTGTCGGTGCGGCTCCTTGAAGTCAATTTCAAAAAGGTTTCGGGCAGGACGGTGTGCCAGACGATCCAGGACGCGCGCCTCAGGCGCGTCTGCGCCCTGCTCGCCGAGACGCAGACGCCGATCGGGGAAATCGCCTCCCTGTGCGGCTTCGAGAGCGACGGCTACCTGAAGGAACTCTTCCGCCGCCGCTTCGGCTGCACCATGCGCGACTGGCGCCGCTCGCCGCAGCAGCGCTGACCGCGGCGCCCGGAATCAGCGGGCGAGGGCGTCGGCCAGGGCGCGGCGGCGGGGGTTGTCCGGCGAGGGGGCGTAAGTGTCGCGCTTGCCGTTCCAGCCGCGCCACTCCCTCTCGACGTCCCAGACGGCGGATTCCCGGAAGGCGTGGTAGCACCAGTCCCAGCCGAGTTCGTCGAGCACTTCGGTGCAGTCCCGGATCCAGTCGCCGGCGCCCTGCGCCCACGTGATCGCGCTCAGGTCGCCGACGAGGATGCGGGCGTGGTGGCGGCGCGCGAAGTCGGCCACCGGCGCGAGCGCCGCGCGGATGGCATCCTTGTCCCAGCCTTTTTTCGGATTCGGGTAGCGAAAGCCGTCCTCCGCCTTTCCCGGCCAATTGGGAAGCCCCTGGTGCGTGAAGGCCATCGGCGCGTAGCAGTGGGTCGTGTAGACGACGTTGTCCATCGCGAGCGGCGAAAAGTTGCGGAAGCCGGTCGGTTGGCCCATGCCGTTGGGCGCGACGACGATGGTCGCGGATGGGTCGATTTCG
This sequence comes from Kiritimatiellia bacterium, assembly GCA_017509565.1. Taxonomy (GTDB): domain Bacteria; phylum Verrucomicrobiota; class Kiritimatiellia; order RFP12; family JAAYLN01; genus RGIG5952. The sequence continues at coordinate 3,443 of JAFWPM010000016.1, read as the reverse complement.
CGGATGGCCTCGGCGGCGGCTTTCTCCAGCGCGTCGAAGGGGAACGGCGCCGGTCCGTTCTGCTTGGGTTCGTTCACGAGGTCGTAGCCGTAGATGCGGGGATCGCCGCGGAAGCGCGCGGCGATCTCGCGCCAGATTTCGACGTAGCGCCCCGCGAAGCGCTCCTCGAAGAACATCCGGTTTTCGCCGCGCTTGTTGCGGCCGCCGGGCGTCTGGTGCAGATCGACGACGACGCGCATCCCGTGCGCGGCTGCCCACGGGAGGATATTTGTTTCGAGGATGCCGAGCGTCTCGGCGAGATGGGCGTCGTAGAGCGCCTGGTCGAGCCAGCGCGGGTCATTGCGCTTCTCGGCGGCGGAGCCGGACGGAATGTAGTCCTGCATCATCTGGTAGCGCACGAGGTTCGCGCCCCACGAGGCCAGGGTCGCGAAATCGTCCTCGGCGATTGTGGCGACCCTTCCGGCAAGCATGGCGCCGCGGTTGGCCGCGCCCCCCTCCGCCCCCCGATGGGAGGGGCCCGCAACCCCGCAAGGAGGTTGCGGCAAGATGGACGCCGGGGACGCGGGCGGATCGCCCGCAGGTGCCGCATAACGGACGATGTAGTCCTGGTTGGTCCGCGGGAAAAGGATGCCGAAGTCGTCGGCGCGGAGGGTGGAGAGATCGAATTCGACGCGTCCGTCGCCCTTTTCGAGGCCGAGGACGAGCGTCGCGGATTTGAGCGGCCCGAACTGCTCCAGGTCGAAGAGCGTTTCGAGGTCGTCCTCAAAGTCGCCGGTGCGCTGCTGGGTGCCTGGCCACTTGGTTTCGCCCGACGCGAGGTCGATCCTGACCATGAACTTGAGGCCCAGCCACTTTTCGGGAGGCACGCCGAGGCCGGAGCCCTTCGCGTGGATGCGGAAGCGAAGGCAGTGGTCGGCGTAGGCTGAGAGATCGAGCGCGGCCGTGGCGACTGCGACGCTGTCCGTCACGCCCTGCGGGATTTCGGCGACAATCCGGTCGCCTTCGCGCCAGACTCCCTTGCCGGAGAACTGCCAGTCGAGTTCGCCGAGCGGGATCGTTTCCGCGCGAGGCGGTGGCACGGGTTCGATGGCGGAGGCCGTGCCGCCTAGAAGAGCAAGGGACACTGCGACAAAGGCGGTAATTAGAGGAAGGAGGTATTTCATGGGGCAAATGGAATTGCCTCGCGCTCCGCGAGGAGGCATGGCGAATCGTAGACTGGGACGTCGAGGTAGCGGACGCAGGAGCGGCAGGGCACGACGCGCTCCGCCGGGAAGTCGTAGACGCGGCCGGAGAGCAGATCGACCCAGACGGGATTGCGCAGCGGCTCGCAGGAATAGTCTTCGAAGACGGCCGGCCGCGTCTCGAAGGAGTCGCCCGGGCGCTCGTAGCGCAGGATGCGCTCGTCGGGCGCCGGCGCGTGCAGCCCGCGCGCGCCAACGGCAAGCGACGGGTCGATGAAGTCCCGGCCGTGCGACCAGAAGGCCATTGCGCAGGGCCGAGTCTGAGTTGCGCAGGACGGAGCCTGCGCATCGAGATGAAAGGCATAGGCCGATAGCGAGAGATCGACCGAGCGGAAGGATGTGGGCTGGAGGAGCGGGGCGCCGGGCACAGAACAGAGTGCCGCGCACGGAAGTGCGCGGAATACGCTCGCCAGGTTCTGCACGGCGTAGTAGGCGCGCTTCACGGCGATGACGCGGTGCTCCTCGTCGGCGCGCAGCAGGCCCTTGCGGTTGATTTCACGCCCGACGTGGTTGAAGTCGCAGATGGTGAAAATGCTGGATTCCACGCCGTGGCCGATGTCGCCGAGCATGCGCCGCAGGTCCCACTTGGCCTGCGACACTTCGCTCCATGCCTTGCGCTTCAGGGCGAAGAAGGTTGTCATTTCGCTGGGGGCGCCGTTCTCGCCCTGGCGGAGCCGCGCGTGGGGCGCGAGGCGCGCGACGACTTCCTTCTGCGCCTCCACGTTCTCGTAGCTCGCTTCCGGCGCCTCCTGGTAGCCGTGGTAGATGAACCAGTCGAAGAGCGTCGCGTCGGGGCCAAGCGCCCGGATGCACTCTTCGAGGAACTCCGCGCGGTTGCGCGCGAGCGAAAGCCCGGCGATGCGGGCTCCGGGGATGTTTTTCTTCACAATCCGCGCAGTGCGGACGTTGAAAGCGGCGATCTGCTCCGGAGTCTTGGGCGCGGAGCCGTCGGAGGGCGAGATGTCCGGCTCGTTCCACATGAACCACTCGGAAACGCGTCCGGCGAAGTGACGCGTGATCGCATCGACCCAGGCGTCCCAGGCGGCGAGGCCTTCTTCGGAGGTGGGGAAGCCGGCGCCGAGGTCGAAACCGCCACCGCCCGGGTAAATCGGGTTGCCGTAGCCCGTTTCGAGAATGGGCGAGAGGCCGCGTGCGCGGGCGTCGTCGACGATGTGGTCGAGCCACGCGAAATCGTAGGCGCCGCTCACTCGCTCGCATTTGGCCCACCCGGCCTGGAGACGGATCTTGCGGAGTCCGAGCGGCGCGAGGTATTCCTTGTACTGGTCGTAGTCGGCGAAGTCGCGGTCGAGCGTTTCGCAGCCGAGGGTCCAGTGGTCGCACGGCCTGAAGGGCCGTGCTTTCAAGTTGGCGGGCGGGCTGATGGTGCCGATGCGCCGGAGTCCGGGATCGAGCGTGGTGAAAACGCGGTCGGGGGAGGTGGAAATCTTCATGACTTTCCTTTCGAAAGCTGTCGGTTGCAGTCGATTGCCATCGATTGCGAGAGAGTCTGGGTGCGGCGGCGGAGGTCGCGGAGGTCGATCTTGCGGCATCCGCGCCACCAATTTTCCCACTTGCCGGCGCAGTACTCCGGCTCGCGGGCGAGGATGGCGTCGATGAGGGAGAGAGCTGTAGCCCCCGGCGCTTCCGCGCCGGGCACAGGACAGACCGCGCAAACACCCGGCGCTGCCGCGCCGGGCACAGGACAGAGTGCCGCGCACTGAAGTGCGCGGTTCTCCTGCCAGCGCAGGAGCGCGGCGAGCCACGCGGAGAAGTCGCGCATGAAAAGCGCCGGATGGAGGAGCTGCGCGAAGGCGAATGCGCGGCATTCCTCCGGGAGGCGCGCAAAGAGCGGCGCTGCTGCATCGGCGGCGCGGGCGAAGGCGGCGGACTGCGCGTCGAGCGCCGCGATGGCGGCGGCGCGCGTCCCGGGCTGCGGGTTGAAGGCGGGGTAGATCGAGGCGTAGAAGAGGTCGGCGGGCGGCTTGCTGCCGACGAACGGGTCCCACGAGGGATCGCCGTCCGGCACTTCGCCGCGCTCGAAGGGCTGGAAGACCTTGCGGATGGCGGTTTTGCGGATATGGCCGTCGAGGAAGAGCGGCCAGCCGGTCTGCGGCTGGATCGCCGGGGCGGCGTCGTAGGCGGCGAAGGCCGCGCCCCACGCGGCGCAGTCGGCATCGGGGAAGTGGCGCGCGAGCCAGCGCT
>JAFWPM010000118.1 GCA_017509565.1 Kiritimatiellia bacterium | reverse complement strand
TGACCTCCGCGCCACCCAGCAGGTACTTCTGCAACGCGCACCTGCTCATCACGTGGTAGTATGCCTCGCCGTCAACCTTTACTCTCGCCCGCCTCATGTGTTTACCTCCATTAAGAAGGGTGTCTCCCTTCAGTTGTTAATAGTTTACGCCGAAAAGGCGCGGTTGTCAATGCTTAAAACCATCCTTGAGGGGCGGCCTCTCGGTGGGCGTACATCCGAGGCCGTCAGTCACGATGGAGAACAGTCGGGTCCACCACCACGGCGGAGGGGCGGAACGACGGCGGGGCGGAAAGAACCGGACTTGGCGGCGCCCGGCGCAATGATGCGCGTGGGGAGTCTCGCGCGAAGCCTTCCAGCAGCGCGCGCTTGCGCGGGGTGTCGGCGGACGGGACGTATTTTCCGGAGGCGTCAAATTCCTTTTCGACGTCCCAGACGGGCGATTCGCGGAAGGCGTGGTAGGTCCAGTCCCATCCGTATTCTTCGAATAGGGAGATGCAGTCGCGCAGGTAGTTTTCCGCGCCGGGGGCGCGGGATGCCGCGCTGAACTCGCCGACGTAGATGCGGGCGCCGTGCCGGCGCTGGAAGTCGCGCACTGGCTCCAGCGCCCGGCGCAGGAAGTCGCGGTCGCGCCCCTTCCCCGGATCGGGCCACACGGCCCCGACCGGCACCCCCTGGATGCCTTGGTGCGTGTAGTCGTGCGGCTTGTAGAGGTGTATCTGGTAGATTACGTTGTCCATCGCGAGGGGCGAGAGATAGCGGAAGGCGGAGGGCGCGGCGGAGAGGTTGCTTTCGACGATTACGGGCGTCACGGGATCGATGGCGCGAACGGCTTCGGCGGCACGGCGCTGGAGTTCCCAATAGCCGAACGGGGCCGACTCCTTCTGCACCGGTTCGTTCACGAGGTCGTAGCCGTAGATTACGGGGCCAGTCGTTTGCACGATGGGAGCGCAGCGCGCGGCGATGCGCTTCCACGTATCGACGAAGGCGTCGGCGTACTTCTTCTCGAAGAACATGTTCATCGCGCGGTCGCCGGGGCGCTTTCCGCCGGGCGGGGAGTGCAGGTCCACGCATATTTTCATCCCGCGCGCCGCTGCCCAGCGAAGGACGTCTTCGAGGTTGTCGAGGCGCGAATCGATCCAGCGCGCGTATTCGTCGAGGTCCTGGCAGTCGTTGTCCATGAACCAGTTGCGCATGATCTGGAAGCGCGCAAGCGTCGCGCCCCAGCGGTGCAGCGTCTCGATGTCATCCTCGGTGGTGGCGCGGCCGGGAAGCATGCAGCCGCAGAGCGGCGCCCCCCTCCTGCCCCCCGGTTGGGGGGAACCTGCAAGGCCGCAAGGGCCTTGCAGCAAGTTGGAGGATGTCGCATCGTCGCAAGGGCCTTGCAGCAAGTTGCCGCGAAGCGGCGGGTTGTCGGTCGTCGGACGTCGATTGTCGCCGGCATCGTCCGGGTACCGTACGATGTAGTTCTGGTTTACCGGCTCCAGGCCCGACGGCTCGGCGGAGAGGACGAGCGAAGTCAGGTCGAATTCGGCGCGGCCGGTGCAGCCCTGGAGTCCAAGGACAAGCGTGGCGCGGCCGCCGGCAGGCGGAACCGGGGCCGCAAGCCGGTTGAGGTGGACGGTGGCGTTCGTCCAGCCAAAGGTCCCGCGCGGGAGCTTCACCCCGGGCCAGCGCGTTTCGCCCGTGCCCTCCTCGACGTAGCGGAGCATGAACTTGACGCCGTTCCATGGCGCGTCTGGTTCCGAAACGCCGACGGCGCGGACACGCACGGAGACAGCCGCGCCGAGTCCGGCGTCCAGGATTTCCGAAAGGTCGAGTTCGGCCGTGCAGTGGGCGTAGGATTCGGTCCGGGCGTTGCCGTCGCCGGGCGGGACCTCCACGACGAGCGTTTCCCCTTCGATGCGGGCCGTGGGCGGCAGGTTCCATGCGAGATTCGCAAGTGGCACCGCGCCAGCGAAAACGGCGCAGGCGACGGCGGACGCGAGCGCAAGAAAAGTTGTTTTCATGGTTATTGCCAATTCAATCGCGGAGCCAGTCCGGTTGCGGGAGGGCGAGCGCGTCGGCGACGGCCCGCAGTTCGGCGAGGGTCTTGTCGTTCGCTGGAATGCCCTCCACGCGGCGGCGAACCTCGTTTTCGAGTTCCTTGTCGCCGTGGACGAAGACACGGCGGCATCCTGGGGCGGGCGGGGTTTCGCGCAGTTCGCGCAAAAACGCGGAAAAACGGGCGCGGATTTCGGACTTGTCCCCGAACAGGCCGTAGTCGAGCGCAAGGAAGAAATGGGTGGTGTTCGCCCTGGCCGGGTCGTCCTTCTTGTGATTGGAGAAGGGACCTCCGGAGAAGCCCGACGCGAGGAGTTCCGCGACGAGGGCGAACCCGTAGCCCTTGTGGCCGGACATCGTCTCGCCCGCGCCGCCGAGCGGAAGGATGCCGCCGCCGCGCCGGCCGAGAATGGCGTCGATGACGCGCCTCGGATCGGCGCAGACGTCCCCGTTTTCGTCGATCGCCCAGCCCGGGGGGATCGGCTCGCCGCGCTTGGCGTAGACTTCAAGCTTGCCGCGAGGGACAACCGTCGTCGCGGCGTCGAAAAGGAACGGCGTCGGATCGGCCGGCATGCCGACGGCGATCGGATCGCTGCCGAGCATCGCCTGTTTCGCGAAGGTGGGGACGAGAATCGGCTCGCTGTCGGTCGTCGAAAGCCCGAGCATATCCTCCTCCACCGCCATGCGCGCGTAGTATCCGGCGATGCCGTAGTGGTTCGAGCACCGGACGGCGACCATCCCGATTCCAGAGGACTTCGCCTTGTCAATCGCAAGGCGCATGGCGCGGATGCCGGCGAGCTGGCCGAGCGCGTCGTGCGCATCCACCACGGCGGAAACCAGCGTTTCGCGCACGACCTCCGGCACGGCGTCCGCCCGCGCCGTCTTCGTGACGGCCAGCGCCCGGTGGTAGCGCATCAGGCGCTGGATGCCGTGCGACTCGATTCCGTAGAGGTCGGCGCGGAGAATTACGTCCGCGATTGCGGCGGCGTCATCCGCGCCGTAGCCGTGCGCCCGGAAGACCGCGCGGACGAAGGACTCGGCGGCGGCGAAGGAAATCGTGCGATACATCGCGACTATCTGACAACAAGGACGAACGGCTTCTGGACGCGCCATTCGAGCTTGACGCATGCGGGCGATTCACCGGACACATAGGTATAGGTGTCGCCATCGGTGAAGGGCGAAAGCGTCCGCCAGCCGCCCTCGCCGTCCGGTTCGGAAAGACGGTAGCCGATGCCGGCGCATCCCGATGCGGAGAAGGTGTGAGAGCCTTCGACGAAGTATGCCTTGTCGCGGATCTCGGTCGGGTCAATGGCGGAGTCCTCCTCCACGGCCACGAGGACGTTCGTCACGCCCAGCTCGCCAAAGTAACGGACGCTATCGACGTTGCGGTTGCGGACGAGCTCCTCGTCCGTGAGGACGCGGTCGTAGTAGCGGAAGGACTTGACCGTGCCGATCACGTTGTCGGAATCGGAAAGACTCCCGCCCCAGCCGCCGAGCCGGAAGCTATTGGTGTAAACGTTCCCGATGGAGGATAGCGACGCAAACCCCTGCGCGACGGTGCCGCTCGCCGGGGCCACCGTGCCGGAAAACAACGATACCGTTTTTGCGGAAGCGTCCTCAATCGCGGTGAGATACGTCAGTGTGTCGCCGGGCGAGAAGCGGGGACCCGTCTTGTTCTGTCCTTGGACATTCAACCGAACGGTTTTGTCCCCGAGAATGCGAACGCCCATGCGGTCCCATGTCGTCGCAAAGACGTTGATGTGATTGCCATTCGCCGCGGCGTCCGAGGCGGCTGCTGCGTTCGCCGCCATGTCGGCGTCGGCGAGGCACTGCGCAGTGAAGATGTCGCCCCACTGCACGCGTCCGCTGTTGAACTGGGAGTGGCCGCCGAAGGCGTAGCCGTCGTCCGTCCAGGCGCCGATCTCCTCCGCCGTCGCGCCGGAAGCCGTGGCGCAGGTGAGGTCCATCGCCGCGCCGTCGGAGCCGAGGTTGACCCACTTCGTGGCAGTGTCGGAGTGTGCGGCGCCAACGCCGGCGTTGAGTTTTCCGTCGTAGTGGAGGCGCAGTCCGGCGGGCGAGAGGTCATCGAAGGAGTAGTCGGCGGCGGTGCGGCGGCCGCCCGTGGCGCGCCATTTCCAGGTGAGGCGGACGATTCCGACGGAAGTCTCGTAGCGGTAGGAGGTGCCGTCATGCGAGACCGCCCTGCCCCAGATTCCGTTTGCGTCCCGCGTTTCGACCGTGTAGCCGTCGCAGACGTAGGTGATGCCGTTAGGCGCGGTCATGGTCGCCGGCGCGGCGAAGGTGTAGGAGTCCACGACCTCGTAGCCGCCGCACTTGTCGTAGCCTTCGAGGTAGGAGTAGGTCGATTGTACGACGACGTTCGGTTCGGCGTAGCGCCCGAAGTAGCGGTATTCGTCGACCTTGCGGTTCTTAGCGACTTCCGCGTCGGTGAGCGCGCGGTTGTAGAGGCGAAAATCGTGGAGCATCCCGTTAAAGCTCTGGAGGTTGGCGGCGTCCCCGGAGCGTCCGTGAAAGCCGCCGACGCTGAACCAGGTCATGTTGGTCGCCGGGGAGTCACCATCGATGGCCGGGGCGTCGGTGCCGCCGGCTGTCGGCCGCGCGGTGCCGCCGAAGATGTAGGTGGTCTTGGTGTCGTCGTAATCGGCGATCACGGTCACGTAGGACGGCCTTGCGCCCACCGGATAGAAGTTGGGGCGGGCGTCCGGGTGGACGGTCGAGTTCACGTAGTAGACGCTGTTGGCGTTGCCGTTCGCGGCGCTGTTGTTCGACTTGCGCATCGCAACGCTGCCATAGCTCCATCCGGGCTGGCCCGTCCAAAGGTAGGCGGGGTCGCCAAGCTGGTCGGCAATGGCACCCGTCACTGAAATCTGCACCGTGAAATTGGCGGGGACAGCAAACGGATCGCCGTCGTTCCACTTGGCGAAATAGGACTTGCCGTTGAAGGCAAAGCCGTTGTCCACCCACTCGCCCTGCGCGGCGCTGTTGCGGGCCCATGCGTAATTGCCGGCGGTGTTTTCGAGATAGGAGCACCGGTCCATCGGCCAGCGGGAGGCGTAGCCGGGCGCGATGTTCATCCACTGCATGGCGGCGGGGTCGTGCGCCGCGTCCGCGCCGACGTTGCGGATGCCGTCGTAGTGGAGGAGAAGTCCGTCCGTCACGTAGTCGTCCAGACCGTAGGTCGCGAACGAGCCTTCGCCCGGGACGGTGGAGTATTGCCAGGTGATGCGGACCTTCCCGGAAGACGTCGCGGTGCAGGACGATTCGCCGTCGTGCGAAACGGGTTCTCCCCAATCGGAGCCGTTCCAGGTTTCCAGCGTGTAGCCGGAAAGGACGTGGCGCTTGCCGTTCACGGTGCGCTGCGCAGGGGCGGTGAACGTGAAGCCCTCTGCGTCGAGCGCGTAGGCGCCGCACGGCTGATCGCCCTCGGCGCCGGGCGCGCTCGTGGCAATGACCACGTTCGTCACGGGAATCGGGGCCGAGGCGCCGAAGAAGCGGTATTCGTCGATCACGCGGTTCCACGCGAGGTCGTCCGCAGAGAGCGCCTTGCTGTAGTAGCGGACGGCGTG
>JAFWPM010000117.1 GCA_017509565.1 Kiritimatiellia bacterium | reverse complement strand
GGTTAAAGGCGGCGGTCCCGGCTTGGGGCCAAAAGGGTTTTAGCGACCGGTTGTCCAATCGGCGAATCTGGCGAAGACCGCCGACGCCAGAAACTCCTCGCGGGCCATGGCGGCGGAGGCGCGGCGGGCTGCCATAAGCGCCCCGGTGTCGGTGGCCAGCGCGGCAATGGCGTCGGCGAGCGCGCCGGCATCGCCTGCCTGGTAATGCACCCCCGCGCGGTGGCGCCGGACGGTCCTTCCGCAATCCCCGCCGAGGCATTCGACGATTGCGAGTCCGCGCGAGGCGTAATCCGGAAGTTTGTACGGAATGGCGACCGACGATGCTGGAAGAATGGGGATTATGCCGACATCCCCGGCACGAAGCAGCGAGTCCAGCTCGCCGGCGCCGAGGAAACCATGGAAGGCCACGTTTGCCAGTCCGGCCGCCAGTTGTCGGAGATGCGTCTCGGAAGGCCCGGAACCTGCGATGTCGAGCCGCGCCGCAACTCCCAGCCGTCCAAGGATTTCCATGGCATGGACAAGCGTGTCGAGATCGTAGAACCGCCCCATGTTTCCAACATATACGAGACGAAGCGGGGAGGCCTCGGGACGCGGCGCGGGATCGGCGACGTTTTCGCATGTGTGGGGGAAGGCCGCCATCGGCACGGTTGCGCCGAGTTCTCTGGCCTTGTCGAGATATGCCCCGGACGTCGCGGAAATCATGTCGGCGCCGAGGATTGCGCGCGACGACATTTTCCGCATCGGGGCGAAAAGCGCGGCGCAGGCGAGGCGTTTCAGAGCAACCGGCCCGGGAATCAGGGTTTCGAAGGCATCTGGCCAGGAGTCCATGATGTCGAGGGCAACGCGCGAGCCCCAGCGGTCGCGGAAGCCGGAGACGGCGCGGAATGAAGACAGTGGCGGAGTGCTGGCCACGACGATATCCGGTGGCGGAAGCCGGCCGGACGCTACTTCCGAGGTCGCCATTGCGGCCAGATTCGAGGCGAAGGCGAGATGGTTGCGAATGCGGGCCGGCGAGACATTCGACAGGTATGGCGGCGCCCCGACCAGGCGCATTTCGACGCCATCGGTGCTGCGCCAGGCCTCCGGCAATGGCGCGCCACCGGGCGCGGCGCGACGCATCTTGCGCGAATGGCTGAAGGAGGAGGTCCACCATGCGACGCCGTGGCCACGCCGCGCCAGTTCACGCGCAAGCAATGCGTACCGCTGCGGCTTGGCCCCCTCTTCGGGGAGATTGTCAAATGGGTTTACTATCCAGACGGTGGACATGTCGCGCGGGCCATCTGGCCATTACAAATTCAGTCCAAGTCCGAGTTGACCGGCCACAGTCACCTTCCGCCCGCGCTCAAGGGAGGCGTCGGAAGTGTCGTATACGCAGAACGTGACATCCGGGAAGCGCTTGGCCAGCGCGTCTGAAATGTATTTCTGGACAAGGGCGATGTTTCCCGGATCATCGTCGGAGAATCCAACGCTGATGGGCTTCCAGGTTCCCTTTCCCTCCATTGAGCGGGCGACAATCCTGATGACGTGCTCGACGAAATCGCCGATGGCGAACTGCTTGCGCTGTTCGGGGTTGACCTTCTGGCTGAGCTTGTGCTCCAGCCAGCTGTTGAAGTCGGGCGAAGTGACGGCGTGGTAGCGGTTCAGCGAGAGGTAGTAGTCCAGTTCCTCGGCGTCGGTGCCGAAGTCGGAGATGCCGTCGTAGCAATGGCGGTATCCGCGAAGGTTGGACATCATGGTCTCGCGGTCGTCGGCGGTCAGGGCCTCATCGATGAAAATCTCAACGGCGTGGCGCAGAGTTTCCGCGGAATGCCCGCGCGCGGTGACAATGGCGAAGAGGCGCCCCTCGACCAGGGTCTTCCGGAAGGTGGAAAATGACGGGCACGGGGCCTCCTCACCAGAAACGACCTTGCGGATCGCGGCGCGGGTGTCGCGGAGGAAGGTGTTGACGTCTGGCGGACGGCTGTCCTGGAATTCCCTGAAGGCGTCGTCCCGCGAGTTGTTCGCCAGCCTGTAGTGGGCGGTATCCTGGCGGACGACGCTGTAGACGGAAGTCGACACCTTGTGCGGGGCCCAGGTTCCGTCTGGCTGGAGCTTGTCGAGGTAGATGCACGTCGGCATTCTTAGGATGTTGTCATCCCAGTCGAAAATGTAGTATTTGAAGTCGCGGGTGGCGACATCGTCGTTTACAAATTTCGCCGTCACGTAAGCGTCCTCCCCTGCGGCGTTTGAACTTCCACTGTAGAATCGAAGCGGGAGAACAGGATGCCGTCGCGGACACTTGACAGATCCTGGGGCGGGAGCCCGGCTGAGACGCGGCACAGCCAGAGCGCGAAGTCGGCGCCTGCCGCGAAGGACATCGGTGCGCCGCCGCCGAAGCGTGGGTTGACCTCGGTGAAGCGGAACTCGCCGTCGTCGCAGAGGAAGCCCTGGAGCGTGACCGGCCCGATGGCGCCAAGGTCGGCGAGGAGTCCGAGGAGCCTTTGCGAGGCTGCGAGAACCCGCGGTTCAAGGTCGATGCGGCCCTTCAGGATTTCGCCGGCGCGGACGGCGAGGCGCTGGCGAGGCACGGCCGCCACGGGGCGCGAGTTGAAGTCGACGAGGGCGTCGACGGTGTATTCGCGGCCTGAGAGAAGGCGCTGGACGACGGGTTCACGAACGTAGTCGAGGAAAAAGTCCAGTTCGCGCCGGTCGCGCGCGACGAACACATCCATGCTGGAGCTGCCGCGGGCGGGCTTGACGACAAGTGGGAAATCCGGCCCTGCGGCGTCCACGTCCGCCCTGCCCTTCCAGGTCTCGGCGCAGGGGATTGCGTTTTCGGCGAAGAAGTCCGCGGTTCGGCGCTTGTCGGCGCAAATGGCGACGCACTCCTCCGACGATACGACGACCCTGGCGCCGCATTCGCGCTCGACAAAGCCGCGGTTGCGCGCGAGGAGCGGCAGCTCCGTGTCGATTGTCGGCACCACAAGGGTTGCGCGGCAAGCCCTTGCGGCGGAGACCAGGGCGCCGATGTAGGCATCCTCCCTTGAAAGCGGCGGCAGGAAGGCTGCGGCATCGGCGAAGGCGAGCGCAGGGGCGTCGTGGCGGCAGTCCGCGGCCACGACGCTTCCGCCGCCTATGGCGGCCACGGCGCGCTTGAAGGCGTTGACCAGTTCGACGCGTCGGCCGGCGCACGTTATGAGGATATTTATGCCGCAGTTTCCCATTACGTTAATAGCATAGCAAAAACGGCGCTCACGCGCGAATTGCGCCGGCTAGACGCGAGGGCCGCGGCGGAGGCCTGAAGCCCGCCGCCACATGGACGCGCAGGATGGAGGCGCCGCCTGCGACGGCCATGCGAAGCGCAACGCGCGTAGCCTCGTCCCTGTCCTTCGCGGCCGAAGCCTCCGGCAAATCGGCGAGGAAGCGCTTGCGTGAAAGTGCGGCCACAATTGGCAGCCCTAGCGTCCTAAGCTGCGCAAGGCCGCGCAGGATGGCCGCCGATTCGGCATTGGACTTGCCGAAGCCGAATCCCGGGTCCACGGCAATCGCCGAACGCGGGATTCCGGCGTCGCACGCAACCGCGACACGCTCCCGGAGGAATGCGACCACATCGCCGATGCCGCACCGTGCGGCGGGGTTTCCGGACGGGAAGGCAAGGTGCCCGCGGTAGCCGTGCATGACCACAAGCCCGGCGCCGGACTCGGCGACGACGCGCGCCATGCCGGGATCCTCCAGCGCCGAGACGTCGTTGACGATGTCGGCGCCGAGCTCCAGGGCCCTGGCGGCGATTCCCGAGCGCCGGGTGTCGATGGAAATCGGGACGCCGACCGCCCTGCGGACAGCCGCAAGCACCGGGAACAGGCGGCGGGCCTCCTCATCCTCCGGCACCTGTCCGGCGCCGGGGCGCGTCGACTCCGCGCCGATGTCAATGATGCCCGCCCCGTCGGCGACAAGGCGCATGGCCCTGCGCGCCGCGTCATCGGGGTCCAGCGCCTGGCCGCCGTCCGAGAAGGAGTCGGGGGTCGCGTTGACAATCCCCATCAGCACCGGGCGCGAAAGGTCGATTTCCCTCCCGCGCGCCACCCATGGCATGTCAGTCCCGCGATCCATTCCCAGCGTCCTCCAGTTGGCCCAGCATCGCCGCCATCTCCCGTTCAACGGCCTCCAGCTTTTCGGCGTTCTCCTCCCATTCGAGGGATATCCTGCCCAGCTGGAACTGGACGGAACGGAGCTGGGAACCCAATGCGGCGAAGTCAATTCCGGCGTCGCCCGAGGCGAGTTTTGCCGATATGGACTTTTCCTCGGCCTCCAGTTCTGAAATCTTCGCCTCGGCGGCCTCTACGCGCCTTTTCAACGGGGCGAGCCTTGGCGAGAAGCGCTCCCGGATTTCGGCGCGCGCGCGGCGCAGGTCCTTTGACGAAAGTGGCGCCTTGCCCTCCTGGCGACGGGCGCCGCCGGCCGCGGTGGCGGCTGCGGCAGGCAGCAAGATCGAAATCGGCGCCGAAAATATGTATTTTGAAGAAAAAGGTGCCTTCACCGGCGAGATCGCTCCG
>JAFWPM010000116.1 GCA_017509565.1 Kiritimatiellia bacterium | reverse complement strand
GCACTGTCCCCTTCACCCGCGGAGGCGCGGTGTCCAGGCCATGGGGCGACGCGCTGGCGGCCGCCCGCGGGCTCGCGGCCGCCGGCGCGCGCGAAATCGTCCTCACCGGCTGCAACCTCGCCTGCTACCGCTGGATGGGCAGGACGCTCCCGGAACTGCTCTCCGCAGTTTGCGACGAAGTCGGCCCCCTCGGCGTAACGGTGTCGCTCGGCTCCGTCGAGCCGGGAATATGCGACGACGGCATCATTGCGGCCTTCGGGCGCCACCGCAACCTGCGCCACTTCGTCCACCTGCCCGTCCAGTCTGGCGACAGCGAAGTCCTCCGGCGCGCAGGAAGGCGATACGACGAAGCCCGCATCCGAGAAATCCTCTCCGCCTACAGGGAGTCTTGCGGCGACCTCTTCCTTGGCGGGGACTTCATCACCGGCCTCCCGGGCGAAACCGAGGAGGCATTCGGGCGGACATGCGCCCTGGCACGGGACTTCTCGTTCGACAGGGCGCACGTATTCCCCTACAGCCCCAGGCAGGGGACCAGGGCGCTGGCTGACAATGACACGCCATCCCGGGCCGTCGCCAAGGAGCGCGCGGCGCGACTGAGGGCCATTTGCGGCGCGGCGGCGCAATATAGGGTATAATGGTTGTGGCGAAAGGTTGAATTAATGGAAGACTATCCGAAATACACTTACAGCGAAAGAATCATCGATTCCGACCTGGACTGCACCGGCAGGGTGTCGGTCGCCAAGGTGTGCGACCTGCTCCAGCGCGGAGCAACCGCCCACGCGACAATCCTCGGTGTGGGCATGGCCGACCTGATCAAGGACGGCTTTTCGTGGATGCTGTCGTCCATGAGCGTCAGGTTCTCGCGCCTTCCGCGCCCGGAGGAGGCCTTGTCCGTGGAGACTTGGCCGTCGGGGACGCGGCGGAGGATCATCTGCACCCGCGACTATGTCATCCGCGGCGAAGACGGCGGCGTAATCGTCGAGGCCACGAGCGACTGGATATACGTTGACGTTGTGCACCGCAAGATCAACATGCTCACGCCGCGCCTCGCGACGCTCGCGCCGGAAGGGGTCCCGCGCGCGAATGTAGAGCCCGCGCCGAAGCAGCTGCCAAGGGAGGGCGAACCGGCGCGCGCGTCCATCGCGGTCCGGCGCGCAGACACCGATGTCAACCGCCATGTGAACAACGTCCACTACGTGGAATGGCTTTTCGAGGCCCTGCCGGACGAAACCTACGGGCGGGACCTGGCCGCGCTCGACATAACCTACCGACAGGAGGCGCTGCGCGGCGACACGCTGGAAAGCCTCGTCTGGACCGGCGACGAGGGCCGGAGGACAATACACTCCCTCCAGCGGGCCGGCGACGGCGCGGTCATGGCCGCGGCGGTGTGCCAGTGGCGCTGAAGAAACCGGGCATGGCCGACTCAATCACCATAACGCCGGAAACGGTTGGGCGAATCCGCGCCAAGATGGAGGCGGCGGGGCTTGCCGAGGACGACATCGACGAGGCCTTCGTGCGCGGCTCGGGCAGCGGTGGCCAGAAGATCAACAAGACGTCGTCATGCGTAAGGGTGACCCACAGGCCGACCGGCGAGTCCGTGAAGTGCCAGGAAACGCGCTCGCGCGAGGCGAACAGGTGGCTTGCCCGGCGGATGCTGGCGGAACGGCTGCTCGAAAAGGCCCGCAGCGCCGAAAGCGAAAGAATCCAGGCCGCGGAGAAGATCAGGCGCCAGAAGCGCCGCCGCTCAAGGCGCCAGAAGGCCCGCATGCTTGACGACAAGCGACGGCAATCCGAAAAGAAGGCGGCGCGCGCCAGGGTGGACTTCTGAGCGCGCCGGGGCAGATTTTCCAAAACATGCCGGACGGCGCGGCAAAAGACCGCCGCAACCGGCGAACAATGAGGTAAGACAATGAGCATATACGAGGACGTTCTGCAAAATCCCGGCAAGTTCAAGCTGTCCATCGACAGTCTCGGCGAGTGCAAGATACCTTCGCCGGTCAGGAACCCGGTCTTTGTCCGCGAGGGGTCGCGGATTTACATCGACTACGATGTCGAGCGCCAGAGAAAGCTGCTGGCGCAGGGGATTGAACCCGCGTCGTTCGAGGAGGCCGGCCCGCACCGCAAAATCTTCCACGACCCCGCGTGGAGCCGCGCCGCCATCCTCACCGCCGGCGGGCTCTGCCCGGGCCTGAACCACGTCATCAAGGGCCTGGTCGAAATCCTCACGCTCGACTACGGCATCAAGACCATCTACGGCATCCGGTACGGCTACAGGGGCCTCGTCTCCAGGCACGACCTCACCCCGATGATGCTCGACAACGACGTCGTGGACACCATCCACACCCTCGGCGGCACCATCCTTGGCTCCTCCCGCGGGCAACAGGACACCGGGGAAATCATCGACACCCTCGTCAGGATGAACATAAACCTGCTCTTCTGCATCGGCGGCGACGGCAGCCTGCGCGCGGCGCGCGACATCGCCGAGGAATGCGAGCGCCGCCACCTCTCCATATCCGTCGTGGGCGTCCCGAAGACGATCGACAACGACCTGAACTTCGTCGGCAGCTCCTTCGGCTTCGAGACCGCCGTCTCCGCCACCTCGCCCATCATCCAGGCGGCGCACATGGAAGCCAAGGGGACGGTTAACGGCATCGGCCTTGTCAAGCTCATGGGCCGCGACTCCGGCTTCATCACGGCATACGCCGCAGTCGCCAACCCGATCGTCAACTTCTGCCTGGTCCCCGAGCAGCCTTTCGCCCTCGATGGCGAGAATGGCCTTCTCGCGGCCCTGGAGCGCCGCTTCCGCGTCAAGAACCACGCCGTCATCCTAGTCGCGGAGGGCGCCGGACAGGACCTTATCTCCGGCGAAGCCGAGCGGCGCGACGCCTCCGGCAACATCCTCAAGAAGGACATCGGCGAGTTCCTGCGCGACAGGATCACCTCCCACTTCAAGGAAATCGGCGTCGAGACCTCCGTGAAGTACTTCGACCCCAGCTACTCCATCAGGAGCATCCCGGCCGTCGGCGCCGACGCGATCCGCTGCTACATGCTCGCCCGCGCCGCCGTCCACGCCGCCATGGCCGGCCGCACGAACTGCGTCGTCGGCGACATCAACAGGACCGAGATCTACACCCTCGTCCCGATCCCGCTGGCCGTCGTGGAGCGCCAGAAGCTCGACCTCGACGGCGACCTGTGGAGGACGGTCCTCGACACCACCAGCCAGAACTTCTATTTCCATCCGGAATCGCTTTCGAAGAGCAACATCGACGTGCGGAGCCTCTGAGGCCGACATGGACCGGACCGCTTCCGCGACCTGGGGTATCCGCCTCCGGAATCCTCGACTTCGACCAAAATGCTTGAACCGGCCTTCAGGGTTTCGGCGAATGTCATCGCAAGCCTTTTTGAAGTGCGCGCGGCATCAGGCGAAGGGTAGTTCCCCAATGCGCCCAGCCTGCTCCCCGATGAACTCCAATGGGATGGCGAACCTCTGTTGCCGCAAAACTGGGAAGGCATTGCCTTGACGCTTGCGGGAATGGAGGCCAGGATTCTCAAATATGGGGATTGCGCTCACGCGCGACGCAACGGCGTGGGTGGTGCGATGACTGGAGCCATGCGGACAGCCACGCCAGGCGCGACTTTCCCCTTCCCAACCCTAACAACTAGCAACTAACAACCAGCAACAAACCCTCCATCATGGAAGCAAGCAGAAAAGAAGTCGCCGCGCATGTCGCGACGGTTGGAATCGTCGGGCGCACCAACGCCGGCAAGTCAACTCTCCTGAACACGATTGTTGGGGAAAAGGTCTCAATAGTCTCGCCGGTTGTGCAGACGACCCGCAACACCATCAGGGCGATACTCGACGAACGCCGCGGGCAGCTCGTGTTTGTCGACACTCCAGGCCTGCACAAGGCGGAGTCCAAGCTCGGCAACCTAATCAACAAGATGGCCAGGCACGCGGCGGCGAACGTCGAAATGCTCGTCGTGGTCTTCGACGTCTCGGAGAAGCCGCAGCTGGAGGACGACGGCTGGATGCGCCGCCTGCTAGGCGCGGAGGACGACGACCGCCCCGTTTTCTTCTTCTTCAACAAAAGCGACCGCGAGGGCGCGGACCCCGGGCCATTCCGCGAACTGTGGGAGTCGCTTTGCAGGGAGACGGGCCGGACGCGCAGGGTGCGCGCCTTCGAAGGTTCCGCCGCCACAGGCGATGGCGTCGAGAAGCTGGTGTCCTCGCTGTTCGACACCGCGCCGGAGGGCGAGCGGCTCTACCCGCCGGACATTCTTAGCGACTATCCGCGCCAGCTGGCGATTGCGGACATCATCCGCGAAAAGGTATTCCTGAGCCTCAGGGACGAGCTTCCGCACAGCGTCGGCGTACGAATCGACAAGTTCGCCGGCGAGGGCGAAAAATGGACGGTCGAGGCGACGCTGCTTGTCGCGCGCCCGTCGCAGAAGCCCATAGTCATCGGCCCGGCCGGGAAGACCGTCCGAAAGATGCGCGACGCGGCCCGCAGGGACATCGAGGAGCAATATGGCGTAAGGGCCGACCTGAGCCTCTGGGTCAAGGTTGACAAGGACTGGACGACCAACCCGCAGTCACTCCGGCAGATGGGGTACATCGGCGACTACTGATCTGGAGCGCGCCTTGCGGAAAAACACGGAAAATAGACCGCGCCAGGGGCAATAAAAATGGCGCAACCGCGCCGCAATAGCGGGTGAAACGCCAAAAAAGGCGCTCCGCAAAAAAAAATTTTAGCGATGTCCGGCGATGCCTCGGATATCGTCAGACCCGCATGAAATCAGGCCCCAACCGACATCGGTGCGATCAGCCCCCCTAACGGCGCGGCTTTCGGCAAGGTGCCGCCAAAAAATTTTTCTTGCAATTATCCCGATTTTTCGCGAATATATTTGCAGTTCCTGCTTTTCGCGGAACGCAACACATCAAGGAGACAAATAATGGCTAAGAAAGTAGCTGCGAAGCCCGCACCCAAGGCCGTCAAGGCCGCCAAACCTGCACCGAAGGCCGCGAAGCCCGCGCCGAAGGCCCCTGCCAAGGCCCCCGCCAAGGCCGCCGCCAAGGTTGACATCACGACCAAGGCCGGTCTCATCGCCACCATCGCCGAGCAGGCCAAGATCAGCAAGGCCCAGGCCGCGGACGCCTTTGCCGCAGTCCTCGCCGTCGCCTACAAGGCCGCCAAGGCCAAGGAAGGCTACACGCTCCCCGGCCTCGTCAAGTTGCAGATCGCCGAGCGCAAGGCTCGCACCGGCCGCAACCCCATCACCCATGCCGCCATTAAGATTCCCAAGACCAAGATTGTCAAGGTCAAGGTTCTCAAGGCCGCCAAGGATGCCATTCTGGGCAAGAAGTAGTCCTCTACTCAACCAGGAAAAAAGGCGCCTCGCAAGAGGCGCCTCTTTTTTTGCCATTGGCTTTCGGCCGTTGCTATTCGCCAAGGAAAACGCCATCGGCGCGGAGGGCGGCGACAAGCGACGCCGCGTCTATGGCGCGCGGCGCGGTTCCTGACTTGGCCGCGATTGCCGCCGCCGTCCCCGCAGCCTGGCCCATGGCCATGCAGGGCGGCATTACGCGAATCGCGGCGGCCGCCGCGGCGCTGGCGCTGACGCAGCGCCCGGCAACCAAAAGCCCGTCCACTTTCCGCGGCACCAGGCAGCGGTACGGGACGCCGTACCAGTCGCCGTCGCGCACCTCAAGGTACACGGTGCCGGCGGCGTCCTTGCCGCCGCTGTGCCAGTCGATGGAGTTGGAGCACACAAGGACGCTGTCGTCCGGGACACGCCCCTCCAGCACGTCGTCGATGTCGAGGCGGTACTCGCCCAGCACATGGCGCGATTCGCGGATGCCGACCGTCGCCGGAAGCGCCATCAGGCGGATGCCGCCCGCGCCTGGGACGTAGTCGCGCATGAAGGCTAGGATTTCCCGGACCTGGCGGCGGCCCTCGGACTCGGCGTCCGAGAGCGACGCGGGGTCGGTGGCGTCAACGCCATTGAGCCGCGAGACATTCACGAACCACTCGCCGTCCCTGACGCCGCGGTATATGTTGATGTGTGGCCTCGGAAGCGTCCAGCGCCCTTCGGCGCGCGCCTGTGCGATGAGGGTCTTGAAGCAGAAGACGTCCTGCGGGTACTTCGCGCGGACGGCCTCGACGGCGGCTTCGGACAGGCCCCCGATGCGGAAGAAGGTCGTGGCGGGCTGCATGGCGCCGCCCCTGGCGGGGTCGCCGAGTTCGCACGGGGCGCCGGCGCGAAAGGCGACATCGCCGTCCCCGGTGGCGTCCACGACGACTCTGGCCATGACGCGGCGCACCCCGCCCTTGGTCGCGAAATCGGCCCCGGCGACGCGCGAGCCTTCCATCGCGGGCTGGAGGAAGGTCGCATGGAAGAGAACTCCGACGCCCGCCTCGCGGCAGAGGTCGTCAAGCACGAACTGGAGCGCCTCCGGCTCGAACGGCGTGCAGTGGTCGTGTCCCTTGACGTGCCAGGCCGCGAAACATGTCCCGGCCCGGACTTTGGAGGGATGTATGGCGCCGCCAATTGCGACCATGCGCTGGACTATCTCCTCAAAGAGGCCACGTATGAGCTGCGTCTCGCCTTTCTTGTCGTAGCACGTCATGAACGGGCCCACAAGGCCGCGCGTCGCCATGCCGCCAAGGCACCCACCCTGCTCCGCTACTAGCACGGAGGCCCCGTGGCGAGCGGCGGCAAGGGCCGCGCACACGCCGGCGGGGCCGCCGCCGACAACGAGAACGTCGTAGTTCGCTTGAAGGGTCATGGCTACCTTGACTGCGTGCTGACAGCGTAGTCGCGCATGAAGCGGGGGATGTCGGAGGTCGAGACATCGGCGCCCCAAAGCTTGACGATGTCGTAGATGTCACGGGAGTTGCTGCACCAGAGATTGACGGAAAGCCCCGCATCGTGGGCGCGCTTGACGGCGATTGGCCCCGTGGCCTGGTTCCAGTCTGGCGCAATGCGCATGCAACCGACGGAGAGGGCCTCTTCGATGGTCTGCTCGGTGAGTTCGCCGCAGATGTAGCCGAGTTTGACCTCCGGGAAGAGTTCGCGGAAGCGCTTGAGCGTGGGGATGGAGAAACTGGTGAAGGCGTATGTTCCGGCGACGAGGATTTCGGCGGCTTCGTCGTGGAGGAGGGTCACATAGCGGTCGAGCAGCGCAGGCTCCATTTCATCGCCGTGGAGCTTCATTTCGATTTCAATGTCGACGTCGTCGCGCCCTCGGTATACTTCGCAGAACTGGCGGAAGGTCGGGACATTCTCGCCGCAGCGCTTGAGACGGAGCGCGGTGGCCTCGGCGAGGGTCATTTCGGCGATTGGGCCGTGGCCGTTTGTCGTGCGGTCCACCGTGGCGTCGTGCATGATTATAAGGTGGCCGTCCTTGGTGAGGCGGACATCGGTTTCGGCGCCGCGGACACCATGGGCCAACGCGTCGGCGAAGGCGCCGACGGAATTGTCGTCATACTCGGCGCGACCGCCGCGGTGGGCTAGGACAAGTGGGGTTTCACGAAAGTTGTTCATTGCTGCTATTGGTGCTTGGGTTGATGAGTCATGGTGAATGCTGGCGGGCAAAATGGCAATGCGGGAGACAAATGCTATGGCTGTAAACCGCCTTTAAATATTTTAAACCCTTGGGCGGGAAATGGCAAGAAATCATCTGTCGCCGCCATGCGGCGACGCCTTGCACAATGTCCCGGTCACGGTCTCGCGGGTACGGCGGCGCGGATGTGCGCGCCGGGGCAGTCGGTCGTGACGGACTGCGCGCCGCGCTCGAAGGCGAGGCGCGCGAGCGCGGGGTCGTTCACGGTCCAGACGTGGAACTCGAATCCGGCGTCGCGGACGGCGCGGATGTAGTCCTCGTCGTGGACGGCCGGGTCGAACTGCATGTCCACGCCGTCGGCCCCGACGCGCCGGAGCGTCTCCACGACTTCTTCGGCGGCAATGGGCGGCGCCGGCGGCTTGTGCGGCTGGCCGACGCGCCCGCGCGTGAATGATATCCAGAAGACCTTGTATTCGGGCAGTTCCCGCTTGTAGGCGGCGCAGACTTCCTCGCTGGATGCGAGGAAGAGGACATTGCTCGGGTTGGCGCGGCCCTGCCCGGCAAGGGCGCGCGCGACGAGCGGGACGATTTCGGGGCGCGGCTTGGTGTCGAGGTAGATCCAGCGGCCGTCGCGGGCGAGTTCCAGGACTTCCTCCAGCAGCGCCGGACGGGTGCCTTCGAAGTGCGACCCCTTCCACTTGCCCCAGCCGCCCGCGTTGATCGACTCGATTTCGGCCCATGCGAGATCGGAAACGCGCCGCTTGTCGGCGCCGTCCGTCGTGCGCGCGAGGGTGTCGTCGTGGAAGGTGAAGACCTTGCCGTCGGTCGAAACGTTGATG
>JAFWPM010000115.1 GCA_017509565.1 Kiritimatiellia bacterium | reverse complement strand
GGCCTCGCCTTCGCCGGCCTGGCCTTCCGGGCCTGCGGCCGGTTGCGCGGCGGGCCCTTCCGCCGGCGCATCGGCCGCGGTTTCGCCGTCCACGGCATCGACGTCATCGTCGAATGGCGCGAATTCAAAGGGCTTTTCCTCGATTATGCGCGAGCCGAATCCGCCGACCCCGGCCTTTTCGACGGCGGCTATGGCCTGCGCGACAATCTCTTCGGCGGCCTTGGCCTGTCCGACGATTTTCGCCTTAAGCGACGCGACCTCGCCCCTTGCGGCGACGATTGGCGAGCATGCCGCGCGGAGCGAACCCGCAAGGGCGGCGCGGGCTTCGGCCTCCGCCTTTGCCTTGGCGTTTTTGGAGTGAACCATGAATCCGCCCAGGCAGGCGCCGGCCAGCGCGATGAAAACTACAATGCCGGCGACCAGCTTGCCGACCGGGAACTTCCTGGGCTCGCCGCCATCCGCCTCACCGCCCTGGCCCTGGGCCGGGCCATGACTTTCGCCGTAGCCGCCCATCAGCGTGCTTGGGGTGGCGCCATGGCGCGTGATCCGGATGTTCTTGTGGCCGCCGGGCTGCTGCGCCTGGTCCGCCGGGGTGTCAGGCTGCGATTCCGGCAGCGGGCGGTTCTTGGAGCCCCGGCTTTTGATAACAATGCGCTTGGACGTCGCGCCGGAGGGCTGCTGGGCCTTCCCCTTCGCGAGGAACGCCCCTATGTCCGCCATGAGTTCGCCGTATGAGGGGTAGCGCTTGTCAGGGTCGGCTTCAAGCATCTTCAGGACTATGCGCTCGACCTCGGGCGAGAGGTCCGGGCGCAGCTGGCGCAAGGGCACCGGCGGCGCGGACAGGCGCGCCTTGACAACCGCCATCGCGTCCTCGCCGTCGAACGGCGGCTTCTTCGTCAGCGCGTGGTAGAGGGTGCCGCCGAGGCAGTACATGTCGCTGCGGAAGTCTATCTTCTGGCGGCGGATCTTTTCCGGGGAAATGTAGTATGGCGTACCCCAGATTTCGGTTTGCTCGGCGTCTGGCGACGAGGCGATGCCGAAGTCTACAAGCTTCGCGGAGTCGCGGTCGCCCATCAGTATGTTGCCCGGCTTGATGTCGCCGTGGATCAGGTTCGACGCCGTCGCCAGCTGGAGCCCGTCGGCTATGTCGAGCCCGATCTTCATCACCATTTCCTGCGGGAGTTCGCCGGGCGACTCGATCATGTCGTCGAGGTGCTTGCCAGGGACGTATTCCATCACGATGTATGGCTGGCCCTTCTCCTGGCCGAAGGAGTATATCTGCGCGATGTTCGGGTGGTTGAGCTTGGCGGCCGCCTGGGCCTCCCGGCGGAACGATTCGAGAAACTCGGCCTGCTCGCCGAGGCTCTTCTTCATCACCTTGATCGCCACCTCGCGCGCCAGGGTCTCGTCGTATGCCCTGTATACGCTTCCCATGCCGCCGGAGCCAAGGCAGGACAGCAGCCGGTAGTTCGCGAGCCGCGCAGGCACGGTGAATTCGCCGCCGCACTGCGGGCAGGCGGCGAGGGAGAATGGCTCAAGGGCCGTCACATCGATTTCGGTGTGGCACCCCGGGCACTCGGTTTTGTCAACCCTGTCAAAAAGGATTTCGCCTTGATCCGTCATTTTAGCCTCCGCTAAATGGTACGCGCGCATGGCGCTTGCAAAATAGCGTCAGCCAATACTATACTATTTGTTGGCGATTTTCGCAATCTGAAAGCAGGGAAATGTATCCGGAAATTCTCCAACTTGGGCCATTCACGCTGAGGTCGTTCGGCCTCATGGCGGCGCTTGGCTTCCTCGCGGCAAACTTCATCCTGCGGCGCTTCGCGGGGCGCCTCGCGGGCATGTCGGAAGACGACGCCTCGCGCCTGCTCGTCTTCGCCATGGTTGGCGGCGCGCTCGGGGCGCGGCTTGCGTATGTCGCCGAACACTGGTCTTCCGAGTTCGCGGGCGAACCGTTTGTCGAAATCTTCCGGTTCGATCGCGGCGGCCTGATGTTCTATGGCGGCCTCGGCGGCGCGATCGCCGCGATAGCCCTCTTCTCCCGCATTGCGCGCAAGCCCCTGCCGGCCCTGCTTGACCTCGCTGCCGTAGCGCTGCCGCTCGGCCACGCCTTCGGCCGCGTCGGGTGCTTCCTGAACGGCTGCTGCTACGGGCGCGTCCACGACTGCCTCGTTTCCGTCTGCTACCCGGCCGGCTCGGAACCATGGTTCGCGCAGGTCCGCGATGGCCTCATCGCGCGTTCGGCCGCCCGCTCCCTCCCCGTCCTGCCGTCCCAGCTGGTCGAGGCCGCGCTCAACCTGGCGCTTTTCGCAGTGCTGGCCGGCGTCGCAAGGCGCGGCCCCAGGCGCTGGACGACCGCAGGCCTGTACCTGGTCTGCTACGCGGCCATAAGGTTTTTCACGGAAACCCTTCGCTCCGACCCGCGCATGGCCGTCGGGCCATTCTCGATAGCGCAGTTCATCTGCCTTTTCACTTTCGCCGCGGGGCTGGCCATGCTTTGCGCCTCCAGGCTGGCGGGAAAGGCCGCAGCCGATGGCTGAGACTGTCAGCCTTGTATACGACGGCGACCCGGCCGCGCGGCGCCTCGACGCCTGGCTGGCGACGCGTCTCGAAAGCATTTCCCGCTCCCGCGTCCAGGCGCTTATGGATTCCGGCGCCGTGACATGCCGCGGCGAACCACTCGCGCCCCGCTCCCGCCTGAAGCCAGGGGCGGAAATCGCCGTGGCGCTCCCAGACCCCGTCCCCGCCGAACCTGTCCCGCAGGACATCCCGCTTGACATTCTCTACGAGGACGACTTCGTAATCGTAGTCAACAAGCCGGCCGGCATGGTCGTCCATCCGGCCCCGGGCCATCCCGACTCCACGTTCGTGAACGCGCTCCTCTTCCACTGCGGCGGCGGGCTCAAGGGCGTCGGCGGCGTGGCGCGCCCGGGTATCGTCCATAGGCTGGACATGGACACGACCGGCATAATCGTGGCCGCGAAGGACGAGGCCTCACTCAACTCGCTCGCCGCGCAGTTCCAGGCGCACAGCACCGAGAAGACCTATCTGGCGATTGTCCATGGCGACATCGCCCGCGCGAGCGGCAGCGTTTCCGCGCCAATCGGGCGCCATCCAGCCGACAGGAAAAGGATGTGCGCCAATCCCCCCTCCGGCGGCAAGGAGGCCTTCACCAGGTGGCGCACGCTGCGCCGCCTCGGCAGAACCACGCTGCTGGAAGTCGGCATCCTCACCGGACGCACCCACCAGATCCGCGTCCACCTTTCGTACAGCGGCATGCCGATAGTCGGGGATCCGGTCTACGGCAACCGCGGCCTTGACGCCACCATCCCGGGCTGCCCGCGCAGGCAGATGCTCCATGCGGCGAGGTTCTCGTTCGACCACCCGAAGACCGGACGGCGCATGGTCTTCGAAGCCCCGCCGCCGGAGGATTTCAGGAGGCTGGCCGGCCATGCTTGAGGCGCGCGGCATAACGGTTGAGTTCAGGCGCCGCGGCGGCGAAACCTTCCGCGCGCTGGACAATGTCTCGCTGAAGGCCGCGGACGGCATGATCACGGGCCTTGTCGGCGAAAGCGGGTCTGGCAAGACAACCCTGGTCAGAACCATCTGCGGGCTCCAGAAGCCATCGTCAGGCGAAGTCCTGATCGACGGCCGCGACGCCGGCGAAGCGTACGCCGCCGCACGCCGTGGCGGCGGGCTGCCTGTTTCAATGGTGTTCCAGGACGCCTCCGGGGCGCTTGACCCACGCCAAACCGCGCTGGACGCCGTCGCAGAGGCCCTGCGGGTGCATGGATTGGCGCCACGCCCCCGCATCCGCGACGAGGCCGCGCGGCTGCTCTCCACCGTCGGGCTCCCGGCCGATGTGGCCGGGCGCAGGCCCGGCGCCATGAGCGGGGGGCAGTGCCAGCGCGTCTGCATCGCCCGCGCAATCGCGCCGCGCCCCGCCGTCCTAATCGGAGACGAGCCGGTTTCCGCACTGGACGTCTCGGTGCAGGCGCGCATTCTGAAGCTTTTCGCCAAACTCCTTGCCGAGCGGGCCAACGGACTCAGGGCGATCCTGATGATAACACACGACCTCGCCGTGGTGTCCGCGATTTGCGACTATGTCTACGTCCTTGAGCGCGGGCGCATAGTGGAGCATGGCGTCCCGTCCGAAATGTTCGCCGCGCCCCGGCACGCCTACACGCGCCGGCTGCTCCAGGCCGCCAGCTTCAAGTATGATCCAGCCAATCCTGTCTAGACAAGCTGCGCGGGGACATCAGCATTTGCCACGCCGGGCGCAGCACCGCCTGCCACCGGGAGGCAACTTCCATCCCGACGGGAACTAGTTGCAAATATCCGCCATTTATGAGAGGATAGTTTGCGTATGTTGGGAACCTTAAAGATAGCCGCGCTTGCCATTTTCCAGGGAATCGCCGAGTTTCTCCCGATTTCATCGTCGGGCCATCTTGCGATTGCCGAGCGCCTCATGGGTGTTGACAACCCAGGGAAATCGCTGGAACTGCTACTGCATCTTGGGACACTGCTTGCGGTTGTTGTCTTCTACCGCCGCCGGCTCGCAAGACTTGCGCTGGGCGTGGTGCGCCGCGAAGGGGCTTCGCTCCGCGAGGCCGCCGCCATCGTGGCCAGCTGCATCCCCGCAGGTGTCTGCTACTGCCTTTTCGGCGATTTCATCGAATCGAGTCTTGATGGCGGCATGCGCTTTATCGGCGCAATGCTGCTTGTGACCGGCTGCATTCTGCTTTCGACCCGCTTCATGCCACAGGGGCGCGTCGGGCGCGTCGGCCTGGGCCGCGCCGCGGCGATCGGGCTGGCGCAGGCCGTGGCGCTTCTGCCCGGCATCAGCCGGAGCGGGGCGACGATGTCTGCCGGCCGCCTGCTGGGAGTCGATTCGCGCGAGGCGGCCGACTTCTCTTTCCTCATGACGATTCCAATACTCCTTGGCGCCGCGGTTCTGGAGGTCGCCTCCGACGGCCTGGCCCCGCTCGCCGCACTTGGCGTCGGACATTCCGCGCTGGCGTTCGTCCTTTCCGCCGCCACGGGCTATATTGCGATACGCTACCTGATAGGCATTCTCGGCGGAGGAAAGCTTTGGCTCTTCGGCCTTTACTGCTTCGCTGCCGGGCTCGTAGCCATCTTTTTCTGCGCATAGCCCTTGGATTCGGAACATTCCCCCGCCCTGATTGCCATTCCTTCCCGCTTACTAAGGGACAGACATTATATTGACGGGTACACGTTTGCGCTAGTGTGCACTAAGGGACAGACATTCTATTGATACGCACAAATTCAAGCCGCTATTATTATGGCTTGCAACAATAACAATAAAGGGCGGGCATTCCGGAGAATGCCCGCCCCTTTTCCAGGGAGGACAGCCTTGGCGCGCGGCTAGTTCCTGCGGGACTGGATGCGGCCGTGCTTGAGGAAGCCGTCGTAGTGGCGCATCGTAAGGTAGGACTCCATCTGGCGGAGCGTATCGAGGGCTACGCCAACGATAATCAGCAGAGAAGTCCCGCCGAAGAAACTCGCCATCTCCCACGGGACCTGCATCCCGGAATAGAGGATTGTCGGGAAAATGGCGACAATAATCAGGCCGATTGCGCCGATGAATGTGACGCGCGACATGGTGTGGTCGAGGAACTCGGCGGTCGCGCGGCCGGGGCGGACACCTGGGACGTATCCGCCGGTGCGCTTGAGGTCGTCGGCAATGCGGACGGCATTGAACTGGGTCGCCACCCAGAAGAAGCTGAAGAAGAGGATCAGGACCGCGTAGAGCAGCATGTATGGCGCCGAACGGCCTTCGGAAAATGCCCGGCCGATGTTGGCGAGCCACTGGAGGCCCGGATGGGTAATCCTGGCGAGAAGGGCGCTTGGGATCTGGATGATCGGGCCGGCGAAGATGATGGGCATGACGCCGGAGAAGTTGACGCGGAGAGGCATGTAGCTGGCCATTCCGCCATAGGCGGAAGCGCCGGCCGAGCGGCGGGCGGAATGAATCTGGACCTTGCGGACGCCCTGGGTCAGCATGACGGTGCCTGCGCAGACGATGAACCCGACGACGAGAAGGAGGACGAGCTGGAAGGCGTCCTGGTTGGGGACCATGTCGGGGAAATACTTGGCCTGGGCCTGCATGATGGCCATCGGGAGCCTTGAGCAGATGTTGATCATGATGATCAGGGATATGCCGTTCCCGATGCCGCGGGCTGTGATTTGGTCGCCGAGCCACATGACGAACATCGCGGCCGTGGTCATGGCGATGACCGTCATGATTTCAAAGCCAAACCCAGGCGCATGGACGACGTTTACGCTGATGCCGCGGAAGACCGCCTCGGGGTGGTATTCGAGGGTGCGGGCGAGGACGAAGCTCTGGAACACGCAGATGACGATGGTGAAGTAGCGCGTCCATTGGTTGAGACGCTGCCGGCCGGCCTCGCCGTCGCGCGCCATGCGCTCAAGGGCGGGGACGATGGCGGTCATCAGCTGCAGGATGATCGAGGCGCTGATGTAGGGCCAGATGCCGAAGAAGCCGACTGAGCAGCGCGCAAGGGCGCCGCCGGTGAAGATGTCCATCATGCCAAGAAGGCCGCCGGCCGTGCCGGTGGCGTTCTTGAACGCCTCGGAAATGGCGCTTCCGTCCACGCCCGGTGTGGGGACGAGGGAGACCAGGCGGCAAATTGCCACAAGGCCCGCCGTGAAGAGGATGCGCTTCTTCAGTTCAGGCACCTTAAGGGTGTTGGCAAAGGCTTTTAGCATGATGATACCTCAAACTCCTTTTCGATTGCAATCAACTGCAATCGACTGCAATCGACCGAAATCGACTGCAATCGAAACAATGGTGCGGACCATCTGGCGCGTGGCGCTAGATGGTCTCGCACTTGCCGCCGGCGGCCTCGATCTTGGCCTTGGCGGAGGCGGAGAAGGCGTTGGCCTGGACGGTAAGCGCCTTCGTGATTTCACCGGTGCCGAGAATCTTGATGCGGCAGGCCTCGGCGAGACCGGCCTCGAAGAGTTCCTTCGGGGTGACAACGGCGCCAGCCTCGAAGCACTTGTCGAGGGAGGAGACGTTGACGCCCTGGAAGGGGCAGCGGGAGGGGTTCTTGAAGCCGCGCTTGGGCATGCGGCGGAGAAGCGGCATCTGGCCGCCCTCGAAGCCGAGCTTGCTCTTGTGGCCCTTGCGCGCGAACTGGCCCTTGTTGCCGCGGCCGGAAGTCTTGCCCAGGCCTGAGGCGCGGCCGCGGCCGCGGCGCTTGGCGGACTTGCGGGAACCGGGTTCGTTGGAAAGAGAGTGAAGATCCATTTATATCTCCTTGGTTAGCCACGAAACGCGCAAAAACGCACGGGAATGCCAGAAAGGACCGGGCGCAGTTCGCGCGTTCCGCGGCTTGTTTACATCATCGCCGCTAGGCGCGGGCCTCGGCGAGGGCCTCGGCCGAGCGGAGCTGGCGGAGGGCCGCGATGGTCGCCTTGACGACGTTGAGCTTGTTCTTCGAGCCGAGAGACTTGCCGACGACATCGCGGATGCCGGAAGCCTCGATCACGGTGCGCATGCCGCCGCCGCAGATCACGCCGGAGCCGTCAGGCGCCGGCTTGAGGAGGACGCGGCCGCCGTCCGCGAAGCCCATGACTTCATGCGGTATGGTGCGGCCCTTCATGGTGACCGGCATCATGTCGCGGCGGGCGGCCTCGCCGCCCTTGCGGATTGCCTCGGAGACCTCGTTGGCCTTGCCGAAGCCATAGCCGACCCTGCCCTCGCGGTCGCCGACGACGACCACTGCGGAGAAAGACATGCGGCGACCGCCCTTGACGGTCTTGGCGCAGCGGTTTACGAAAACCGGCTGCTCGAAGAGATCCTGCGCCTGGGAATCATTGCGGTTGCGGCGCCTGTCGCCTTGTTCCATAGCCATGGATTACTTGGCCTCCTGGGTTGTTTCGGAATCGGAAATCTTGAGTCCGGCGGCCACGGCCGCCTCGACGAGGGCCTTGACGCGGCCGTGGAAAGTGAAACCGCCGCGGTCGACCACCACGAGGGAGACGCCCTTCGCAGCGGCGGCCTCGGCCGCCTTCTTCCCGGTCTCGGTTGCGGTCGCGACATTGAGCTTCGCGCCCGTGCCGGTCGTGCTGACGGCTGCGATTGTCTTCGCAGCCTCGTCGTCGATGAACTGGACCGTGATGTTCTTGTTGGAGAAGTAGAGGGCCATGCGCGGACGTGCCGCCGTGCCCTTCACCTTCTGGCGGAGACGCCTGTGGCGGAGCCTGCGCTGTTCAATGCGGTTCTTCATTGTGAAAAATGCCTTTCAGGCCGCGTTAGGCCATCTTCTTGCCCTGCTTGCGGCGAATGACTTCGCCGACATACTTGACGCCCTTGCCCTTGTAGGGTTCGGCCGGATAGAAACTGCGGATGCGGTCGGCCGCCTGGCCGACGAGTTCCTTGCTGGTGCCCTCGACCGCGACAAGCGTGCCGTCCTTGCCGACGGTCGCCTTGATTCCGGCGGGAAGCTCGTATTCCTTGGGCGAGGCGAATCCAAGGGAGAGGAGGAGCTTGTTCCCCTGGAGGACGGCCTTGAAGCCGGTGCCCTCGATGGAGAGTTCCTTCTTGTAGCCCTTGGTGACGCCCTCGACCATGTTCGCGCAGAGCGTGCGGCTAAGGCCGTGGAGGCTCTTGTTGCGGCGGGAGTCGTCGGCACGGGTGTAGACGACGTGGCCGTCCTTGACCTCGGCCGAAATGCCGGCGGGAATTTCGCGGGAGAGTTCGCCGAGCGGACCCTTGACCGTAATCTTGCTGCCATCGACCGCGACTGTGACGCCGGCGGGAATGGCGATCGGCTGTTTGCCTATCTTCGACATAGCTGATTCCTCCTTACCAGACCTTGCAGACGATCTCGCCGCCAATGCCGGCCTTGCGCGCCTGGCGCCCGCTCATGATGCCGCGGGAGGTGGAGACGATCGTATGGCCGAGGCCGCCGAGAACCATCGGGATCTCGGACGCGGCGGCGTAGGACCGCAGGCCGGGGCGGCTCACGCGGCGGATGCCGCGGATGACAGGATTGCCGTCCTTGGCGTAGCGGAGACCGATTGTGAACTCGCGTTCGCCGGGTCCGTCGGAAATGTCGGAGACGTAGCCGTATTCCTTGAGGACCCGGGCGATCTCGCGCTTTATCTTCGACGCGGGGATGGCGACTTCGGGGTGGCGCGCGGCCTGCGCGTTGCGGATGCGGGTAAGCATATCCGCGATTGGATCTGACATGCTCATTGCTTTCCTCCTACCAACTGGCCTTCGTCACGCCGGGAATCTGCCCGGACAGGGCCAACTCGCGGAAGCAGAGACGGCAGAGTTTGAACTTGCGGATGACCGAGTGGGGCCTGCCGCAGCGGGAGCACCGCGTGTAACCGCGCGAAGAGAACTTCGGCTTACGGGCGGCCTTGACTATCAAACATGTTTTAGCCACGGACTGAACTCCTTACTTGTTCTTGTTCTTGCCGGCGAACGGGAGGCCGAGGAGCGTGAGAAGCTCACGCGCGGCCTTGTCGTCGCCAGTCGTGCAGATTGTGATGTCCATGCCCTTCTCGACGGGCACCTGGGTGGCGTCGATTTCGGGGAACGTCGTCTGGTCCTTGAGGCCGAACGTGTAGTTGCCCCGGCCGTCGAAGCCGCGGTTGGGGAGGCCGCGGAAGTCGCGGATGCGGGGAAGCGTGACGTTGAAAAGCCTGTCCAGGAACTCGTACATCTTCTCGCGGCGGAGGGTAACCTTGGCACCGATGACCATGCCCTCGCGGAGCTTGAAGTTCGAGACGCTCTTGCGGGCCTTGCAGAGGAGCGGGTGCTGTCCGGTAATGGCGGCGAGCTCCTCGACCAGCTTCTTCTGGACGTCCTTCTCGACGATGCCGAAGCCCATGTTCACGACAACCTTGGAGAGCTTCGGAACGAGCATCGGGTTCTTGACGCCGAGGGACTCGCGGAGCTTGGGCACCGCCTCGGCCGTGTATTTGTCCTTCAACCTTGACATAAGTTCCTCTCAATCAGAAAACGCGGCCGGTGCCCTTCGCCTTGCGGACGAAGGTGTCGCCTTCCTTGACCCTGGAGACGCGGACGCCCTTCTTGGCGCTTTCATCCCAGGGCATCAGCTTGCAGAGGCGGATGGGGGCCTCGAACTCGACGAAGCCGCCTTCCGGGTTTTCCTGGGAGCGGCGCACGGCCTTCTTGACCATGTTCACGCCCTTGACCACTGCGGTGCCGGCCTTGGGGTCGACCTTCTCGACCTTGCCGGTCTTCCCGGCGTATTCGCCGGAGATGACGACGACCTCGTCGCCAGTCTTGATTCTCGCTATGCTCATTGCTGCGATCCTTCCTTCGATGCGCCGCCTAGACTACTTCCGGCGCCATGGAGACGACCTTGGCGCAGACGGAATCGCGCAGTTCGCGCGCCACCGGCCCGAACACGCGGGTGCCAAGGGGGTTGAACTTCGCATCGACGATCACGCAGGCGTTCTGGTCGAAGCGGACCGTGGAGCCGTCGCGGCGGCGGATCGGCGCGGCCGTGCGGACAATGACCGCAAGGCAGACCTGGCCCTTCTTGACGGCGCCCGTGGGCGTGGCCTCGCGGATTGAGACCTTGATTACGTCGCCGATGTGGGCGAACTCCTTGCGCTGCCCGAGGACGCGGAAGCACTTGGCGACCTTGGCGCCGGTGTTGTCCGCGACCACTAGATTGGTTTCTTCGCGTATCATTGCGGAATCCCCCTACTTCGCTTCGGCGATCTTAGCCGAGACGCGCCAGCGCTTCGTCTTGCTAAGCGGGCGGCACTCGACGATCTCGACGGTGTCGCCGACCTTGCATTCGTTCTTGGCGTCGTCGCAGTGGTATTTCTTGAAACGGCGGACGACCTTGCCGTAGACCGGGTGCGGGAGGCGGCGTTCGCCCTGGACGACGACGCTCCTGTCGCCGCTCTTGCTGACGACGACGCCCCTGCGGGTCTTGCGGACGCCGCGGGCTGGCTTCGCCGGGGCCGCCTCTGCCGCCTGGGCGGCGGTATCGATTTCTTCGGACATGGCTACTTGCCCTCCTTCTTGGCGCGTTCGGTCTGGATGGTGAGCATGCGGGCGACGTCGCGCCGCATGCCACGGATCTTGCCGTAGTTGTCGACGGAGACACCGCTGGCGCGCCTCATGCGCATCATCGACATCTCCTTCTTGGTGTCGCGGATCTTCTGCGCCATTTCGTCGGCGCCGATCTCCCTAAGTTCCTTGGCTTTCATTTGCGGAAAACTCCTTGCGTTCGCTGGCTAGTGTGCGCGGGAGACAAGCTGCGTCCTGATGCCGAGCTTGGAGTCGGCGAGGCGCAGGCACTCGCGCGCGGTCGCCTCGGGCACCCCGCCGATCTCGAAGAGGATCTTGCCGGGGAGGACAACGGCGACCCAGAACTCGGGGTTGCCCTTGCCGCCGCCCATGCGGACGCCGATAGGCTTCTTCGTGACGGGCTTGTCCGGGAAAATGCGGACCCAGAGGTTGCCCTTGCGCTTCATGAAGCGGTTCATGACAACGCGGCAGGCTTCGATCTGGGTGCTCTTCACCCATCCGCGCGTCAGGGCCTTGACGCCGTAGTCGCCATAGGCGAGCGTCGCGCCCGACGTGGCGAAACCCTTGCGGTTGCCCTTGGTCTGTTTGCGGTATTTGACCCTTTTAGGCATTAGGGGCATGGCTCTTCCTCCTTGCCGAGGTCATGCGTGGCTTGAAGTCCTCGGGCTTGCAAATCCAAACCTTGACACCGATCTTGCCGGCCGTGGTGTTGGCTTCGGCGAAACCGTAGTCGATGTCGGCGCGCAGGGTGTGCAGGGGGATCTTGCCCTCCTTGCTCCATTCTACGCGCGAAAGTTCGGCGTTGTTGATACGTCCGCTGCAGCGGATCTTGATTCCGTCAACTCCGATGTCCATCGCGACCTTCTGGGCGCGCTTGAGGGCGCGGCGGAGGGCGACGCGGTGCTCGATCTGCGACGCGATGTTCTCGGCCACAAGCTGGGCGTTGACGTCGGCGTCGCGGACTTCGTGGATGTCGAAGAATATCTTCTTGCCGGTCTCCTTGGCGAGACGGCGGGTCAGCTTCTCCATGTCGATGCCGCTCTTCTTGCCGACGATGAAGCCGGCGCGGGCGGTGAAGACATTGATGCGGACGTTCTTGGCGTAGCGCTCGATTTCGAGCTTCGCCACGGCGGCGGCCTTGAGCTCCTTGAGGACGGCTTCCCTGATCTTCTGATCCTCGGCGAGCAGGTCGCCGAAGTCCCTCTTGCCGCTGAACCAACGGGAGCGCCACTGCTTGTCAATGGCGATCCTGAAGCCGATGGGGTTTACTTTCTGTCCCAAAGCTTGACTCCTTCCTTTAGCGATTGTTTGCGGATTCGCCCTCTAGGACGACCTTGACGTGGCACAGGCGGCGGGCGATGGGGCTCGCCGAGCCGCGGGCGCGCGCCCAGTGGCGGCGCATGCGGGTGCCCTCGTCGAACACGGCGGTCTTGACGACGAGCGTGTCGACGTCGAGGCCGTGGTTGTTGGCGGCGTTGGCGACGGCCGACTTGATCGTCTTCCCGAGGTGGAACGCGGCCTTCTGGGGGCTGAACTGGGTAATCGCGAGGGCCTCCGACACCGGTTTGCCCTGCACTTCGCGCGCAATGGGCCGCCCCTTCTGGGCGGACATGCGCACGTTTCTGGTTATTGCTGAGACTTCCATTTGCCTGCCGCCTTACTTGGTCACCTTGACTGTGGTGGCGCCATGGGCCTTGAAGAGACGCGTTGGAGCGAACTCGCCGAGCCTGTGGCCGACCATGTTCTCGTTGACGAACACCGAGACGTGCTGCTTTCCGTTGTGGACCGCGAAGGTCAGGCCGACGAAGTCCGGGAGGATCATCGAACGGCGAGACCAGGTCTTGATCGGAGCGGGGCGGCTGCTCTGCTTCGCCTTCTCGACCTTGGCGAGGAGCTTGTCCTCGACGTAGGGTCCCTTTTTGATTGAACGTGCCATCTCTCTACTTCCTCCGTTTGACTATGAGCTTGTCGGACGCCTTGCGCGGCTTGCGTGTCTTGCCGCCCTTGGCGAGCTTGCCCCATGGGGACTGCGGGTCGCCGCCACCGGAGGAGCGGCCTTCGCCGCCGCCCATCGGGTGGTCAACCGGGTTCATCGCCACGCCGCGGACGGTCGGGCGGATGCCGAGCCAGCGCTTGCGGCCGGCCTTGCCAAGCTTGACGTTCTCCCAGTCGCCGTTGCCGACTGCGCCTACCGTCGCGAGGCAGTTGGCGCGGACGCGGCGGATTTCGCCGGAGGGGAGGCGGAGGCTGACGTAGCCGCCGTCGCGCGCCTGCACCTGGCAGGCGTTGCCGGCGCTGCGGGCGAGCTTGGCGCCCGAGCCCGGGGTGAGCTCGACCGCGTGGACGGACATGCCCAGCGGGACCTTGGCCAGCGGGATCGCGTTGCCGACGCTCGGTTCGGCGTCGGGGCCGGAGAGCAGGAGCTGGCCGACCTTGAGGCCTTCGGGCGCGAGGATGTAGCGCTTCTCGCCGTCGAGGTAGTTCAGGAGGGCGATGTTGGCGCTGCGGTTGGGATCGTATTCGATTGTCGCGACGCGCGCCGGGATGCCGGTCTTGTCGCGGCGGAAATCGATGATGCGGTAGCGGCGCTTGACGCCCCCGCCGCGCTGGCGCGTGGTGATGCGCCCCATGTTGTTGCGTCCGGCCGTCTTGCGCTTGGCGACGGTCAGGCCGCGAACCGGCTTGTCGCCGGTAAGGTCGGCGAAGTCCTGAGAGACGTGGAAGCGCTGGCTTTCAGTCCTCGGCTTGTAAGTCTTCAAACCCATTTGTTCCTCCTTGGGCCTAGACGGCCTCAATGCGCTCGCCAGCCTTGAGCGTGACGATCGCGCGCTTCCAGGACGGCGCCTGCACAACGCGGCGGTTGCGGAGCATGCGCTTCTTGCCGGCGTAGTTCTGAGTATTCACCGCGAGGACATGGACGCCGAACATGGCCTCCACAGCCTTGCGGATCTCGCTCTTGTTGGCGCCGGGTGCTACCTCAAGAGCATACTGGTTCTTCTCTGCCAGAAGCGTCCCCT
The DNA here is from genome assembly GCA_017509565.1 of Kiritimatiellia bacterium. Classification (GTDB taxonomy): domain Bacteria; phylum Verrucomicrobiota; class Kiritimatiellia; order RFP12; family JAAYLN01; genus RGIG5952. The sequence continues at coordinate 81,250 of JAFWPM010000115.1, read as the reverse complement.
TCTCGGAGACCTGGACCTTCCTGATGATGTCGCCAATCATTGTTTCGCCTCCGCGCCCATGCGGGCCTTGAGGATTTCGAAAGCGGCCGGCGTCGCGACTATGTTCGCCGCCTGCAGCATGGAGTAGACGTCGACCTGCCTGGCCGAAAGGACTTCCACCGTCGGGATGTTGCGAATCGCGAGCTCGACCTTTTCGTCATAGGCCTCGGTCACGACGAGCGTGCGCCCCCTGAGGCCCATCGCCTTGACGAGCGACGCGACCGTCTTCGTCTTGCCGTCCTGCGGGAGCGACTCGACGACGGCGACCTTGCCTTCGGCGATCTGGGCGCTGAGCGCGCGGCGGAACGCGAGGGCCGCGACCTTGCGGTTGACCTTCTTGAAGTATTCGCGGGGCTTCGGGCCCATGGCCGTGCCGCCGCCGACCCAGACCGGGGAGCGGGTGAAGCCGGAGCGGGCGCGGGCCGTCCCCTTTTGGCGCCAGGGCTTGCGGTTCGTGCCGCTGACCTCGCCCTTGCCGAGCGTGGAGGCAGAGCCCGCGCGGCGGGCGGCCATCGTCGCCACGACGACGTCCTTGACCGCCTGGTCGCCCTGCGTGAGCGTCAGCTGGTCGTCGGCGATTTCCATCTCGCCGGATGCCGCACCGTCTGCGGCGTATCTCTTGATCTTGCTCATCGGTTAAGCCTTCTTGAGTGCCTTGCGAACGATCACGGTCGCGCCGGCCGGGCCGGGAACCGCCCCGCGCACGAGCAGAACGTTGTCATCCTTGCGGACCTGGACTACGGCCAGATTGCGGGCCGTCCGCTTGACCGCGCCCATGTGGCCTGGCATGCGCTTGCCCTTGGCGATCCAACCCGGGAGGTCGCGCTCGCCGATGGAGCCGATGCGCCGCTTGCTGTGGCCGCCGTGCCCGTGCGGGCCGCCGCCCATGCGGTAGCGCCGGACAACGCCCGCGAAGCCGCGGCCCTTCGTCACGGCCGTGACGTCAACCAGGGCCGTGCCCTCGAAGACATCCACGCCAAGCGTGTCGCCGACCTTGACCGCGTCGCCCTCGCCGTCGAACTCCGCGAGCTCGCGGCACGGCGCCACGCCGGCCTTCTCGAAACGCATCCTGACGGCCTTGGTGAGGCGCTGGGGCTTCTGCGCGCCAAATCCGACCTGGACGGCGTCGTATCCGTCCTTGCCATCCTTCGTCTTGACCTGGACGACCGGGCAGGGCCCGACTTCCAGGACGGTGACCGCGACCCGGGCGCCCTCGGCGTCCCAGACCTGCGTCATGCCTATCTTCTTACCTAGCAATCCGTTCATGTCTTCACCTCGTTTCTAGACGCGGATCGAAATGTCCACGCCAGCGGGGAGATTGAGTTTCTTCAGAGCGTCGATCGTGGCGGCCCTCGGGTCGACGATGTCGACGAGGCGCTTGTGCGTCCGCTGCTCGAACTGGTCCATCGACTTCTTGTCGACGTGGGGGCTGCGGTTGACCGTCCAGCGCTCGATGCGCGTGGGCAGCGGGACGGGCCCGACTACGCGGGCGCCCGAACCGCGGGCGGTGTCAATTATGCTTGCGACGGCCTGGTCGAGGACCCTGTGGTCGTAAGCCTGCAGTTTTATGCGTATGCGCTGACTTTGCATTCTGTCACTACCTGTTTAGCAACTGTTCCCTTACCGCGCGGGGCACCACGGCGAACTCGCCCGGCTCCATCGTGTAGCTCGCGCGTCCCCGCGAGAGCGAACGAATCGCCGTCGAGTAGCCGAAGAGCTCCGCCAGGGGGACTTCGGCGGAGACGACCTTGAGGTCGCCCCGTTCTTCCATATCGCGCACCTGGCCGCGGCGCGCGTTTACGTCACCTATCACCTCGCCGACAAATTCGGAGGGGGTGGAGATGACTAGCCTCATGATTGGTTCGAGAAGCTCGGGCTTCGCCGCCATGGCGGCCTCGCGGAAGGCCATCACCGCGGCGGAGCGGAAGGCGATCGGCGAAGCGCTTTCGGGCTCCCCGACCTCCACTCCGGTGACCCTGGCTTCAAGGTCCATCATCGGATATCTGGCCAACACACCCGTGCTGACACCGTCCGCGAGCCCGGCCTCAACGGCCTGTGCGAGTTCTTCGGGAAGTTCGCGGCAACCGTTCCCGGCCTCCAGCGAAATACCCTCGCCCCGCTTGCGCGGGCCCACTTCCACCGCGACGCCGGCGAAGAGCCTCTTCCCGGCGATTTCGCGGTCAAAGACCGCCTTGCCGGCGCCAGGCGCCGTGACGGTCTCGTAGTATGAAACCATGGGCTTGCCGGTATTGGCCGCCACATGGAATTCGCGGCGCAGGCGGTCCACCAGGATTCCCAGATGGAGTTCGCCCATTCCGCTCAAAATGGTCTGCCCGCTGTCGGCGTCCTGGCGGACGACGCATGTCGGGTCTTCGGACGCGAGCGCCGCAAGCGACGCGTCCAGCTTGTCGCGGTCGGCCCGCGACTTCGGCTCTATGGCCATGAACATCACCGGCTCGGGGGCGGTGATGCTTTCCAGCACTATCGGCTGGATCTCCGCGCAGAGCGTGTCGCCCGTCGTCGCGCCCTTGAGGCCGACGGCGGCGCCGATTTCGCCCGGGCCGAGCTCCTCGATTTCCGTCTGCTTGTCCGCATGCAGGCGCACGAGCTTCAGTATGCGCTCGCGCTTTTTGGTGCGCGGGTTGTAGACGTTCTGGCCCTTCTTGAGGACGCCGGAGTAGACGCGGATGAAGAAGAGGCGGCCGACGAATGCGTCCGTCGCGATCTTGAAGACAAGCGCGGTCAGGTGCTGGTCGTCGAAGCTGCGCCCGCGGCGCTCGCCGGTCTTGGCGTCGGTCCCCGAAACCGCCCCGCGGTCCGCGGGCGACGGCAGGTAGTCCACAACGCCGTCGATCAGCGGCTGCACCCCCTTGTTCTTCAGCGAGGAGCCGCAGAACACCGGGACGATGCGCCCGGCCATAGTGGCCCTGCGTATCGCCGGCCTCAGCCTTTCGGCTGGGATTTCGGGGTTCTCAAGGTATTCCCCGATGAGCTCCTCGTCGTCGCCGGCGACGAGTTCGACCATTTCGGCGCGGGCCGCCGCCGCCGTCTCCAGGAGGTCGGCCGGGATTTCCGAGGCGCTGACCGTGGAGCCGCTGTCGCTTTCGCTGTATTCGAGGAACTTCATGTCCACGAGGTCGATCGTCCCGCGGAACGAATCCGCGGCGCCGACCGGCAGGGCCATGAGGGCCGGGGTCGCGCCAAGCTTCTCGCGGATCTCGCCGACGCACTTTTCAAAGTCGGCGCCCATGCGGTCCATCTTGTTGACGAACACCAGGCGCGGCACGCCGTGCCTGTCCGCCTGGCGCCAGACCGTCTCGCTCTGCGGCTGGACGCCGCCCACGGCGCAGAACACGCAGACGGCGCCATCGAGGACGCGCAGGCTGCGCTCGACCTCGATTGTGAAGTCAACGTGCCCCGGGGTGTCGATGATGTTGATCTGGTGGCCGCGCCAGGAGCAGGTGATCGCCGCGCTCGTGATCGTGATGCCGCGCTCGCGCTCCTGGTCCATCCAGTCGGTGACGGTGTTGCCGTCGTCGACGTTGCCGATGCTGTGCGAGTCGCCCGCGTAGAAGAGGATGCGCTCGGTCGTCGTCGTCTTCCCCGCGTCGATGTGCGCGACAATGCCGATGTTGCGGACAAGGGCGATGCGCGCGGCGAGCGCGTCCTGCGCCCCCGCTGCGGCTTTCTTCTTGTCTGCGTATTGTGCCATCGGCTTCCCGTCCTGCCGGCGCGGCCATTCAAGCCGCGCCAAAGCGACTACCACGCATAGTGGGCAAAGGCCTTGTTGGCCTGCGCCATGCGGTGGGTGTCGTCGCGTTTCTTGATTACGTTGCCCTCGCCCTTGTAGGCGTCGAGCAGCTCTGCGGCAACCGCCTTCGGCATCGGGGTGCCGCGGCGGCCGCCGGCGTACTGGAGCATCCAGCGCAGGGCCATCGCGAGCTGGCGGGCCGGGCGGATCTCCACGGGAACCTGGTAGGTCGTGCCGCCGACGCGGCGGGACTTTACCTCGACTTTCGGCTTCATGTTGCCGATGGCCGTGTCGAGAACCTGGATCGGATCCTCGCCGGTCTTCTCGCCGAGTTCGTCGATTGCGCCGTAGACGATGCGCTCCGCCGTGGTCTTCTTCCCGCCCTTCATGATCGTGCGGATGACCTTCGCGACGAGCTCGCTGTTGTACTTGGGATCCGGAGCGCTGAAGCGCTTGATCGATTTGTGCCTTCTGGACATCGCTTTTCCCCCTTAGTCCTTACTTCTTGGCGGCCTTGGGCTTCTTCACGCCGTATTTGGAGCGGCTGACGTTGCGGGCCAGTTTGTTGGTGTTCGAAGGGCCGGCGCCGCCGAGCGAGTCGAGCGTGCCGCGGACGATGTGGTAGCGGACGCCAGGCAGGTCCTTGACGCGGCCGCCGCGCACGAGCACTACGCTGTGCTCCTGCAGGTTGTGGCCCTCGCCGGGGATGTAGGCCGTGACCTCGTAGCCCGACGTCAGGCGCACACGGGCCACCTTGCGCAAGGCCGAGTTCGGCTTCTTCGGCGTCTGCGTCTTTACGAGCAGGCACACGCCGCGGCGCTGCGGACAGCGCTTCAATGCCGGCGACTTCGACTTGTTCGTCATCTGCCGGCGCCCCTTGCGCACGAGTTGATTCGTTGTAGGCATTCGTTTGTTCCTTCCGTTGTGGAAAAAATGGTCTTTAAGTCTACCACAAGAATGCTGGTGATGCAAAGAAAAAACTGCCCCGTGAGCAGATTTCTGCCTTGATCGCCACTCCCTGCGGCCATCAGCGGCTTGCCTGGTTTTACTTCGCCAAGTAGTTCCTATTCAGTTTTTTAGGCGTTGACACGGACTTCCTGTTCCTCTTACAACGCAACAATTATTCTACTAAAATTCCGCCCCAGGCGCAACATCCCCCGGAAAATATTTTTGCGCCGCGCGCCGGCGCCCCGCCGCGGCCGCGGAATTTGCTATACTTATTCCACTATGATTATCACAGCCAAAGCCTACCCCAGGGCCGCGCTGATCGGAAATCCCTCCGACGGCTACTTCGGCAAGACCATCGCCTTCACCTTCTCGAACTTCTGCGCGAAGGCCGTACTCTACGAGTCCCCCGAACTCGTGATCGAGCCGGGGCCGCGCGACGGCTCATCGTTCGCCTCCGTCGCGGACCTGGCCGACGATGTCCGCAAATACGGCTACTACGGCGGCATCCGCCTCATCAAGGCGGCGATCAAGTGCTTCGGCGACTACGCCCGCGAGAACGGCATCCACCTGGCGGACCGCAACTTCACCCTCCGCTACTCCTCAGACATCCCCAACCTCGTCGGCCTCGCCGGCTCAAGCGCGATCATCACGGCGTGCATGCGCGCGATGATGTCCTTCTACGGCGTGACAATCCCCAACGCGCGGCTCGCCAACCTCGTCCGCGCGGTGGAGAACGTCGAACTCGGCATCGCGGCCGGGCTCCAGGACCGCGTCGCCCAGGCATTCCAGGGGCTTGTCTACATGGACTTCGACCGCAAGCTGCTTGATGGCCGCGGCTACGGCGACTACCGCCAGCTCCCGGCCGACCTCATGCCGCCGCTCTACATCGCCTACCGCACCGACCTTTCCGAAGGCTCCGAGGTCTTCCACAACAACATCCGCGACCGCTTCAACGCCGGCGACGAAGCCGTCGTGGGCGCCATGCGCCGCTGGGGGGAGCTGACTGACCGCGCCCTGTCCGCCATGGAGGCGAAGGACTACGCCCTCCTCTCCGACATCATGAACGAGAACTTCGACCTCCGCGCCAGGCTCTACAAGCTCTCCGACGGCAACCTCCGGATGGTGCAGGCGGCACGCGCCGCCGGCGCCAGCGCCAAATTCTCCGGCAGCGGCGGCGCCATCGTCGGAGTCTGCCCGGACGACGCCACCTACGCCAGGCTCCAGGAATCCATGTCCAGGATTGGCGTGGTGACGCTCCGCCCGACGCTGGCCTAGGAAGACCGCGCCCATGGCGAACGAATGCGGTCGAATGCAATTCGGAAAGACAAGGATCAACCTCATGAACCAGAGCAACAACGTCCTCGTCGCCCAGTCGGGCGGCCCCTCCATGGTCATCAACCAGTCCCTCGCCGGCGTGGTCCTCGCGGCCCGCGCAGATGTCAGGGCTGGCGAAATCTACGGCGCGCGCCACGGCATCCGCGGCATACTCGAAGGCGACATCGTCGACCTGCGCGCCATCCCCGAGGCGACGCTTGAACGCGTCGCCCGCACCCCGTCCTCCGCGCTCGGCTCGGTGCGCATGAAGCCTACGCCCGAGGACTGCGCCAGGATTTTCGGCAAACTGCGCTCCCTTGGCGTCCGCTGGTTCTTCTACATCGGCGGCAACGACTCCGCCGAGACGGCCGACATCATCGGGCGCGAAGCCGCCAGGGCCGGCGAGGAACTCGTGTGCTTCCACGTCCCCAAGACCATCGACAACGACCTCCGCGAAAACGACCACACGCCGGGCTTCGGCTCCGCCGCCCGCTTCGTGGCCTCCGCCTTCATCGGCGACGACCTCGACAACCGCGCCCTCGGCGGCGTGAAGATCAACATCGTGATGGGCCGCCACGCCGGCTTCCTCACGGCGGCCTCGGCGCTCGCCCGCCGCGCCCCGGGCGACGGTCCTCACCTGATTTACCTCCCGGAGCGCCCCTTCTCCGGCAGGCGCTTCGCCGACGACGTGATGCGCTGCATGGAAAAATACGGGCGCTGCGTCGTGGCCGTCTCCGAAGGCATCGCCGACGAGCGGGGAACGCTTGTCGCCTCCAAGTTCTCCAGCGAGCGCGACGCCCACGGCAATCTCCAGCTCGGCGGCAGCGGCGCCCTTGGCGACGCGCTCGCCGACCTGCTCAAGCGCGAGACCCGCGGCGCCGTCAAGCGCGTCCGCGCCGACACCTTCGGATACCTCCAGCGCTCCTTCCCCGGCATAGCCTCGGAAACGGACGCCCGCGAGGCCCGCGCCGTCGGCGAGGAGGCCGTCAGGGCCGCGCTGTCCGGCAAATGGGCCTCCGGCTCCATCGCCATCCGCCGCGCCCCGGGCCAGGCCTACGCCGTCTCATACGAGGTCGTGCCGCTGGCGTCCGTCGCCAAGAACACGCGCTCCATGCCGGACGCCTTCATCGCCCCCGAGGGCAACGACGTCACCCAGGCATTCATCGACTACGCCCGCCCGATTGTCGGCGAACTGCCGCCCGTCGAGACCATTTAGCCGGGGCAAGCCCCCTCTTCCGCACCTGCGATGCAATACCTTGGTGTGATAATCGACACGCTGGCGCCGGTGTTCCTCGTGGTCCTGCTCGGCGCCGTCCTGCGCCGCGCCGGCTTCCTCACGGAGCGCTTCGCCTCCGAACTCAACCGTTTCGTGTTCTGGGTTTCCCTGCCCGCGTTCCTGTTCCTGTCAATCGCCAGGAGCGGCTCCGCCGCGGACAGCGTCCCCGCCGCAGCAACCATGATGGCATCCACGCTCGCCATCGCCGCCGTCGCCTATCTGGGCGCACCGCTTTTCGGGATTCCGCCGCGCTCAAGGGGGACTTTCTGCCAGTGCGTTTTCCGAAGCAACAACGCCTATGTCGGGCTTCCGGTGATTGCCTTCGCATTCGGCGGGGCGCCGATTGAGACGCAGATGGCCGTGCATTCACTCGCGGCGCTGTCCCTGGCCCCTTGCCTTGTCCTCTACAACATCCTGGCGGTAATCGTCCTGATGCCTAACGAAATGGGGGCTTTCGACGGGAATGGCGCCGCCGCGGGGCCGGCGCGCCCGCCCGTGGGCAGGATCCTGCGCGGCATCGCCAGGAACCCGCTCATCATAGGCTGCCTCTCCGGCGCCGCCGCACTCGCGGCGCGCTCCGCACTCGGCATACCGCCCGGCGCGCCCGTCGGCACGGTTTTCATCGACCGGACGCTGAACCAGGTCGGCAGCCTCGCAGGCCCCGGCGCCCTGCTCGCCCTCGGCGCCTCGCTCACGCCGGAGCGGATCCGCGCCGCCTGGCGCCCAGCCAACGCCGTCGCCTTCCTAAAACTGGCCGCCTGCCCCCTTTTCGGCCTTCTCTTCGCCAGTCTGCTTCACCTCGACGGCAACGCCCGCCTCGTGGCGCTCATCTACCTCACCTGCCCCACCGCCGTGGCGTCGTTCGTGATGGCCCAGCAGATGAAGGGCGACGCGGCCATGGCCGGCGCCGCCGTCGCCCTCACCACGCTCTACTCGTCCGTCGCGCTTGCAATCCTGCTGGCCATGCACCCGCTCTAGCCCAACACGGCGCAATACCCATGACCAGGGCGAACGTCATCTACCTCGACTACGGCGAGGACTCCCGGTTCCACCGCCTCAGGCTTGAAGGCATCAGCCGCTTCGCCCGCACCAGGGGCTGGAAGGTCATCCCGCTCCCTCCCCAAAAGTCGCGGCCTTGCGACATCGCCGGAATCATATCCGCCTTCAATCCCCTCGGCTTCCTCGTCGAGCGGACACGCCTCGACGAGCGCATCCCCGCCCGTTTCTTCAAGAGGATGCCCGTCGTCATCATCGACCCCCAGGACAACGACGGCCCCTCCCGCGCCCCGTGCATCACATGCGACAACGCCGCCGTCGCCCGCGCCGCCTTCGCCGAACTCTCGAAGAACCTGCCGCCCGTCTACGCCGCCGTCCCCTACCGCCGCCGCAGGATTTGGTCGCGCGTCCGAATCGCGGAATTCTCCTCGCTTTGCGCCGAATCTGGCAAAAAGTGCATCGTTTTCCCCTTCCGCCCCGGCGAATCCAGCGAGGCGCGCTTCTCAAGGCTGAAGCTCTGGGCGAACACCCTGCCGCCCCACTGCGCCATTTTCGCCGTCAACGACTATACCGCATGGCTGACAGCATCGGCCCTCCACGCCTGCGGCCGGAACATCCCGCGCTCGGCGACCCTGATCGGCGTGGACGGCTTCGACCGGCTGTTCGACGGTTCCGACTCCTGGATTTCATCCGTCAAGCTCGACTTCGAGCGCACCGGCTTCATCGCCGCAAGGATGCTGGCCGAGCAGATTTCCGCGCGCGCCGCCGGCCTTCCCCCACCATGCGCCGCACGCACCGAACTCTTCGGCCCGCTGCTTGTCCAGCGCCGGGAATCCACGCGCGGCTCCGGCCGCCGCGACCAGCGCGTCATCGACGCAGTCTCCATGATCCGGCGCGAGGCCGCCTCCGGCCTCACCGCGCGCGAACTGGCCGCGCGCTTCGACTGTTCGCGAAACCTCTTCGAACGCCGCTTCCGCGAGGCAATGGGACGCTCCGTCCTCGACGAAATCATCAACGTCAGGATGGAGACAGCCCGCTCGCTGCTCTCCCGCCGCGACTTCCCCATCGGCGCGGTTGCCGCCTTCTGCGGCTTCCGCTCCGACCGGGCCCTGCAGAAGCTCTTCAAGGAGAGGACGGGGCTTTCGTTGCGCGACTGGCGCAAGGCCAATCTCCTGTAGCTCGAAGGCGGGCTTCAAAAAACTTTCATAAAAAGTTCGCATTTGGCGCTCGCTTTTTTGTAGAATAATGGCATCCGTAACGCGCATCCACGATGCCGTCGGCCACACTCATTGTCAAGCACCCAAAACGAGGAACCGCAATGAAGACTTCACGCTACTTGATCGCCACGACCGCGATAATGCTCGCCGCCGCACCGGCGGCGCTCGCGGACACGCACGACGTCGCCGCCGGCGCCACCGACACGCACACCGGCGTCACGGAGACCTCCGCCACCGTCAAGACCGGCGACGGCACGCTCGAACTGAATGGCGCCAATTCGCTCAAGCGTCTGCGCGTCTCCGCCGGTTCGCTCCACATCTCCGGCGGCTCCACCACGATCTCCGACTCGACCGCGACGGGCACTGGCGTCGGCTCGTGCGTCATGGAGAGCGAGACAGGCGCGCAGTCCATCCTCATCGACGGCGGGGCGCAAGTCTCGTTCGGCGGCGGTAGCTATGCGAATTTCCGCGGAGGAACATTCACTATCACGAACGCGACTTTCGACGCCACCGGCCTTGGCGCCAACTTCATGATCGCACACGGCGGCGTCGGCTCCGGCGGCAGCGAGGTCGTGGTTGGCGAGGGCGGCATCCTCAAGGCGAACTACATCCGTCCGGCGTCGAGCGGTACGCGGGGCATCCAGGCCGTAAAGGAAACGACGGGCCTCCGCCTGAACAGGGGTGGCGCCGTCCATTTGGCAAAGCAGTTCTTCCTGGATGCCAACTCCGCTTATTACGGACGGATTTGGTTTGACGGAGGCATCCTTTACGCATCCAACGCCGGTGGAAACCTTTTCGGCAATGGCCTGACTACGACATGGGGCGAAAACACGGTCTCCCCCACTGTTTGTGCCGGGGGATGCTACATCAGCACCGACGTTGCGAACACGATTGTCCAGCCCGCCTTCTGGAGCGGCGCCGGTGCTGGCGAAAAGGACGGCGGCGTCCATTTCCTCGGCAAAGGCTCGCCGCAGTGGTATGCACAAGGTTCTGCGTTCAACGGCGGCGTATGGCTTGAGTCCAGCAGCGGTGCAATGCTCAAGGTCAACCCGGCATACGGCGACTCGGTCTTCGGGGCCGTCCCGGAGACGCCGGAGGCAAACATCTTCGTGACAGGTGCCAACCACACTCTCTACGCCCAATACAATTCCACAACCCCGACGCTTGCAGTCAACCCCAACCGCAATGTCTCGATTGCCAACGGGAAGCCCTTCATCGTCGCGGCGGCCGAGAATGCGAAGCTCGTGATCGGCGGCGAAATCAAGGGCGAAGCGGTCGGCGGACTGGACTATCCGACGAACACATACGTCCAAGTGCCCGGCGACTACGCCGGAACCACGGTCATCGGCCCTGGCGAAAACCGCACGAACGACGTCGGGAGGCTGGTCGTCGCCGGCAATCTCGAAGTGACGAGCGGCGTCACGCGCGTGACTTCCGGTGTCAGCGGCACGGGTTCCGACACGGCCCTGATCCACGTCACGGGCAACCTCGCCGTCCAGGACGGCGCGCTGATTCTCGCCCCGCAGACCGGCACGAGCTATGCGACCATCCAAAGCGGTGGCCACGCGGACATCTGCGGCGGCACCGTTTCGATGCCGAACTCCCACTGGTGCAACGCGCACGGTAGCGCCAGTCTCACCACGATACGGGACGGCGGCGTCCTGGAAGTCGGCAATTTCCGCATGGGCCAGAATGTGACTGGCGGGCCTACGGTCGCCCGTCTGGCGACCGGCGGGCTTCTCCGCGTCAAGCAGCTGTATTTGTGGGCGAACGATTCCAACAACATCGACGTGACGTTCCTCTTCGACGGCGGCGCGATCCAAAGCGCAGACGGGAACGACGCACTGTTCACGTCGCCAACTTACGCCAAGTGGGAAGGCGTCAAGTTCGCGGTCGGTCCGGGCGGTGCGGTGCTGGACAACTCCAACGGGAAGAACATCTGGTGGCGCAAGCCGCTCGTCACAGCCACGGAGGGCGTTCCTGACGGCGGCATGATCGTGCGGAGGACAGGTTCGTCCGGCGCCGCGATCCTGATGGTTCCCTGCTCGTACAACGGCCCGACGACTGTCGATGGTGCCGCCCTCCAGCAGCGCGGAGGCGACAACCTGCTCCCCGCCGGGACGACGCTCGTTCTGAGGAACGGCGGCCAAGTCGGCTTCTGCAAGTACGACGGAACGGGCAACACTGACGCCGAGAAGCAAGCCAATCACACCCGCACGGCGGCGACGCTCGGCGGAATCGAAGGCAGCGGCACTCTCAACTACTGCGGCAAGGTAGTCGTAAACGGCAGGATCGCGCCGAGCATCGGCGGCACGATAACCTTCTACGAAACCTGCGACCTGTCCAACGCGACGCTTGAAATCGCCGGCGACGCGACGGGCTGCGGCAAGGTGGCCTTCAGCGGTACCTCCGGCCCATACTCCGACAACCAGGACATCTCCGGCATCACGCTCTCGATGGCCGACCCCTCGACGTTTGACAAGAACGCCGCAAATAATTTCTACCGCATCACGACGAGCAAGTACACCGGGCAGTTCCAGCTTGCCGCAGACTGGCCGGACGACTGGGCGGTCAAATACGAAAGCAACGGCGTATATCTCCGCCACATCAACGCCTTCGTGATGGTGTTGCGGTAGCGGCGCCGGTTTTCATGAAGCGGCTTGCATTGTGCCTGGCGCTTGTGGCGGCGGGAGGGCTGCGCTCCGTAGCGGCCTCTGCGGCCGGCACAGAGGCCGGCCCTCCCATTGGTGTCGTCCTTGACGCCCCCGGCCACGCCGCCTCCGAGGGCGCGGCGGTCTCGGCAAGTGGCGGCGAGCCTGGCGCCGCATGGCGCATCGTTGACTGGCGCGGCCGCGACACCGGCCTCTCCGGCGCCTTTGACGCCGACGGCCGCGCCACCCTCCCGCCCCTCCCCGCCGGCTACTGGCGGATGATCGGAAAGCAGCAAGCGGACAACGGCAATGAAATCCTCGCCACTCTTGCAAGCCTCAGTGAAGGTGCGCGCTCTGCGAGCGCGCACGTCCCCCCCGGCAGGGGGGCGGAGGGGGGGCCTTTCGCCGCCGACACGGCCCTTTCCTCTATCTCCCGGCGCGGCGCCTTCCTCTGCCCGTGGAACGGCGGCGACACGGAGCGCACCGTCGCCGGCCTGCTGAGCCTGGCCGGCTTCCGCCATGTGCGCGACCGCCTCCATTGGCGCCATGTCCAGCCCTCCGGCGACGCGCCGCCCGACTTCGGCCGCTACCTCGCCAACGCGCAAATGCTCCGAGCCCTCGGCATCGGCGTCTCCGGGATGTTCCACGACTCCCCCGCCTGGGCGCTCCCTGCCGGACGCCTCCCCACCGACATCCCCGCCCTCTACGAATTCTGCCGGAGCGCCGCCGCGGCTTTTGGCGACTGCATGGACGACTGGGAGTTCTGGAACGAGCCGGATCTCGCCTTCGCGCCGGAGCCGGTCTGGGACTATGCCGCCGCGTTTAAGGTCGCCGCGCTTGGCTTCAGGGCCGGCAATCCCGGCGTCACCGTGCTGAACGGCGCGCTGAGCCTGCCGCCGCAGAGTTCGCCATACCATGACGCCCTCCTCGCGAACGGCGCGGCCGACTACTTTGACGTCTTCAACTACCACACCTACGTCCCCGTCTCGAAGCATGCCGGGACGTTCCGCCTGGTGCGCGAAAAGCTCGCCGCCGCCGGCGCGGCCAACAAGCCCGTCTGGGTCACGGAATTCGGCACGGAGCTTGAGGGCCTGCCGGAAAAGGACGGCGTCATGGAGGGGCGCAAGGCCCACTCGCCGGATCAGGAGCTGATCCAGGCCGAATGCTGCGCCAAGGCGCAGATATCCTTCCAGATGGAGGGCGTGGAGCGGTCCTTCTTCTTCGTCTTCGGCGCCTACGACGAGCGCGGCGGCCGCAAGGACTGGGGCGTCATCCGCCGCGACGGCACCGTGAAGCCGGTATTCTCCGCGCTCGCCACGATGAACCGCGAGCTCGGCTCCGCGCGCCTTCTCGGCGCGCTCGACGCGCCGACCGGCATCCGCGCGTTCCTCTACGCGCAGCCCGACGGCTCGCAGACCGTCGCCTTCTGGAGCGAATCGCCCGTGGACACGGCCCGCGACGGCGTCGTCCCCGCCGAACCCGACTACGCGCGTGAGTGGCGGTTTGCCGTTCCAGGAATGTCACACAGAGGCACAGAGGCACAGGGCGAGGCAAAAAATCCCTGCGCCTCTGCGACTCCGCGTGAGGAAACGTTCCGCCTCGTGGACATGTGCGGCGGCGTCTCAACGGTGGCGCCTGACGCCAACGGCGCGCTCGCCCTCCCGGCCACGCGCTTCCCCTCCTTCCTCTCGGGCCTCGGCGGGCTTGAGCCGGCAATCGTCCCCCGTTCCAATGCCGGTTTTGCCGAGGCGGCGCCGTCCGTTCAGGATCTCTCCATCGTCCTGCGCATCCGGCCAAGCCGCGAGGACTTCGAGATTTCAGGCCGCAAGACCATCGCCGTTGTGAAGGGCGACGCCGGCCGCGCCGCAATCGAGGTCTGGAACTTCTCCGACTCCGTGAAGACGGGCGTCGTCGAAGCCTCCGGCGCGGCCGTCTCCGGCCTCCCCGCCGCGCCTTTCGCGGTGCCGCCATACACCGAGGGCCCCGCGGTCTTCGACTGCGAAGTCAGCCGGGAGTCCGGCGCGGCGGCGGAAACGCCGCCGGATTCCGCCCTCGTCCTCTCCGGCGCCTTCGGCGGCCGCCCGGTCTCCCGCCTCGCGATGAACCTCCTCTTCGAGAAGGACTTCGTCGCCACATGCGAGCGGGTGGGGCTGCCGTGGGGCGACCCGGCGCTCTGGCGCCGCAACTCCTCCGGCGACGCGCAGGGAATCTCCGTCTCCGGCGACGCCATCCGCTTCGACGCGTCCTGGGAGAGCGCCGCATCCGACCGCTGGATGTACCCTGTCCGCGATCTCGCGCCCGGCGAAAGCCTGGCCGGCGCACGGCGCATCGAGTTCGACATCCGCAGCGAGCAGGACAAGGTGGAGAACGACTTCAAGTCGCAGTACGTGATGCTCGTTTATGGCGACGGCCGCCCCGATGTCTTCATCCCATACGACGCCCCGACCGGGGCGTGGGAGCGGCGCCGCGTCTTCCTCCCGCCCGGACTTGACACCGCTGCCGTCAGGGCGATCCGCATCGGCGCGAACCCGCGCGGGACGCGCTGCTCGCTCTTTGTGAAGGACCTTGCCATCCTCAAATGAAAAGCCCACGCCACTCCGACTTCGACGGCTCCATCTGGATAAGCGCGGCGGATTCGCCCGTGCGCAGTCCTGACGAAGACCCCTACGCCGGCAAGCGCGAGCCCGAGGACGGCACCGCCTGGTTCGAAAAGACGGTGCGCAACGGGAAGCCCGTCGCCGGGGCCTTTTGGAACATGACCGGCCTCGGCGTCTTCCGCGCCTTCGCGAACGGCGCCGAAGTCGGCGCGGACGACTTCCTCAAGCCCGGCTACACGCACTTCGCCAAGACCCGCCACGCCTTCCGCTACGACATCACGCGCCTCATCCGCACCGGCGCAGGCGAGGAAAACCGCTTCGGCGCATACGTCTCCTCAGGGTGGTGGCGCGACCGCGTCGTCCTCTTCCGCGGCAAGCGCTCGGCATTCCGCGCCGTCCTCGTACTGCGCCACCCCGACGGCACCGAGACGCGCGTCGGCACCGACGCCACCTGGCTCGCCTCCGGCGCCGCCGGCCCCGTGCTGCGCGCCGGCATCTACGACGGCGAGGACTACGACGCGCGGCTTGCCCCGTCATGGAGGGAATCTTTGGCCACAAAGAACACAAAGAGGCACAAGGTTCTTGCGGACTCCGCGTCTCTGCGTCTCCGCGTTGGAAAATCATTTTCGCCAGCCGTCGAAAACACCGAGTTCTCCGGCGCCATCGTCCCGATGGAGGGGCCCTGCGTCGCGCTGCGCCACGACCTCGCGATGGCCCCCGTCGCGGCCTACGCCTGGCGCGGCGTCACGGGCGCCGACGCCGGCCACTTCGGCACGGTAGTAAAAACGACTGTGTTCGATTGCAGCCGATTGCAGCCGATTGCAATAATCCCCGGCGAAACGCTCGTCCTCGACTTCGGGCAGAACTGCGCGGCGGTGCCGGAGTTCGTCTTCTCGGCGCAGCGTGGCACCACCCTCTCCGCGCGGCCCGCCGAACTGCTCAACGACGGCAACGGCGCGAAGTCGCGCGGCTGCGACGGCCCGGAAGGCTCCGCCTACACCTCCAACTACCTCGGCGCCCGCTCGCTGCTGCGCTACACCTTCGCCGGCGCCGGAGAGGAGCGCCACCGCCCGTCGTTCACGTACTTCGGGGGCCGCTACCTCTCCGTCGCCGCCGACGGCCCGGTGGAAATACGCCGTGTCCGCTGGATCCCCGTGTCGTCCATCCACGCCGACGCCGAGACCGCGCATCTCGAAACCGGCGTCCCGGAGCTGAACCGCCTTGTCTCGAACATCCTATGGAGCCAGCGCTCGAACTACCTCTCGATCCCGACTGACTGCCCCCAGCGCGCGGAGCGCCTTGGCTGGACGGCCGACACGCAGGTGTTCGCCAAGGCCGCCTGCTACAACGCCGATGTCCGGGACTTCCTGCGCAAGTGGATGCGCGACATGCGCGACAGCCAGAACCCCGACGGCGGATTCCCGGGCGTCGCGCCGCCGGGCCGCGTCGGCGCGAACGAGCACCAGTTCGGATGGGCCGACGCCGGCGTAATCGTCCCATACACCGTATGGCGCCACTTCGGCGACCGTCGCATTGTCGAGGAGAACTGGGACGCCATGGAGCGGTATGTCGCGCTTGTGGACAACATGAAGTTCGCCTCGCCGCAGGCCCTGGAACACCAGTGGGCCGACTGGCTTTCGTTCGAAGCGCTGGAGACATGCAGCGGACGCGCCTATGTCGGCGGGGTGAAAAACGTCCCGCCGGTTAAACCGGACGCCCTGCTCCTGTGGCGCTATCTCGGGTGTTGCCACTGGCTCATGGACGCGCGCATGATGGCGGAGATGGCACGGGCCTCTGCGCCCCAAGCATCTCCATGCGTGGCCCCCGCGCCCCCAGTCTCGTGGCGCGGGGCCACTGCGCCCCGCAAATACTCCGACATGGCCACCCGCGCGCTCGCGTACATCCGCGAAAACTTCGTGGATCCCGCAGACGGTCTCCTCCTCCGTCCATTCCGCGGCATGCAGACTCCGGCGCTCTTCGCGCTCCGCCTCCGCCTTCTCGACCCGGCTCCGGCCCACGCCACGCGCGACGCCCTGCTTGAAAACATCCGCGCCCACGGATGCCGACTCCAGACCGGCTTTCTTGGCACATCGATGATTCTTGACGTCCTCTCAGATGAAGCCGCCGCGCCCGACCTCGCCTACTCGCTGCTGTTGCAGCGCGAATGCCCGTCCTGGCTGTCCCCAGTCGTGCAGGGCGCGACCACGGTCTGGGAGCGCTGGGACGCCTACAGCCGCGAACGCGGACTCCATCCCGGGGCGGGCGGCAATTCGCTGAACCACTACGCATACGGCGCGGTCTTCGCGTGGATGATGTCGCACATGGCTGGGATACGCGAGGATCCGGGGAACCCGGGATTCCGCCACTTCATCCTTGCGCCGCTGCCGGACCGGCGCGTCGGCCACGTAACGGCGCGCCACCGCTCGCCATGTGGCGAAATCGAAAGCGCCTGGCGCTATGGCGATGGCGGCGCAACCTGGACATGGCGCTTCACAATCCCGCGCGGCACATCAGCAACCGTGATCGCCCCCGGCCTCCCGCCCCGCGAATTCGGTCCCGGCATTCATGCCATATCCACAAAGGGACAGACATCTTATTGACAGTGTGCATAAAGGGACAGACATCTTATCTCATTCTTTGTTTTACCTGCCTCCCGACATATTGTCTGTCCCCTTATGCGCGGCCGCTAGCGGCACGGCCGCGCGTACCCGAAGGCCTTCTCCCCGAATAGCATGGCGTACGCGGTTGTCAGGTTGGCGCCCAGCCCCAGTTCAGCCGGGAGCCCTGGCCATAGCGTCCCGCTTGAGTTCGCGAGGAACCCGCACCAGCAAGTCCCGAGGCCAAGGGCCTGGGCCATCGTCTCGAATTTCGACAGGCCTATCACGGCGTCAACGTATCCGGTAGCCGCCGTCGCCTCGTAGCACGCGACAACTACGCCGGGCGCGCCGCGCAGAATCGGGTCGCCACCGCGGCGGCGCATGATTGCCAGGGTCCGCAATGTGGCGTCGGCCTTCACCACGTCGGGCGGCAGCGCCGCAAGCCGCTCGTATAGCTCATCGCGGAACTTGCCAGTTTCCTCTGGCGTCGCAAGTATCGCATATTTGCAGCCACGGCTGTTGCAGCCTGTCGGCGAGCAGTCAAGCACGCGGCGCAGCATCGCGAGTTTGTCCGGTGAAATCGGCTCGTTTTTGTATTCGCGGCAGGAGTAGCGGCGCTCCATGAGCGCGAGCACCTCCTCAGGATCCGGAAGTTTCGCCGCCGATGCCGGGACCGGGATTTCGCCATCGAAAACAATGGCCCCGGCAGGGCAGACTCCGAAGCAGTGTCGGCAGCCCATGCAGTTCTTTTCCCGTATTGCGGCCATTTGGCCGTCCTTCATCCCGATTACGCCGCAAGGGCACACCTGGGCGCAGCGCCCGCATTTCACGCATTTCGATTGGATGAATTCAATTGCCATTCCGTTGTCCTTGGGCATGGGGTTGGATTTGCCGCGCCCACGCGGGCGGCCGGGTCGCGATGTCCATCCATTCTCCGGAGACCGGGTGCCGGAATCTTGCGGAGAGGGAGTGCAGGCAGAAGCAGTTTTCCGGGGCAAGCCCGGAGGCGTCGCCGCCGCCGTAGGTGCGGTCGCCGACAATTGGATGGCCGGAAAGCGCGAGCTGCGCGCGAATCTGGTGGGTGACCCCGGTTTCGATCGAAACTTCCAGAAGCGCCCTTCCGCCTATTTGGCGGAGAGGCCTGAACCTGGTTTCTGCGAATAGCGGCCTGGCCCTGGCCCTGTCCGGAGCCGGCAGGGCGGCGTATTCGGCCATGCGGCAGAAGCCCAGCCGCGGGGTGTGCGCAAGTTCGCATGCTATCGCGCCGCCGCGGGCGACATGGCCCTCGACGAGCGCAAGGTATTTCTTTGCGACTTCGCGGTTGGCGAACTGCCTGCGCATGCCGGAGAACGATTGGGCGGTGAGCGCGAAGATGACGAGGCCGGATGTGCCTGCGTCGATGCGATGGACCGCGCCGGCGATCAGCGGCTCGTCTCCGACGTCGGCAAGGGCCGGATATAGCGCAACCATGCCGCCCGCGAGGGTGCCGCCCTCGTCGGCGGACAGGGGCTGGACAGGCATGCCGGCCGGCTTGTCGGCCGCAACCAGATCGGCGTCGGCGTAGACAATGCGCGGGGCTACCGACGGGTCCGGCCTGACGTGGTTGTCGGGCGCCTCCGGCAGCGCTGCGACCGTGACAATGTCCCCGGCGCGTATTTTCGCGCCCTTGCCGGCCTTGCGGCCACCGAGAAGGACGTCGCCGCGCAAAAGCGCGTCGCGGACCTGGGAACGCGAGGCGCCTGGGAAATGCGCCATGATGAAGAGGTCAAGGCGCATTCCGTCTTCCGCGGAATTAGCGGTAACCGTTGCGTTCGAGACCATGGTCGAAGGTGTTTGCGGGTGGAAGGCGCCGGCCCTGCCCCCGGTGTCAGGCCCTTGCCGGGGCCTTCTTCGCGCGCCTTGCGGCCGCCTGGTAGATGTCAAGGACGAGTTCGGCGGCGACGCTGGCGTCGGATGCGGTCACGAATGGCCGGCCGCGCCTGCGGACGCAGGAGAGGAAGTCGGCGATTTGCGACGGGTGCCCAAGGCCGTAGTATGAGCGCCCGACGCCGTCAACCTTCCTGTTGCGGGCGTCGTGGGCCTTCTGCGCGGCCTTCATGCGCCTTGCGGCGGCGGGGTTGGAGAACTCCATCCTGACGATGTTGCCGTCGGTGATTGACACGAAGCCGTCGCTGCCCGTGATTTCAAGCATCGTGTCCCAGTGGATGATGGCGGAGTTTGTCGTTTCGACTGTGCCGATCGCCCCGTTTTTGAAAAGGACTGTGGCGGCTATGGTGTCCTCGGTCTCGATGGAGTTCTGGTGGGTCCGGTTTGCCATTGAGGCGCCGGCTATGGAGTCGATGCCGCCCATTGTCCACTGGAAGATGTCGAGGTAGTGGATTGCCTGGTTGATCAGGACGCCGCCGTTTTCATAGCGTTTTGTCCCGCGCCAGGAATCTGCGCTGTAGTAGGAATCCGTGCGCAGGCATCGGTTGTGGAAGGCGGCCGTCGCGATTGTCCCGAAGGCGCCTTCGCCGACAAGGAGCCGGAGTTCCCTGAAGACGGGGTTGTAGCGGTGCTGGAAAACGCCGGAGAATATCCGGTCCGGATATTTGGCCTCGGCCTTCCTGACGAGCGCGAGGCCCGCGCGGGTGTTGGCGATTGGCTTTTCGCATAGCACGTCCTTGCCGGCGGCGAGGGCGGCCTCGCACAGCTTAGCGTGGTTGAAGTGCGGGGTGCAGATGCTGACGGCGTCAATCCCAGGGTCCGCGAACACGTCGGCGGCGTCCGTGGCCGTCCCTTTGAATCCAAAGCGCTCCGCCAGGGCCTTGGCGCGTTCAGGGATAACGTCGCAGGCGGTAACGAGCCTTACGTTCTTGTCGAGCGCGTATGATTCGGCGTGCGTCGGCGCTATGACGCCGCATCCTATGATACCGATACCGATTTTCTTCATTTTGCGGTGAATTTGCTTGCCATGGTGGCGAATGCCATGCGGGGGCGTCAATTGCCGGAGTCCGCATCATCTGGGAGGCGGGGCGCGATGAACCGCGTCCCGAACACCCGTATGAGGAAGTCGAAAGGCAGGAGGATTATCACTGCCGCCGGGAGCATTGCGGCCGGGGGGAGCATCAGCGCGGCGAAAACCGCGATGGCGAGGTATGCGGCGCGGCTCGCAATGACGATTGTGAAAAAGGCGGCGAAGCGCACCGGCTGGCGCAGGGCGGCTCCGGCGGAAAGGCGCAGGGCCGTGGAGACGGGTATTCCCCAGAGGAACACTAGCGGTTCGGCGAAGTGGAAAGCGAATGCCCTCGCGAACTCGCTGGCGCCGACGAGGAGCGCTGCGCCGACGAGCCATCGCAGGGCCGCGCCGTTGCCGAGCGCCGCCTTGAGGTCGGCGGGGGCAAGGTCGCCGCGCAGCATGCCGCCAGCGTCGAGGAACTGCCGGACAAGGAGGAAGAAGCCGAAGTTCAAAATCAGGTCAAGGGAGAAATACAGGCGGACCAGGGTTGAGATGCGCCCGGCGCCGCGGCGCCACAGGTCGCCGAGACCCTCTTCGGGGAATATCGCCTTGCCGGCTAGGAGCATGTGGCCGCGGGCGCAGATGTAGGCCGTGAAGATTCCGTAGACGAGGGCGGGGGCCAGCCAGGAAACCCGCATTTGCGGGTCGAACATTTCATTGGCGCAGCTCCGGAGGTAGCGGAAGATTGCCGCCGCGAAGGCCCCGGGGGAGGACATGCCGTCGGACGTCGTGGCCAGCCACGCCACGGGGCCGTCGCCGCTTCCCACCACCATGCGCGACGCCGCCATGAGGTTGCAGAGCGCAAGGGACAGCCACGCGCCTATCGAGAAGGGGTGCAGGAGGTATGCGGCGACAAGGCGGGCGGATTCTGCGAACGCCTGCCGCGGCGGATTGGTCCCGATGGCGGCCGTGGCCGCTATTCCGGCCACGCGGCGCCTTTCCATTTCACGCCATGTCCCGGCGAGTTCGGCGACAAGGCCCGCTGCCCGCCACTCCTGCCCGTAGCTGGGGTTCCATACTGCCGTGTCTGGGGCGATGCGCCCGTCAAGGACCGCGGCGCGGACTTCGTCAATGCCCACCGGGCCAATCGCATTGGCGCCCGAAGGCGTGAAGTACCATGCGGCGTCGCCGCCGCTCTCCTCTCTGGCACCTTGCATCGCGCCTACCATTTCCCCAGCGCGGCGCGGATCATCCGCTCGCGCGATTCTATCGATTCGCAGAGCCGGAACTGCACCCTTGCGCGGTTGAGGTTCTGCGTCGGCGACTTCGTCTTGAAGTAGACGCTTCCCGCGAGGTAGTCCTGGAAGAAGCGGAGCCCAAGTTCGAAAGTGATGAGCCTTACGGAGTCAAAGAGGTATTCGCGGTCGGCTTCGGTCAGGAACGCCTTCCCGTAGTGCAGGTAGCCCCGGACGAATGCCTCGAACAGATCCATGTCGAAGACGACCTTGTTCAGGTTCATCTCCTCCTCGCCGGCGGGGTTGCAAATCGAGCGTATGGCGTCGCCGAAGTCGTAGTGGACAAGTCCGGGGCCAACGGTGTCGAGGTCGATTATGGCTGTTCCCTTGCCCGTGTAGTCGTCGATCATTATGTTCGTGATCTTCGGATCGCCGTGCATGACGCGGTTTTGGATTTCGCCGTTCGCGATGGCCCTCGCCAGGGTGGAGGCGAAATCGCGGCGCTCGTCGATCATCTTCGCGAGACGGCGGGCCTCCACGGAGGTCGTCAGCCGGGCCTGGGCGGACTTGTCGCCCAGGGTCTTGTCGTAGAGCTCCATGTAGCCGGGCGTGATGTGGAAGCCGGGCAGCGGGTTTGCGAGCAGCGTCGGGTCGATGTCCGAGACAAGCCAGTGGAAGTGCGCAAGAACGGCGCCGCACTCGGCCGCGTGCTCCGGCCCCTGCGTCGTGGGGAAGGCCGTGGCGGAGGCGATCTTGGTGATGACGCGCCAGTAGGAGCCGTCGTCTTCGCAGCGGTAGAAATCCTTGCCGTCGCGCGTCGGGATGATTTTAGGCAGCTGCCAGACGCGGTCCGACGTCTCAATCTCCTTCGCCAGCTTCTGGTGCGCGTGGCGGGTGATGAGGTGCATGTTCGCCATGATCACCTCTGGCTTCGGGAACACCTTGTCGTTGATTCTCTGCAGGATAACCTGGGTCTCGGAGAAGGCGTTCCGGAATATGGCCAGGAACGTGTCGTTGATGTTGCCACCGCCGATGGGGATGACCGTCACGAGCTGGCCGGGGATGTCGAAGTTGTGGATCAAGACGGATAGTTCCATGGCTGGTAGTGCGCTTAGATGAGGGTTTTGATTACGCATTTGCGGACACGGCCCATCGCGCCGACCGCGATGCCGGGCATGTGGGCGTCGCGCGCGCCGAAGAATGCGAATAGTCCGGACGAGAGCGTGATCCGCGCGAATGACGGCGGGCTGGCGAAGAACCTGATGTCCCTGGCGGGGTCGTAGGCTATGGTTTCCTTCAGCCAGTCCGCGCCGGGCACTACTCCGCAGAGTTCCTCGCCGTCGAGGAGCAGCTGGATGTCGGCATAGCGGCTGTGGGCCTCGAACACGCCGTCCTCAAGGCGTTTCGTCCCGTAGGTGGAGATGGTGGCGAAGACCCGGTCGCCGTCGATTGCCACCTTGCCGTCTGGCAGCGCCGCCAAGTCCGAGGCCAGAAATTCGCGCACTGCGTCTAAGTTCGGTATCGAAGACCGGTAGATGCCTATGCTTTCAATCGTGTCGTAGATCATTTCGCCCCCCTTGCGAAGGCGCGGTGCGCGATGTCCGTGCGGTAGTGGGCGCCGTCGAAGCCTATGGCGCGGACACCGGCGTATGCGGCGTCGACGGCCTGGCGCAGGGTGTTTCCGAGCGCCGTGACGGCGAGGACGCGGCCGCCGCTTGTGACCGTCGCGCCGTCCTTCAGCGCCGTTCCCGCGTGGAAGACCGTTACGCCCGGGACCGCCCCGGCGGCGTCGAGGCCGGCGATTGGCAGGCCCTTCGGGTATTTGCCGGGGTAGCCCGGCGCTGCCATTACGATGGTCGCGCACGCCTCCGTCCGGACGGATATCGGCGACGTGAGGCGCCCCTTTGCGCAGTCAAGCAGGATTTGGGCGAAGTCGCCGCCTATGCGCGGAAGTATGACTTCGGTTTCGGGATCGCCGAAGCGGCAGTTGAATTCAAGGACGTTGACGCCCTTCGGGCCGATCATGAGGCCGGCGTAGAGGACGCCGCGGTACTCTATGCCGCGCCGCTTGAGTTCGGCGACAGTCGGGCGGAAGATGTTCTCAAGGGCGAACTTTTCAATTTCGGGGGTGACGACCGGCGCGGGCGAGTAGGCGCCCATGCCCCCAGTGTTCGGCCCCTGGTCGTTGTCGAGCGCGCGCTTGTGGTCCTGCGCCCCGGGGAGGATGGCGATGTCGGCCCCGTCGACCAGCGCCAGGATCGAGGCCTCCTCGCCGTCGAGGAACTCCTCCACTAGAATCGAGGCCGAGGAGTCGCCGAACTGGTGGCCGTCAAGCATCGACCGGACGGTTTCCTCGGCTTCGGCCGCCGTTTGGGCGATTACAACCCCCTTGCCTGCGGCCAGGCCGTCGGCCTTGATCACCACTGGAAGCCCGAACGATGGAAGCGCCTTGATTGCCGCGGCGCTGTCGGTGAAGGTCATGGCCTTGGCCGTCGGGACGCCGGCGGCGTTCATCACGTCCTTGGCGAACTGCTTGCTCCCCTCCATGCGGGCGGCCGCCTGCTTCGGGCCGAATACCGGGATCCCGATTTCGGCAAGCCTGTCGGCCAGGCCCGCGCAAAGCGGCGCCTCCGGCCCGGCGACGACGAGGCCGGGCCGCTCGGCCTTGGCCCATGCCACGATGCCGCCAATGTCCTCGGCCCCTATCGGGACGTTGGTGGCAATGCCGGCGGTCCCGCCGTTCCCGGGGGCCGCGAAGAGTTCATGCGCCTCGCCGTCCCTGGACAGTCTCCACAGAATGGCGTGTTCGCGTCCGCCTCCGCCTACAACCAGTATTTTCATGCTTCCAGTATAGCATATTTGTGGAAACGTGCATGATAGAATGTCGCCTTGCGCCCCTTGGCGGCGCCTGCCGCCTTCGGGGGAGGGCGCCTTTGCTGCGGCCTCCGGAGCCGCTGCGGGTGGATGTCCCGGATGCCGGCCGACGGCGCCGGCCCTTCAACTGGCCGCAAGTCCGCCGACCGCTAGAACTTCGGGGCGTCCGCCTGGAAGTGAAGTGGTTTGCCAAGGCTTTTCGCGGCCCTGTCGAGAATGCCGTTGACGAATCTCCCGGATTCGCGGGTGCTGAAATACTTCGCGATGTCCACGGCCTCGTTGATTATGATTGCCGGGGGGGTCTCGTTGATGAAGAAAAGCTCGTAGAAGGCGCCGCGGAGGACGTTCCTGTCCACGCTGCCGATGCGCTGGAGCGTCCAGTTCTCAAGGTAGCCCTCGATGCGGGCGTCGATTTCGTCGAGATGCGCCCTGATGCCCTCGACAAGCTTTTCCGCAAAGGCGCGGTGCGGCTTGGCCGCCTCGCCGTCGAAACTCCTGAGCGCGTTAGTCGGGTCGGTGTTCAGATCCTGGATGATGTCGCGCTCGAACTCCCAGAAAGTAGGGAAGAATTCCTCCAGCGAATCCTCGGGCGGGGCCATTTCGAGCGCCACCAGCATTTGCAGGGCCCATTCGCGCGAGTTGCGGCGCCGAATCGTGCCGTCAAGGCTGTGCGGCACAGTGCGCCTGGCCGCGGTATTTTCACCCTCCGACATTTTGCCAAACCGCCTGGAGTCCCTCACATGATGGCCTTCGCCGCCTAGAGCTTCCTGCACAGCGTCGCCATCTCCATCGCGGCCTGGGCGCCGTCCCAGCCCTTGTTGCCGGCCTTTGTCCCGGCTCGCTCGATCGCCTGCTCGATGTTGTCGGCGCAGATCACCGAGTTGATCACCGGGACGCCGCGCGCCACCGACACCTGCGCGAGCGACTTCGAAACCTGGCTGTTGATGAGGTCGGCGTGCGGCGTCGCCCCGCGGATTACCGCGCCAAGGGCGATGACAGCGTCGAACTTGCCGGAGGCGGCGAGGCGGTCGGCGACGAGCGGGAGCTCGTTGGCGCCTGGCACCCGCGCCAGCGTTATCTGGTCGGAGGAGCCCCCATGGCGCTCTATGCAGTCCACGGCGCCCTTGACAAGCTGTTCCGTGATGAAGGTGTTGAAGCGGCTGACGACAATGGCGAAGCGAATGCCGCCCGCCTCCAGTGTCCAGTTAAGTTCCATCATTGAAGTTTCCTCCGTGAGCCATGTTACCCGATCTGTCCGGCCTTCGCGAGCGAGAAGGCCTCGACGGACTGTATTTCCGCGAATCCCTGGGAGCTGACCGGATTCAGGCCGGCGCTGGCCTCCATCGAGGAGTCGGCCTCGTTGTAGATGGAGGCGGCGCAGCCCTTGAGGGACTCGAAGAAGATGTTGCCCTTGTAGAGCGACACCGTGACTGTGCCCGTGGCCTTCGCGGAGAACACGCCGATTGCGGCGCGGGCGGCCTGCGTGGCGGGGTCGAACCAGCGGCCGTCGTAAATCTGGTCGGCGACCAGTTTCGAGAGCTGCTGGAAGAGAAGCGTGGCGCGGCGGTCCATCGTCGCCTGGTAGAGGTAGCGGAGGGCCCAGGCGAGGACCTCCATGCCCGGCGCCTCGTAGACGCCGCGCGATTTCGTCCCGATGATGCGGTTTTCAAGCGCGTGCTTCATGCCGACGCCGTTGCGGCCGCCGATCCTGTTGGCCAGCAGCATCGCCTCAAGCGGCGTCACGTCCTTGCCGTTGATGGCGACGCAGCGCCCCTTTTCGAAGCGCACCGTGAAGAGTTCCGGCTTGTCGGGCGCCTGGAAGGGCCACACGCCCATCGTCGGCTCGACAATGCTCATCGGCGTCTCCATGCTCTCAAGGTCCTCGGCCTCGTGCGAGAGCCCGGCGAGGTTGCAGTCCGTCGAATACTTCTTCTTCCCGCCGGCGAAGGCGACGATGCCGAACTTCGCGAGATAGTCGACCATCTGGGTGCGGCCGGGGAACTGCTTGAGCAGCTCGGGGTCGCGCCATGGGGCGAACACCTTCATGTCCGGAGCCAGGACGTTCGTGTAGCGCTCGAAGCGCATCTGGTCGTTGCCGCGCCCGGTCGCGCCGTGCGAAAGCACGTTGCACCCGCGCTTGCGGAGTTCGGGGATGAGGCCCCTGACCGTCACGGCGCGCGCAATCCCGGTGGAGTTCCAGTAGCCGCCGTCGTACATCGCCTGCGCCTCTATCACGTCGAAGCAGGCGTCGGCCATCTCGTTCTTCAAGTCAACGATGACGGTGTCAACGCCGCACGGGGCCATGCGCTTGGCGACGTCGTTGATGTCCTTTTCGTCGGGCTGCCCGACGTCCGCCGTGAAAGCGACCGTTTCAATTCTGGCCTCGGTGAACCTCTTGGCGATCGTCTTGCTGTCAAGCCCGCCGGAAACGCATACTCCAACCTTCAAGCCCCTGAGGGATTCCAGTGTCAGTGCCATGATATGACCATCCTTATGGTTAAAATGATGGCAATTATTATAGCAAAGTCGGGCGCGCTTTCGTCCGCAACTTTGGTATAATGCTAGTGTCATGACTTTTTTCATCCACACATACGGATGCCAGATGAATGTCCGCGACTCAGAGGCCGTCGCGGCCGAACTTGTCCGCGCGGGATACGCCCGCGCGCCCGACGAGGACTCCGCCGACCTGGTGGTCGTCAACACGTGCTCGGTGCGCGAAAAGGCCGAGGACAAGGCCCTTGGCAAGCTTGGGCTCCTCTGCAAGTCGAAGCGCGAGAGGCCGTCGCGCGTCGTCGGCGTCATGGGGTGCATGGCCCAGAGGATGGCGGAGTCGCTCTTCCGCCGGATCCCGCAGCTCGACTTCGCCGTCGGTTCGCGCGCGGCGCGCCACATCCCGTCAATTGTCGGCGAAATCGCCGCCGGCGCGACGCAGGTCTGGTTCCCGGGGGAGCTTTCCGACTTCGACGTCCCGCACGGCCACCTGCCTTCGGGCATAGCCGCGTTCGTCACCGTCCTGCTGGGCTGCAACCGCCGCTGCTCGTACTGCATAGTCCCGGATGTAAGGGGGCCGGAACACAGCCGCCCGGCGGCCGAGGTGATTGCCGAGGCGAAGGCCCTGGTCGCCTCCGGCGTCAGGGAAATCACCCTGCTCGGGCAGAGCGTCCTGCGCTACGGGCGGCAGGGGGAAGACGTGTGGGCCGGCGCGGCGCCATCGCCGATGGGCTTCACCGAGCCTTTCCCGCGGCTGCTTGAGGCGCTTGCCGCAATCCCGGGGCTGCGGCGCATACGATTCACCTCCGGGCACCCGTCTGGATGCACCGCCGAACTGGCGCGCGCCTTCAGGGACCTCCCGCAGGCCTGCCGGCACCTGCACCTGCCCGTGCAGTCCGGCTCCGACCGGATTCTCCGCGAAATGCGCCGCGGCTACACGTCAGGCGAATACCTCGCCGCGCTGGAGCGCCTCCGCGGCGCCGTCCCGGACATTTCGATTACAACCGACATAATTGTCGGCTACCCCGGCGAGACCGAGGACGATTTCGAGGCAACGCGCCGGCTGATGCGCGCGGCGCGCTTCGACAACTCCTTCATCTTCAAGTACTCGCCGAGGCCGGGAACACCGTCCGCGGCCCTAGTGGACGATGTCACGCCGGAAGAGAAGGACCGGCGCAACAAGGTCCTGCTCGCCGACCAGGACGAACTGGGCCTCGGCAACGGCGGGGAGTGGGTCGGACGGGAAACGGAGGTGATGGCCGAGGGGCCGTCGCTCCGCAACAAGTCACGCTGGTCTGGCCGGACGAGCCAGAACAAGATCGCCGTTTTCGACCCGCCCGAAGGCGTCAGGCCTGGCGACCTGGTGCGGGTTAGGATCGTCCGCGCGAACCCGCAGACCCTCTTCGGGGAGGACGCTGCAATCACCGGCCGCGCTGCGGCAATTGGCAAGGAGCAAAAATGACTGAACACACTGCAAAACTCGCGACGGCCTGCATCTTCGCCATTCCGGGCCTCTTCGCGCTCGCCCTTCCCGGGTGCGCGCGCCGGGCGGCAAGGGGCTTCCCCGATTGCCGGCCCGCCGGAATGCTGCTTTCCACGCTGGCCCTCCTCTGGGCCGCCGCGCTTATCTACTACACCCCTCTCGATTTCATCTCGAAATTCCGAATCCACCTGACTGCGTTCCTGCTGGTGTCGATACCGCTTTCGTGGATGTGGATGCGGACGCTTCTCGCGGCGCGGTCGCTGGGCGCCCTGATGTGCCTGGCCCCGGCCCCGGTTCTGGCCGCGGTGCGCTTCGCGCCGGGGGCCGGGCGCCTCGTCACCGTATCCCTGATGTACGCCGTGGCCGTGGCCGGGATGGTCTCGACCTTTTCACCCTACTACATGCGCGACGCCCTTTTCCGCTTCGGCGGGGCGGGGAACAACGCCGCGCGCGCCATCGGCGCGCTGATGCTCGCCGCCGGCCTCGCCGCCTTCCTCGCCTAGCCGCCGGCCCCCATGCCCACCCACGTCAGCAGCTTCAACCACGTAACGCGCGGAAGCCCGCGGAAATCCACCGCCCGCGTTGGCGCGGGCGCGGGCCTGCCGCCTCCAGCCAACAACACGACGCCATGACACTTGAAGAAGAAATCCTCGCGCTCAAAGCCGAGCGCAAAGCGGTAATCCTCGCCCACAACTACACCCGCGGCGAAGTCCAGGACATCGCCGACTTCACCGGCGACTCGCTAGAACTGTCGCGCAAGGCCGCGGAATGCCGCGCCCCGGTGATCGCCTTCTGCGGAGTCCGCTTCATGGCGGAGACCGCGAAGATCCTTTCGCCCGGCGCCATCGTGCTCCACCCGGCGCCGAATGCCGGCTGCCCAATGGCGGACATGGCCGACGCCGGGGCTGTCAGGGCCTGGCGCGCCGGCCATCCGGGCGTGGTCATGGTCGCCTACGTCAACACCACGGCGGCAACGAAGACCGCGGTTGACATCTGCTGCACTTCCGGCAACGCCGAGCGCGTCATCGCCTCGATACCGGCGGACAGGGAGATCATGTTCCTCCCGGACGCCAACCTCGGCGCCAACCTTTCAAGGAAGCTCGGGCGCAGGATGCTCCTCTGGCAGGGGTGCTGCCCGACGCACAACGCCCTTGACCCGGCGCGGATAGAAAAGGCCCGCGCCGCCCACCCCGGCGCGGTCGTCATGATTCACCCGGAGTGCCCCGTCGCCACAGTCGAGGCCGCCGACGTCGCGCTGTCCACGGGCGGAATGCTCAAATACGCGCGGGAGTCGGACGCCAAGTCCTTCATCGTCGCGACCGAGGAGGGAATACTCCACCGCCTCCGCAGGGAGAATCCCGGCAAGGAGTTCTTCCCGGTGGAGCCGCCGCTGCGCTGCCCGAACATGAAAAAGCTCACCCTTGAGAATCTCCGCGACTCCCTGCGGGACATGGCGCCGCGCATAGAGCTCGACGCCGAAACCATCCGCCTCGCGCGCGCCCCGATCGACCGGATGCTCGCCATATAGCCGGCGGGCTCACTCCTCCTTCAGGGGGCCGTGCGACACCACCTTGTCCATCTGGTATGCGTTCACTATTCCGGGCCGCGTCTCGATGCGCACCGCTTCCGCTGTGACGGACACCAGGACGCCCCTGTGCGGCCCCGTTTCTGTCACGACTTCGTAGTCGGGGATGAAGCGCCTCTGGAGCTCAATGCGCTGGAGCGTGGTTTCGCCTCGTCTTACTGCGCACTCCACGCTTTTGCCATAGTAGCCGGGCTTGTCGAATTTCAGGCTGCGCGTCCCAGCCGCGATGCCGTCGAGTTCAAGTGCGCCCGAAAGGTCCTTGACCTCCGATGGCGGGGTCTCGCCGAGCTTCACGCCATCGACATAGACCGCGACTCCGGCAGGGACCGAAGTGATGGAAAGCCTCCCCGTGTTGGCCTTGAGCCGGAACTCCTCGGCCGCCGAGTTCCCGCGCGTGAGCGAAACCGTCCTTGCCATTGGGTCGAATCCGGGGCGCTCGACGCGGACGCGGTGGTCGCCCGGGGCCAGGCCATCGATGTCAAGCGGCGTCTCGCCCCTGAAGTTGTCGTCCACGTAGACGCGCGCGCCATCGGGCAGGGAGTACACCGACAGAGTCGCGGGGAGTTCCTCCATGCGCGCCTCTATCGTGGCGGTTTCGCCCTCGCCGACCTTCCCGAGCTGGAGGAAGTCCTTGTATCCGGGGGCGGAGGCCTCGACTATGATGTCGCCGGCGGGGATGCGCTCGACACGGCATGGCGCCTTGCCGCGCGCCACCCCGTTCACGCGGATTTCCGCGCCGGGGACGCTTGCGGAAATCACAAGCGTCGCGGTGTCCGA
Source organism: Kiritimatiellia bacterium (assembly GCA_017509565.1). Classification (GTDB taxonomy): domain Bacteria; phylum Verrucomicrobiota; class Kiritimatiellia; order RFP12; family JAAYLN01; genus RGIG5952. Next base: position 50,482 of record JAFWPM010000115.1, on the reverse strand, counting down.
TGTCAGGCTGGCGTCGGCCGCGACGGGCGTCCTGTCCTTGAGCGTGAACTGGATCGTCGTCTCCTTGTAGCCCGGCAGGGCGAAAGTCGCCTGCCAGGTGCCGAGCGGGAGGTCGCGGATGAGTTTCGGCGCAGTGCCATACGAAACGCCGCCAATCTGGATCGTCGCGCCAGGCGGGTCGCTGCGGAGAAGCGCCAGGCCTGTGGTCTTTTCGAGGGACCTGGCCAGTATGGCGTTCCCGTCACCTTCGCGGATCGGCAGCGGGACAACCGCCGTGTCAAAGCCAGGCGCGGAAATCTCGGCGAAGTGGTCCCCGGGCGGGAGCCTGACTTCAAACCGCCCCTGCCCGTCGGAGGCGTATCCCGGAAATTCGGCCAACGGCCGGCGGTCAATCGCGACCTGCGCCTCCCGCGGCTCAACCTCGACGGAAACCCTGCATGGCGGCAGCGCCGGTTCCGCCTGCCTTGTGGCCCATGACGGGCCGGCGGCCAGGGCAAGTGCCGCAACCGCCATCGTCCGCGCGGCCGCGGCCATCGCCGGTGAAACGTTTCGAATAGGCATCGTATCCATCCTCCATGCGCCATGTGGCGCTACTTTTTCCTCTTCAGGCGGTTCTCGACATCGAGGAGCTTGCGTGTCGCGTCGGCATTGCGCTGGTCGTCCTCGTCAGGAATCAGCTCCCTGAGAATCCTGAGTTCCTCCGCGGCGGCCTGCCATTCGCGCAGGTTGATTGCGCGGTCGGCCCTGAAACGCTGCTCGCCGTAGCGGCGCGAGAGCTCCTCCCCGGCCTCCTGCATCGTCTCCAGCATCTCCGCGAAGAAGGCAGGCTTTGGCTCAACGGTCTCAAGGTAGAACATCGCCTCCTGGCATGACTTGGTGGCCAGATAGAGGTTGCCGTGCGCGATCCCCCGCTGGTCGAAGAGGTTGCGCGCCCGCGTAAAGGCCTCCTGCGCGAGTTCGACGAGCTTTTCAGTGGGATACTGCATGGCCCAGATGCCCAGCTCGTTCCTGCCAAATGTCTCAAGGGTGTCGCATACTGCGGAGAAGGCCGGCTGCGGGGCGCGGTTCTCGGCGGTGGCGCAGGCCACGCGCCGGCCGGCGACTATGGAGACGCACATGCGCGTCAGGCCGCCATTTGGGGAAATGCCGGCCGCCGGCGTCTCAATCGAGAACATCCCGGCCCTCTCCAGCTGGCGGGCGAGGCGCCGGATCCCCTCCTCGGCGATCTGCGCCTCCTTCCTGACGTGCCTGCCTTCGGCAAGGTCGTCGATTTCGATGGAGAGAAGCCCGTCGGGGGACAGCTCCATGTTGTAGCGGAAAATGTTTTCGGCGTCGGCCTCGACCTTTTCATAGGCAATCTGGAGCGGGAGGAGGTCGGGTGCCGCCGGCTGGGTGATTACGGGTTCTTCGGGCCCGGTTCCGCCGCGGAGGATGAACGATGCCGCAGTGGCCACGACCGCCACGGCCGCCACGGCCCAGAGCAGTGGCCGCCAGTTCGGACGCGCCGCTTCGGGGGCGTCGCCGCCGCCGGTCCCAAGCCCCAGGTCTACAATGGGCGCCCCGTCGGCGGCCGCCGACGGCGCCTCCGCCATGGCCGCCAGCCTGATGGCGCTGTCGCCAATCGATATTTCCGCGCCATCCCCCAGTGTCGCGGTCTTCGTCTCCTTGCCGTTGACGAAGGTGCCGTTTGCGCTGTCGAGGTCTGAAATGGAAATCTCGTCGCCGTGGCGCGTGACGTTGCAGTGGCGGCGGGAAAGAAGCGGGTCCTTCAGGACGATCCCGCACTCGCTCGACCGCCCTATTGTGGTGACGCCTTCCGGCAGGGCGAAGCGCCTGCCCGTGTCCGGCCCGGCGGTCACCTCAAGATACGGCATCCTTGTCTCTTCCATTACTTCATGCGTCCTTTCGCCAATATTATAGCAAAAGGAGGGGGAAATGGGGCGAAATTACAACTGCGCCGTCGCCCGCCACTTGCTCTTTTGGTATACTACTATGCAAGGAAAGCAAGATTAGGAGGAAAACAATGGCAGTGGACAGAATCGAGAGGCTCAACAGCCTGATACGCAGGGAAATCGCGGAGGCCGTGCCGGTGGTAATGGCCGGCTCGGGGGTCAATGTCGCGGCGATAACGGTGACGCGCGTGAGCGTGGCCAGCAACCTGAGGAACGCCAATGTGGCGATATCGGTATTCAGCCCGGCGAAGGACCGGGCGCACATTCTCTCGCAGGTCAAGGCCCGCAGGCAGGAGTTCCAGCGGCTGGTGAATCGCGACATCCGCATGAAATACACGCCGGTTTTGAATTTTACGCTTGACGAGTCGCTTGAAAGGGGCGACCATGTCCTCGACATACTCTCGAAGATGGAGGATGCGGGCGAAATCCCCGGCGACGGCGACATGGAGGCGGGCGATGGCGCGGCTGAATGATGTGGCGGCGGCGCTGGCCAGGCGCGGTTTCGAAACGCGGGTGTGCCGGACATCGGCCGAAGCGGCCGACGCCGTGAGGCAGGAGCTCGCCAAGGCCGGAAGCGTGGGCTTCGGAGGCTCCATGACTATAGGCGGGCTGGGCATACAGGCCATGGCCCGCGCGGCCGGCAAGACGTTGTTCTGGCACGGCGACCCCGAGCTCCCGGCGGAGCGCAAGCTCGAGACGATGCGAGGCGAACTTGGCTGCGACCTGTTTTTGCTGAGCGCGAACGCGCTCACGGCGGACGGGGTGATTGTGAACATCGACGGCAACGGGAACCGCGTGGCCGCTTCGATATTCGGGCCGAGGCGAGTGGTGTTCGTCGTCGGGCGCAACAAGATTGTCGAAGGGGGCGTTGAAGAGGCCATCGCGCGCATAAAGCGTGAGGCCTGCCCCCCGAACTGCCGCAGGCTTGGCAGGAAGACCCCCTGCGCCGCGACGGGCGAATGCGCTGACTGCTCGTCGCCGGACAGGATTTGCAATGTGACTGTTGTCCTTGACAGGCGGCCCAGGCCGACGCCGATGCTTGTTGTGCTGGTGGACGAGGATTTGGGATATTAGCGGTCCAAGCCACCGGTGCGTAGCGGGCATGGCGATGCCGCAAATCCCAACCGCGTGGAACGTGCAGGGTTTCGTTAAGAACGACCCGTCAAAGGTTTAAAGGCCGGAAGGTCGAATGTCGGCTGGGTTGTCGGCTGTCGAATGTCAAATGTCGCCTTTTTTTGACAGGATTAACAAGATTGTGGTCTCTAGAATCCTGTCCATCCTGTTAATCCTGTCCTGACAACCTCCGTCCCCTTGCATGGCGGGCTTTGTTCTGGTAGAATAGGCGGCGACTGAAAACCCTGCGGAGGGAGTCTCGCGCATGACTGCTTTCAAACATTGGTTTGTCGCTCTTGCGGCGCCTGCCGGCATGGCAGACGCCGCGGCCCCTTAATCGGCGGCTCGCGGATAAAGGTCTGGGCGGACATGGGCAGGACGCATGAAGTAACGTTGCCGAAGACGTGGGACACGGTGTCGGCGATGCCAGGGACTCTCTACGTCGAGGGCGTCGCTCCAAGCGCCGCAATGCGCGATATCGAGCTGAACCTTGAATATGACGAGAATGTTGATGGCGAAAACAAAGACATTTTCAAATGTTCCGATAAGGTGAAGTTGACTGCGGTAAAAATTGAAGTCAGAAAAATATGGTTCAACTACAAACAAGACTCCGCAATTGATGATGCCCTGAACATAAGGATGGCATATGACGAAAATTTGCCACTTCCGGAATATGTCAGGGATATGTCGAATTACCCGGTTGCCTATATCAGAAATACTGTAGCCAAAATCAAGGTCTCATTCTCGATAGCCCCGTCATCCATATCTTCGGCGAAAATATATGGACTGTCTGATGATGACAATGGCTCGTTGGGTGATGCTCTGGAAAGGTCTGTCGCATTTGCTAGCGGTGTTTCGCAAAGCACATCGCCTACAGGAGGAAACAGCGAATTTGTTGAATTTGAACTAGCGGGGCAAACGCCTTCAACGGTTTTCAAATCCGTTGATTCATGGACGTGGGGCTTTAGTGAAGTTGATGGCCTAAACGTGTCGTCCCTTGGGCTTGTTAGTGACCATACTTCCGGCCATGTGATTTATACGCTCTGGGATTATCCCAAAGCGCCATGGACTCAGACGGCAAACAGTTCACAGAACCCTTGGGTCAGTGCTTTGTCATTCGCTATAGAAACAGCTGGGTGCTCTGGTAAAAACGACTTCAATTCCATGAAGGAAATCACCCAATATTTGCATAGTGGGCATGGGTTAACATATGATACCACAAGCGGCAGTCCATTATATTATACGGCAACAGCTGCTGCTGTCTTTTCCTTATCGGAATACATTGGAAAAACAAGTGGAAGTGTCGTCAATTGTTATGATCAAGCAAGCGGAGTTGTTTCACTTGCGACAGCATTAGGGCTTGAAGCGTATTTTTTGTATATGACGCCATTTGGGTATATAAACTCGTTAAACTTAGTGGGCGTAGGGTTGTGTAATAATCCATTCTACATGAGCAATGGCACCAGCCCAAATGTAGATCCAGACTTAATCTTGCCATTACGCGTTCCCTTTGGCAATCATGCTTTTGCCTTATGCAACGGAATAATTTTCGATGCTTGTGCTGGTCCATGCTTGGGGGAAAGCCTCGAATTATACCTTGCAGAAGCCATAGATGTATCAACAAGCCCCGAAGCCGCGCATGCTGGCGACGTTGAAGACATTTGTATAGTGCCGCTTGTCTATTTAAGGTGATTTTGGAGGAGCGATCCATGAAATATATACCAAGCATTTCCTCAATTCTTTTACTTATGTTTAGCCCCACCACAAGCATTTCTTCTGAAGCGGTGGGTTTTAGGACTAGTAATATGGACGAAGTGTTGATGCGGAGGGTTGATTACTATTGCGTAAGAGCAAGCTTTAGGTTTGACGATCCGTGCGATTATTTCACAAAGGAAGATATTATCCAAAAGCTTTTGACTCTTTTCCCTGATGCCGATTTTTCACCTCTTGAAGACGGCAAAGATATTTGCATTGTTGAGGATTTACACATTAAAGGCACTGAAAAAACGCTGTAATTAGCATCTTATTCGCAAAAGATGCGGAAAAAGCAAGATATGCTCTACTGAAAGATTTAGTAATGTGTTCAGCGCCAATAGACGCTCTGCTATCCATTATATAAGGCATACGTTGGAATAGGGGATTTCTGCCTTGTGCAAAACATTTCTGCAGAAGCAGCAAAGCATGTTGGGGCATCATTGTATTTCTCGCGCGGTAACGCAGGTTTTAGAATAAGGTGCTTCAATGGTGAAATTGATGTTGATGGCATTGCCAGGCAGATAGATTCCATGCTTACATCTACCCCAACAACATATTGTCCTGGAGCAAATTGGCCAACTAATGCCTATATTCATGGTTCTTCCAATTTTTTTGTGGAAGGGAGGCCAAAGTTAGTGCCAGAGGTGACGGCAAAAGAGGCTTGGAAATGCTATGATAGAGAGGAAGAGGTAATGAAGTCATGGATGTGAACGAGCATTATTCGGTTCTGCTTGGTGTTGGCGAGGAATGTGAGGTTTCAAAAGTTGAACTCGACGTGGAGGGGAGGCGTGTTGACATCTTCGTCGAATACGCGAAGAAGGCGGCGGTATGCCCTGAGTGCTGTGAAGTGTGCATAAAGGGACACACAATCTATTGACAACGAGAACTTCCGTGTGGCATAGAGAGTTGGGGCACAGGCATTCTATCGAGACGTGTGGGGGTTTGACAGGATTCACAGGATTGCTGTTCCAAAAAATCCTGCCAATTCTGTCAAAATCCTGTCCAAAACTCCTGCGCCCAGAGATTCCAAATGAGAAATAAGTCAGGCAGTGCATAAAGGGACACACAATCTATTGACACTGCCATTGAAGGGAATCGCTTGACTTTTGCCATGCGCAATGGTAGCATTTGTCCATCACCATGGCGAGTTATCCTTCGCGCCATGAAAACGGAATCACACAACTTGGACTAGAACCCGATTTGAAGTGAGCGCGACAATACTCTATCTTGATGCCAGCATGGGTGGACGCATGCAGGCGGCGAGTCTTGCCGGAATGCGGCGATGCGCAGACAGCCTGCGATGGAACGTTGTTGTCGTGCCGCCAGAAAAGTCGCGTCCGGACGCCATCCACGATCTGCTGGCCGCGCACAAGCCCGTGGCCGGATGCGTCGTGGACTGCTCCTGCGGCCGCCGCGACCTTCCGCCGAGGCTCTTTGGCGAGGTGCCGGTTGTCTACATGCATGCGGAACCCACCCTTTACGGCGGGCGCGGCGTACGGGTGGGCTACGACGACGCGGCCATCGCCGAAGCGGCCTTCCGGGAGCTCTCCGCCGGTTTGCCCGAGGCGTTTGCGGTAGTGCCGTTCGCCTGGCCGACGGGAAGGAGGGGCTGGTCGCTCCGGCGCGAGCGGGCCTTCGCCGCGCTTGCCGCCGCGTCCGGCAAGCCGTTTTCCCGCCTTCCATGGCGCAACGAGGCGAAGGAGCTCCGCGAGGCGCGACTTGCGCGGTGGCTCGCCGCCCTTCCGCACCACACCGCCATTTTTGCGGTGGGGGATCTTGCAGCGGTGGAAACCGCCGCCGCGGCCAGGAGCTGCCACCGCTCCATCCCGCGCGACCTGACGCTGCTCGGCGTGGACAGCAACCCGGTGCTCTGCGAGGCATCACACCCGACGCTTTCCAGCATTCAGATCGACCACGAACTGGCCGGGTATCTGGCGGCAAAGGCCATTGGGGATGTTTTAGCCACAAAGAACACAAAGAAGCACAAAGGCTATGTGAACTCTGTGTCCTCTGTGGCTGACAAAAATTCTGTCAATCTTTTAAATCCTGTCAAAAAAACCTCCATCGAGACTCGGGGCGCGGAAATTCTCGTCAAGCCTTTGCTTGCCGTGCGGCGGGAATCGACAGGCGGTTTCGGGCGGCGTGAACCGTTCGTCCTGGAAGCCATGGAGACCATACGACGCGAGGCCTGCGAGGGACTCACGGTCGCTAAACTCGCGCAGCGCTTCCGCTGCTCGCGTCCGCTCTTCGACCTTCGCTTCCGCGAGGCCGTGGGGCATTCGGCGCTGAAGGAGATCCTGCACGTCAGACTCGAAAAGGTCTTCACGCTCCTCTCCCGCACGGACACACCCATTGGCGCCATTGCCGACTTCTGCGGGTTCCGCTCCCACATCGCGCTGCACTGGCTCTTCAAAAAACGCACCGGGATGTCCATGGGCGAGTGGCGCAAGCGCAACTGGCATCCGTGAATTGGGCAGGCCAAGCGCCGACAGCAGGGCGGCATTTTGCGGGTTTCAAGCGATGAAAGTATCTGCTAAATGCAAAAAGTTTTTTAGCAGAAATATTTCAGCGTATATTTTGCCTTTTTCATATCTGCTAATTGTAAAAATCGAAATTAGCAGATATGATTTTATTTGCAAGAAATGCGCCCGCATGGTATAATCTCTGGCGTTATTTGCGAATAAGGAGATACGGATGTTTGTCGGAAGAGACGATGAATTGAGTGCGCTGGAAGCCTTGTGGGGACGCGATTCCGGCGTCCTGGTCACATGCCGGGGACGGCGACGCATAGGCAAGAGCACGCTGATCGAGGAGTTCGCGGCAAGGACGGCCGAGTTTTTCATCGCCATCGAAGGCCTGCCCCCAAGAAAAGGGGTGACCGACGCCGACCAGCGGCGCCATTTCTGCGAACGAATAGCCGAATACGCGAAAAGAGATAGCCAGTCGGCCTCGAATTGGTCATTGGCCTTCGCCCAGCTGGACGGCATCATCCCCAATGACGCAAGGACGGTTGTGCTTCTTGACGAGATTTCCTGGCTTGGCGGCCACTGCCCCGATTTCCCCGGGTATTTCAAGGAGGCGTGGGACAAGCGTCTCAGGAAGCACCCCAATCTGATTTTCGTCCTGTGTGGCAGCGTTTCCTCGTGGATTGCGGAGAACATACTCGACAATACGGGGTTCGTCGGGCGCGATTCCCTTGACCTGGCGATAAAGGAACTGTCACTGGCCGATTCCGTAAAGATGCTGGGTCCGAATGCGGAAAGGCTGTCATCCGGGGAGCTGTTCGATTTGTTTTCGGTTACCGGCGGCGTCCCGAAGTATCTCGAGGAAATCAAGCCGCAGCTTTCCGCCGACGAGAACATACGCCGAATGTGTTTCCTGCCCCGTGCGCTTCTTTTCAGGGAGTTCGACGACGTTTTCTCCGCCGTGCTTGGACGCCGGACGGAAAGCCGCGGCCGCGTTTTGCGGCTTTTGGCCGACGGCCCGAAATCCGCCTCCCAGCTGGCCGCCATCATGAAAACAGTCCCCAACGGGGCAATCACGCAGGCGTTGAAAGACCTCCGGCTGGCGGGCTTCGCCGCAAGGGAAAGCGGATTGAATCCGATGACGGGCAAGCCGCTCCGGCTTGAACGCTACCGCATAAGCGACAATTACGCCAGGTTCTACCTTCACGCCATCGAGCCGAGGAGGACTGCCATAGAGGAGGGGTTGTTCCGCTTTTCGTCACTAGAGCAGCTGCCAGGATGGGAATCGCTGCTCGGTTTCCAGTTTGAAAACCTAATCCTGTCCCATATCCCCGACCTGTTCCCGCACCTTGGCCTTGAATCGTCGCTAGTCCTGTCGGCCGCGCCATACGCGCGAAAGGCCGGCTCCTCCGTCCGGGGCCTCCAGATCGATTTGCTCATTCAGACGAGGCGCTCGATGATGGTCGTGGAGATCAAGCGGCGGCGGGTGATCGATGGCGGCATCGTTGATGAGGTCGCCGAAAAGGTCAAGGTGCTTCGCAGAATGACCGACACCTCGATACGGACGGCACTTGTCTATGACGGGCATCTTGCCAAGACAGTCCCGGCCGACGGATATTTTGATTTTATCCTGCCCGCCGCGAAGCTGCTGGGCAGGGAGTGAGTGGCGCAAACTCAACTGGCATCCGTGAAAAAAATATTATTGGAATGTATAAATCAACCATCGGGGGAGTGCTATACTTGTGTTGTGCCGTATGGAGTCTCCTGAAATAGCCCGGAGCGCTTCCCGGCGCCGGACGGCCCGCGCGGGCCGCCGCAACGCAAACAGCACAATCCCGAAGGGAAAACAATGAAGACGATAAAACTCGTCGCCGCTCCGCTTGCGGCGCTCTCCCTGGCAATATCCGCATCGGCGCAGTCCGTCTACGAACTCAACTCGAGTGTCGGCAATTCAACCACGATCGACCTCACGTCCATGAATGGCTACTACGCCGACAGGATGTATGGCCCCTCCAGCGCCGGCATCACCTTCGGGGGAATGTTCAAATACGATTCTTCCGTTTCGGTCAGCAACCCATTCCAACTGATTGGACGCGGCTATTCCATCTCAATCAACAATCTCCCGTCTGAAGCCAAGAACAATGCCAATCCGGCATCTTTCATGCGAGTTCCGCTGAAGTTCTTCAATGCCGAAGGCGTCAATGCGACAAGCTGGCTGTACGCAAACAGAGGAGCCATCTCCTGCGACAGCTTGGACATCGGCAGGGGCGCGGCAATCCGAATCGCCTACAATGCCGGTTGGGGAGTAGGCAACGGTGCCACGGCAATCAAAACGCTGTCTCTCCATGACGGCGGGCAGTTGACAACGGAGGACAGCGTGTACATGGCCCTAGGCGCGAATGTGTCGCCGTTTTCGGGTTCCGTGATCGACAGAGCTTCGTTGACAGGCGTTCAGGGGCTGCGCCTTGGTTATCAGTCCGAGCAGCTCGATTTTCCTCTTTCGATGTTTCTGGGCGTCACGAACGCCACCGTGTCGGCGGGCGGGACAAACCTCGACAACGGCAGGGCGTTCACGATGCTTTTCCAAGCCGAGAATGCCAGCGACACTGCCGAAGTTGTCCTGGGGTCGAACGGATGGCTACGCGCAAACTGCATCCAGCATTTCGGAGCCGGCTCTTCCCGGATCTGCTTCGATGGCGGCTCGTATGTTCCCTACACTTCGGGCGAATCCGCGTCGCTGCCGCTTTTCTACGTCCGCGGACGAGGCCGTACGAGCAACGCCATCTTTGAACCGAAGATGACGGTCGTCGGAATCAACGGAAATCCCATCGACGTGTCGAACGCCGTCGACCGCGCCCTCTGCGGCGGCAGCACCGGCAACCGCGAGATCAACATCACCGGCGACGGCGGCTTTACGAAGCGTGGCGCCGGAACCCTTCGTTTCAATCGACTTACGCAACACTCCGCCTGCGACTACACGGGGCCGACCGCCATCCTCGGCGGAGACGTACTCGTGACAGATTCCGAGTTCAAGCCGGGACGCGGACTCCTGACGGTGGCGGAGGGGGCTTTTCTCGATCTGAACGGATTCGATGCCGAGTTCTCCGGCGCAACCGGCGCAGGCATTGTCTCGAACAGCGCGGCCACCGTTTCGACGCTGACGCTCGGCTATGGCGACGCCGACGCTGCGTTTACCGTCGCGATCGGCGAGCACGTCAATATCGTCAAGACCGGAACGGGCACGCTTACGGTGTCCGGGGCCGCGCTGTCCAACGCCTGCGACCTCATGGTCGCCGGGGGCACGGTCACGTTGGCCGGCGACACGGCGACCTACGGCATCGTGACGGTGGCATCTGGCGCGACGCTTGACGCCAGCGCGGTCGAGTTCGCGTGCGCCAGCCTCGTGAAGCAACCCGGCGCGACAGTGCTGACGAAGCCCAAGGCGACAACCGTCATCATGCGATGAAACTTGCCGCATCCCTTTGCGCTGTTCTCTGCGGCCTTTGCGTCAATGTCGTTGCCGAACCCATAACCATCGAGGCCGGGGCGGACTGGATTCCGCTCCGTTTCGACCCGTGGATCGAGCCGGGTTCGGCGCTTGACTTCACGGAGGCACTGCCTCGCCATGCTCCGGCAGGCAAGTTCGGACGGGTCATCGCCGTCGGCGACCACTTTGAGTTCGAGGGGATTCCGGGCGTCCCGCAACGCTTCTACGGCGTCAACCTCTGCAACGAGGCGAACCTCCCCTCGTCGCGCGAGGCGGCTGACCGCTTCGTCGCCAACCTCGTCCGCATGGGCTACAACGCGCTCCGCATCCACCACCACGAGCGTTTCCTCATCGTGGACAACGGCTGGCATTATCCGGGGCAGGACGACGTCACGCCGACGCCGGAGCAGTGGGAGAAGTTAGACAACCTCGTCGCCGCGTGCGTCGAGCGGGGCGTCTATCTCACGACCGATCTCTTCGTCTCGCGCTCGTATTCCACGCCGTGGCGCGCCATCGGCATCGACCGCGACGGCGTCGTCGGGAACGCGGCCACCTACAAGATCCTCTGCGCGTTCTGGGAACCGGCCTTCTCGAACCTCTGCGCCTGGACGGAGAATTTCCTGTGCCACGTGAACCCGCGCACGGGGCGCAGCCTCGCCGGGGAACCGGCCCTCGCGACGCTCTCGTTCGTCAACGAGGGCAACCTCGGCAACTGGGGCGGCGCCGCGCTTCGCGCCCACCCATGCGTGCGGGAGGCGTGGGAAGAGTGGATTTCGGCGAAGGCGGGCAATGCCGCCTTCGCCGAAATCCCCCACGAAATTCCCGACGATCTCAAGGCGACCGGAGACACACCGGAGGGGCGGCGCGCGGGTGCGGTGGCGATGTTCCTCGCCGAGCGCGAGACGATGCTTTTCGAGCGCCTCAAGGCGTTCGTTCGCGAGAAGTGCGGCTGCCGCGCCCCGGTGTCGAACCTCTCGTCGTGGTACAACCCGGTGCAGTATCAGCTGTCGCGGACGCACTTCGACTTCGTGGACGACCATTTCTACGTCGATCACCCTATGTTTCTGGAAAAACAGTGGTCGCTTCCGAGCAGCTGCCCGAACAGGAACCCGATCGCGGGCTATGGCGCCGGAGGCCGGGATGTCGAGTGGCGGCGGCTCATGGACAAGCCCTTCTGCCTTACGGAGTGGAACTTCAGCGGCCCCGGTCGCTTCCGGGGCTGCGGGGGGATCGTGACGGGCGCGCTCGGCGCGCTTCAGGGCTGGGACGGCATGTGGCGCTTCGCATGGAGCCACGACCGCCAAGGCGTGGAGGAGCCAGGCGGGCGGATGGACTACTTCAACCTGAACGCCGACCCGCTCGGCCTCGCCTCCGAACGCGCCGCCCTCTGCCTCTTCCTCCGTCGCGACCTTCCAGAGCTTGATGCCGAATATCCGCTTGTCCTCGACGTGTCTGCGCTGCGCGACCCGCGCACGGGCGCGCCCAAGTGCGAACTTCCCGCCCTCTTGTGGACGGGCTGGCACGCGAAGGTGGGGACGGTGGTGTCCGCCGGGGGTTCGTGGGCGTCCCCCGTCGTCCGTGTTCCCCACGCCACGCTCTCCACCACTTCAAGGCAGGCCGGGGCCGACCTGGCCGCGCTTGGCGCCAAGGAGAAAGCCCACGGCGCGATCCGCATCGACCAGAACGCGGGCACCTTCCTCATCGACACCCCCCGCACGGCGGGCGGCTTTGCGGAATCCGGCGCGCATGACGCCGGGGCGCTGCGGTTCGCGCTCGCCGCCACCCCCGCCACGGTCTGGGCCTCGTCGCTCGACGGCCAGCCCCTTCCCGAATCTTCGCGCATCCTTGTCACGCACCTTACCGACGTGCAGAACAGCGGCGTCCGCTACCGCGACCCGGAACTGACGATTCTCGAAGACTGGGGCGGACTTCCCCACCTCGCACGCAACGGCGCGGCGGAAATCGCTCTTGCTACTGCGGACGGCGACTGGAGGGCGTGGCGCCTCAACACCGCCGGACTCCGCCTTGGCGAAATTCCGGTCGAACGCGATCCTGCGACCGGGCGGCTCGTCTTCACGGCCCGCACGGACTACGACCCGGATGCGGCGACGCTGTTTTATGAACTTGAAAAGCACTAGCGAGTGCAAACGCCGGAAGAGCCGAACAAGAACGAGCAAGAACGTGACATGGACAAGGAGCTTCAAGGAAGAATCGCGTGGGTCACAGGGTCGTCACGCGGCATAGGGAGGCGCATTGCCGAACGGCTAGCCGAAGCTGGCTGCGACATGGCCATCTCCGGCCGCAACCAGACGAACCTGCGCTCTTCTGGCGAGGGGACTTCGGTTGACGATGTAGCGACCGAGATTGCCCGCGAATACGGTGTCCGCTGCATCGCCGTCTGTGGCGAGCTTTCGCGCGAGGAGGAAGTGTCGCGCTGCGCGGAGAAAATCCGCGCAAGCCTCGGCAAGATCGACATCCTCGTCTGCGCGGCAGGCGGCGGCAATGTCGGTGTAGCACTGCGGACCGAATCGCCGAAAGGCAACGCTGCCACATTCGACACCAGCTTTGTCCACGCCGTCATCGACCACAACCTTCTAACGACCATGCTCTGCTGCCGCGCCGTCGTCCCGGACATGCGCGGGCGCGGCGACGGACGCATCGTCACCATCGGCTCCATCGCGGGATGTGGTGGCAACAAAACCGGCGGCGGCGATTTCGCCGCCTACTCCGTCGCCAAGTCGGCCGTCCACCAATACACGCGGCTCCTTGCGGCGAACCTCCGCCACGACGGCATCCCGGTGAACTGCATCGTTCCCGGCAACATCAACACGCCCTCGACGCGCATCCGCTTCGGGGGCGACCGCGTCGAGCCGACGCCAGGGCTGAGCCGCCTCGAACATGTCGGGACGCCCGACGACATCGCGCGCCTCGCCGTCTTCCTCTGTGGCCCTGGCGGCGCCTACATCTCCGGCCAGGTCTTCCGCGTCGATGGCGGCGAACAGCTTTCGCCGTGCTAAGGTGACGTAGGGCGGATGACGACCAACCACTAGTCAGCCAACCAACTGCCCAACCAGCCAACGAACCATGAACGACCGCATCCAACGCCTCATCGTCGCCGCACACGCGGGCGACATCTATCCCAAGCAAGTCAAGGTCGACTATGACGCCTTCGACGAGAAGCTTTCCGATCCTCAGCGCATCGCCAAGAGACTGACTGAGTACATGTCGGCACAGCCATGCGCCTTCTCCGACGACAACGAGCTCGTCGGCATGATCCGTTTCGACGGCTCGGTCGAGGGTCCTCTCTTTCCGCGCATCGGCCACCGCTTCTTCTACGAGGCCGCCGGCAAATACTATCGGCATCCGCAGGAGAACCTCTGCACATTCGAGTGGCAGCACTCCAACGCCGACTTCGGCAAGGTGATCCGCATCGGCCTTGTCGGACTTCGCGCGGAGATTGTCGGGGCGCGCCGCCAGTACGAGTCCGACATGAAGCGCCTGGAGTTTCTCGCGGGACTGGAGTCGATGATCCGCGGCATCGTCAACCGCTCGCACCAATACGCCGCCGAGTGCCGCCGCCGCGCCGTCGATCCTGCGACGCCGCCCAAACGCCGCGCTGCGCTCCTACGCATGGCCGCGAACTGCGAGCGCGTCCCCGAGCATCCGGCGCAGACCTTCGAGGAGGCGGTCCAGTGCCTCTACTTCTGCTTCCAGTTCCAGCCAGACAGCATCGGCCGCCCAGACCAGTATCTGCTGCCGCTCTACGAGCGCGGACTGGCGGACGGCACACTCACCCGCGACCACGCAAAGGAGCTGCTCCAGGAACTCTTCGTAATGATCCACGGCTACACGCCGCCGAGTTCGGGAAACGCCGACAAGGGCGCGGAGTCGCACTTCGTCGTCGGCGGCTACACGATCGACCACCGATGCGCCTGGAACGACCTCTCGGAGCTGATTGTCGAATCCCTGATGGAGACCGACCTCGTCCGCCCGCAGATTTCGCTGCGCTGGAACCAACTCACGCCGCGCTCCGTGCTGCGCCGGATGCTCGACGCCGAACGCAAGGACAGGAACAAGCGCATCGCCTTCGTGAACGACGAGCCGCGCATCGCCGACATGACTGGCCGCCGCGGCATGCCATGGAAGGAGGCCTTCGACTACATCATGGTCGGCTGCAACGAGCCTGCCTTCCAGGGCGGCATCTCGCTCGGTGGCAACACGGTGAACATCGTCCGCTCCCTCGTGCGTACCCTCGACGGACGCCGCGCAGAAGCCCTCGCCTGCCGCGACTTCGATTCCTTCTACTCTCTCTACGAGCAGGAGCTGCGCCACGACCTGGAGACGATCCTCGACTACTCCAACCGCTTCAACATGCTCCGCTCGCGCGACTGCAACGTGCTGACCTCCCTCCTCATGTCAGGCTGCATCGAACGCGCGGCGAGCGTGACGCAGGGCGGCGCCACCCGCGCCCTTTGGTGCGCGCATTTCATGGGCTCCACCAACCTCATCGACTCGCTCTGCGTGATCCGCCAGTTCGTCTTCGAGGAAAAGCGCTGCACGATGGAGGCGCTCCTTGCGGCGCTCGATGCGGACTGGAAGGGCCATGAGGCGCTGCGCGAGGAGATTCTCCGGGACGGGCGCTTCTACGGCAACGGCGACGACCTCGCGGACTCTGTCGCGCACCGCTTCTACCGCTCGGTCGCGGCTTTTGCCGAGGGACGCACCGACTTCTTCGGCCATCCGCTCACCTTCGGCAACCTTACCGGCTACAATGCGCACTTCGCCTGGTTCGGGGCGCAAACGAAGGCCACGCCCGACGGGCGCGTTTTCGGAAGCGCCCTCCTCTTTGGCGGCGGACAGTCGAATGGCAAGGACCGCGACGGGCCGACATCGCTCATGCGCTCTGTCGCCCACATGGACCCCACCGGAATCATGACCGGCGACTCCATTCTCAACCTCTCCGTGGACGAGCGCATCGTCACGGACGACGAAAGCTTCGAGAAGCTCGTAGCCCTTGTCGAGACCTACTTCCGGGAAGGCGGGCTGCACATCCAGCTCAACCACGTCTCCGCCGAGGAGCTCCGCGCCGCGAAGGCTAACCCCGACGCCTACAAGAGCCTCCGCGTCCGCGTCTCCGGCTTCTCCGCCTACTTCGTCGGGCTTGCGGAATCAATCCGGGACGACGTCATCGCCCGAACGGAGCATAAGGCGTGAGCGACGAAATTGCCATCGTCTTCGACATCGAGAAGTTCGCGGTCCACGACGGGCCGGGAATCCGGACGGTCGTTTTTCTGAAAGGCTGCCCGTTGCGTTGCCTCTGGTGCCACAACCCGGAATCGCAGTCCTTCGAGCAGGAGACGATGGCAGGCGAGAACGGAGGGCCACCGGAAATCGTCGGCAAAGCCATGACCGTCGAGGAGGTCATGGCAAGCGTCCGCAAGGACAAGGCCTTCTACGACAATTCAGGCGGCGGGCTCACCATCAGCGGCGGCGAACCGCTGGCGCACTTCGAGTTCACACGCGCGCTTCTCGCCGCCGCGAAGACGGAGAGCATCCATACGGCGGTCGAGACATCGGGTTATGCGCCGCGCGAACGCATCGAGGCGCTGCTGCCTCTCGTCAACTTGTGGCTCTGGGACGTCAAGGCGCCGCCATCCCTCCATGAAAAGCTCGTGGGGTGTCCCGCCGAACCGATCCTCGACAATCTCGCCTTTCTCTCCTCGCGCGGAGCATCGGTCGTCCTGCGGTGCCCGCTCGTTCCGGGCGTGAACGACTCGAACGAGGCGCTACGCCATATCCGGCGTCTGTCCGAGACGACGCCCGGCATCGTCCGCATTGACATCGAGCCCTACCATCCGATGGGCGAGGACAAGAACCGCCGGCTTGGCCGAACGGACTGGTTCCACGCCCCCTTCGCAAGCGACGCTGACAAGGCCCGCTGGCGGACCATCCTCCAAGAGTGGCAAGCAAAGAATGAACAATGAAATGGAAAAGGGGACCGGCCCGATCGCCGGCCTCTGGACGAAGTTCGAAGGAAACCCGATTTTGGGCGGCGAGCGCCTCGGCACGTGCTTCGACGTAAACGTGGTGCGCGACGGCCCTGCGCCTTGGACGATGTATTTCTCCTGGCGGCCGCGCAAGGCAATCGCCCTCGTCCGCAGCGGCGACGGCCTCCACTGGTCGCAGGAGCCCGAAGTCTGCCTGGAGGCCGATCCCGCGAGCGGCTGGGAGGACAACATCAACCGCAGCTGCACCGTCTTCCGCGACGGCGTGTGGCACCTGTGGTACACCGGCCAGGCGGGCGGCATGTCGAGCATCGGCTACGCGACAAGCCAAGACGGCGTACGCTTCGCGCGCGTCCGGCGCGAACCCGTTCTGGTGCCAGAGTCCGACTGCGAAAAGCTCTCCGTGATGAATCCCTACGTCCGCTGGGACGCGGAGCGTAATGTCTGGCGGATGTGGTACGCCGCCGGCGAGACCTACGAGCCGAACGTCATCTGCTACGCGGAGTCGGCCGACGGCCTCGAATGGCGCAAGTTCGAGGGCAACCCCGTCTTCGCGCACGGCCCGCGCGACTCGTGGGACCGCGACCGCGTGGGCGGCTGCGAGGTGCATCCCCTTCCCGACGGGCGCTTCGCGATGTTCTACATCGGCTACTCGGACATCGACACGGCGCGCATCGGCGCGGCCGTGTCGGAGGACGGCGTGACGGGCTGGCGGCGCATTCACCAGAACCCCATCGTGGCCCCGGACCTCGGCACGTGGGACGGCAGCGCGACCTACAAGCCCTCCGCCGTGCGCGACGAGGCGAACGACCGCTGGCTCCTCTACTACAACGGCCGCAGCGGCTTCCCCGAATACGTCGGCTGCGCCGTCCACGGCGGACTCGACCTAGAAGCGTCGCCCGCGCGCCTGCCCGACACGGAAAAGATTCTGCGCGACTACGTCCGGCGCTTCAACGCGATGGACGAGGAACTCTACGCGAACGCGATCCCGAACGCCGATGCGGAGGCGTGGATGCTGGAGAACGTCCCGCGCTTCGCCTGCCCCGACAAGGACATCGAGCGGACGTATTATTTCCGCTGGTGGACCTACCGCAAGCATCTGCGCCGGGGCGCGGACGGCGGGTGGCGCGTCACGGAGTTCCTGCCCAAGGTCTCGTGGAGCGGTGCGGACAACACAATCGTCTGCCCGGCGGGCCACCACTTCCGCGAAGGACGCTGGCTGCGCGACCCGAGATATCTTGCGGACCATGCCCGCTTCTGGCTCGCCGGCCCCCAGTCGGAGCATCGCTGGCGATATTCGAGCTGGCTCTTCACGGGTTGCTGCCAGTTCGCCGAAGCGCATGGCCTCGACGAGCTTCCCGTCCGGCTTCTCGACGACGCCGTCCGCTACTACCGCCGCTGGGAGGAGGGCTTTGACGGCATTTCGCTTTGGCCTGCGCAAGACACCGGCCGCATGGGTGGCGACGGCGCGGGCGGCTTCCTTTCCGTCGATTCCCGCGAAGGCACCGAATACTCCCTTGGCGGAAACGGGTGGAAGCCGCTCATGAACAGCGCCATGTGGAGCGAGTCTCGGTGCATCGCCGCCGTCGCGCGCCGAGCGGGCCGCGACGCGCTCGCCGACGAGTTCGAGGCCAAGGCGGAGGGCGTCCGCAAGGCGCTGATGGAGAAGTGCTGGAACACTGGAACGAGCTTTTTCTCGACGCGAGGCTGCGACGGGACGCTGAATCCCGTTCGCGAACTGCACGGCTACGCGCCGTGGTATTTCGGCGTTCCCGTCGGTGTGGCACCGGACTGGTCGCAGCTCTCCGACCCGCAGGGCTTCGCCGCGAAATACGGTCTCACCTTCCCGGAGCGCCGCGCCCCCGGCTTCAAAATCGCATACGAGGGGCACGAATGCCAGTGGAACGGCCCCAGCTGGCCCTTTGCGACCTCCATCGCCCTGACGGCCTTTGCCAACGACCTCCACGCGCATCCGTCCGAAGAGGGGCGGCGGGCCTTCGATTTCCTGATGTGGCAGTATGCCGCGCAGCAGAAGCGGACGCGCGACCGCGACGACGGCTGGACCGTCGTGCCGTGGATCGACGAAAACCTCAACCCCGACAAGCCCGACTGGATTTCGCGGACCATCATGCGTTCCGACCCGGAGATGCGGGCGCGCTTCCCGCGCGAACGCGGCAAGGACTACAACCACTCCTCCTTCTGCGACCTCGTTGTCACGGGCCTCTGCGGCTTCGTCCCAGACGGCGAGGGCGGCTACCGCGTCGATCCGCTCGCCGATCCGGCGTGGGACTGGTTCGTCCTTGACAATCTCCGTTGGCGTGGCCACGACATCTCCATCCGCTACCTGCGCGGGCAGAACCTTTCCGTCCTTGTGGACGGAACACGATGACCTTCCGTCTCTGACCTTTCAACCTTTCTGAATGTTGCCAATATCCATTTTGCAGCCCCAGAGAACACAAAGGAACACACAGACTTTGGGAACTCTGTGTCCTTTGTGGCTAAAAGCAATTGGCAGCTGGCATTGGCAATTGGCAACATTTTCACATTGGCAACATTTTTCAACAGTTTCAACTTGGATTTCGCCCCGCGTTTTGCTAGAATTGAAGGCGTAAACGGCAAGGAGCGCAATATGGCGAAACGCAGAATCCAGGAACTGACCACCGGAGTCCACGACTTCCCGACCCTGATCAATGGCAAGGAAACGAAGTATGTGGACAAGACCGGCATTCTTTACGAACTCGCCCGGAAGGAAGAGGATGCCCAGTATTTCATCTCTCGCCCGCGCCGCTTCGGCAAGTCGCTCATGCTCTCCACGATTCAGGCGATGTTCGAGGGGCGGAGGGACCTTTTCAAGGGGCTGGCGATCGACAAGGAAGATTGGGAGGGATGGACTGCGCCGACACCCGTTTATTCCTTCACGATGTCCAACGCCAACGGCGACTCCTACGCCGAGGTCAAGGAGCAGCTTGGGGAAATCGTCGATGGACTTTATGAACAGGCGGGACTCGCCATTCCCTCCAAGGGCACGATTCCCGGCAAGTTCTCCAAATTCCTGAAGGCTGCCGCAGAACTCTCGCCGACGAAGAAAATCGTTGTTCTTGTCGATGAGTATGACGAGCCGGTGGCAGGGTTTCTGGATGACATCGGGGAATTGAAGCGCGTTCGTAAACTTCTACACGACTTCTACGAGAAACTGAAGATCAATTCCGACGTCATCCGCTTTTTGATGATGACGGGCGTGACAAAGCTCACGAAACTCTCGGTCTTCTCGGGTCTTACGCACCTCACGGACTTGTCGGACGATGCTCGCTTCGCAACACTCCTTGGCTACACGCATTCCGAAATTGACGGTGCGCTTCGCGAGAATGTCGAGGCTCTTGCGAAAAAACTAGGTCAGGACTTTGAGTCAACCAGAGACAAGATTCTCAAATGGTTCGACGGCTATCGCTTTTCACCGCAAACAGAAGCGCGTGTCGTGAATCCAGTCTCGCTCGGCAAACTCTTCTCACCCGGCGGTGGTGTGTTCAAGAGTTACTGGGAGGCTACCGGCGGCTCGACCCTCATCTTCAACCGCATCAAGGCCGTCGGCAAGATGCCGGACGATCTGGAGAATGTCCGTGTCCGCCCGATTCAACTCGATGTGTGCGACGCCGAGACGCTACCCATTGAAGCGCTACTTTACCAGAGCGGCTACTTGACGATTAAGGAGGTTTTCCACTCCGACAAGCCAGAGGACAAGGGCGTCGCCGCCACCGACACCTACCGTCTCGCGCCGCCGAACGAGGAAATCCGCCATTCGCTGCGCGATGGCTACGTTTCCCGGATTCTCGGATTCCCGGACGATTCTTGGGAAACTCTCATCGACCGGGCCAGACGCCTCATCGCCGCCGGCGACATCCGCGAAGTGGTGGAGACGATGCTCTTCTCGCTTTACGCGCAGATTCCTCCGGACTGGCGGATTGCGAACGAATCCGAGGCGAAGCGCTACTTCCAGCTCTTCTTCGCCATGCTCGGGGCCGACCCCGCGCCGGAGTTCCCCTCTGCGCGCGGCTACGCCGACGCCATTGTCCAGCGTCCGGATGCCGTTTACGTCTTCGAGTTCAAATACGACGAATCGCCGGAGGCCGCGATGCGGCAGATCCGCGAGCGCGGCTACGCCGACAAGTGGAAGGGCGGCAAGCGTCCCGTGACGCTGATTGGCATCAACTTCTCCTCCAAGAAGCGCAACATCGACATCCCGATCATTGAGAAGGCATAGGTGCAGTTCGCGGGTCCAGGGAGGGCCAGCCATGCTTGAAAGGGCAATGACAATGGCAGACAACCGCACGAAAAAGGTCGCAATCCTGTTTTCGCTGGAAAGGAAGGCGGAGCGCTCGACGTTTCTCGGCATTCTCGACCACGTGGGGAAAAGCGGTCAGTGGTTCTGCCTTTTTGACGAGCGCTGGAGCGGCGAGAGGATGGCCGATTTTCCCAAAACGGGGGTCGACGGCATCATCGTCTCCAGGACCGGCTTCGATGACGCGCGCGAAATCGCGGCGCTGGGCGTCCCGGTGGTTTTCGTGGAACCGGGGCCGGAACTGGAGGATCCCGACTATCCGCTCCGGGGCATTCCCTATGTGCGGCGAGACGGACGCGCGATCGGCACGATGGCGGCGCGCTATTTCGTTTCGCGGGGATACCGTTCGTTCGCGTTCGTCGATCTGCCCAGCGTCGAATGCTGGAGTCGCGAGCGGCGCCTCGGTTTCGGCGACGCGCTCGCGGAGCGGGGGTTCGACTTCGCGGTGTTCGATTCCTCCACCGCCGGAGAAAAGCGAGACTGGCCGACGGAACGGGAGCGCATGGTCCGCTTCCTCAGGGAACTTCCACGGGAAACGGCGGTTTTCGCCCCGGCGGACCATCGGGCCCGCAACGTGCTGGAGGCGTGTCTTTTCGCCGGTCTTCGGGTTCCGGACGAAATCGCCGTTCTGGGCGTCGACGACGACCCTCTGATTTGCGACTCCACCGTGCCGTCCCTTTCAAGCATCCATACCGGCGGCTTTCGCCGCGGCCAGATTGCTGCGGCGATGCTTGACGACCTCATGTCCGGTCGCCAGCCCCGCGAGTGTGCCATTTCCCAGCCACCCATCGGCATCGTCACGCGCGACAGCACAGGCTACGCCGCCACGAGCGATGCCGCCATTTCGCGGGCAGTCGCCTTCGTCCGGCGCAACGCCGGGGACGGGAACCTCGACGTCGCCGCCGTCGTGCGCGCGAGCGGATGTTCCCGGCGGACGCTGGAAGGACGGTTCCGCGCCAAGCTGGGCTTTTCGGTCCGAGACGCGATCGTCCGCGAACGCATCGAGCGCGTCAAGGCGCTGCTTGCGGCGGGCAGCCTCTCGATCGGCGAAATCACGGAGCGGACGAACTTCGTGCGCGAAAGCCATCTGGCCAAGCTCTTCAAGCAGGTGACGGGCGTCACCATGACCGAATGGCGCCGCGAAAACCGCGACACGCTCTAGTGTCTTGTCCTCAAACTCCATGACACAATCCTTGCCCAACTTCCGCCATGCTTCATTGTTGCCAATCGCCGTAGGGACACTACGCCTTTTGGCAACGCCTCGTTTGGCGAAACCTGTCCGGCGGATATTGCCACGCATTTTTCGGACGAGGCACTAGCCCGCCCCACGCCCTTGCCCGCCGCCCCCGCCTGCGCAAACGGATAAATCCCGTTTGCTCAAAGTGGTGTAGCGCGGGCATGGGGGACATGGTAGAATTGTGTGCATGAATGGACCTCTAGGACAACGCAGACGCAGGTTGGGGCGCGAATTGGCCGCCGATTTCACGGCGGCGGCTTTCGCGCTTTTCCTCGCCTTGTCCGCCTCGTCCGCGCGCGGCGGCGAAATCTGGCGGCTGGGGAAGGCCGACGGCTCGCCGTCCGGGTTCCTCCCTTACCGGGCCTGGGAATACGGGAGCGCTCCGGATGTCGCGAACAGCCCCGAGATGGACGCCCTGTCCCATACATGGCGCTTTGCCGTCCCCTCCGTGGCGACGACGCTCCCGTCGTCGCGAATCCCATCCTCGATTTGCTCCGTCTTCGAGAGCGTCTTCATGCGCGACGAGGAGGTCGTGACGGGTCTCGAACTTTTCTGGGACGAATCCGCGCCCGGTTTCCGCATCCTCCGCGTCGAATGCTGCAACGCCGGCCACATGCCGGAAAACGGCCCCGGCGGGGTCGAAATCTCCCTCCCCGACGGCCGCCGCCGCCTCTACGACATCCCCGCGCGTGGCGCGGACGGCTCGCCGCCGCGCTTTTCCTACGACTTCGCGATGCCCGTCGCCCCCGGACGCAACGCCGCGACGATCCGCGTCGTCTCCCCGGGCAAGCACGAGTCCGTGACCTTTGACTCGATCGCGCTTGTCGAATCCGATGTCGTGCCGGAGTTCCAGCCGCTTCTGGAAATCGCGTCCTCCGATCCCGACGGCGTTTTCCGTCCCGGCGGCGACGCCCGCCTTGCGCTGCACCTCTCCAACGCAGATGCGGGGTTCGTCCGCTACGAGGTGCGCGACATCGCGTCGAATGTCGTCTTCCGGGGCGAGGCGGAAATCGCGGGCGGGCATGGCGAAGCCGCGCTCCCCGCGGATCGTCTCGGCTGGTTCGGCGTCTCCGCCGCCTTTCGCGACGACGAGGCGTCGTCGCCACGCCAGTGCGCCGCCGCCGCAACCTCCTACTGCGTTCTGGAGCCGCCGGAGGAGGGCTTCATCGACTCGTCGCGCTTCGGCTGCCACGCCGTGGGCGGCGACGGCTATTTCCTGCGCGACACCGCGCTCCGCCGCGAAAGGACGGAGCGCGCCCTGCGCCGCGCCCGCCTCGCCGGCGCGAAATGGGCGCGCCTGCACTACCTGAGCTGGGCGCTCCGCGAACCGGAGCGCGGCCGAGACGTCTGGGACGGACTCGACGAACGGCTCGACCTGGCCGCCCAAAACGGCCTCCGCGTCCTCGTGAACGTCGTCGGCGTCCCGCGCTGGACCTCGCCTTCGGCGGACGGAAAACTCACCGTCACCGGGGAGCCGCGCTGGAAAATGGCCGCCCCGTCGGACCTCGCCGCCTGGTCGAACTTCGTGAGCCGCCTCGTCTCCCGCTACAGGGGGCGGGTCTCCGACTGGGAAATCGGAAACGAACCCGGCTACACAAGCGCATTCTGGACCACGGGAAGCCCGGAGGATTTCGCCGCCTACCTCAAGACCGCCTACATCGCCGCCCACGCCGCCGACCCCGCGTGCCGCGTCTATCCCGGCGCCCCGCTTGACGCGCATTTCCTAGAAGAAACCGTCGCGGCGGCCGGGGGCGTCGCCGACTTCGACACGCTGAGCGTCCACTACCTCGGCAACGCGAAGCGCTTCTCCTCCAAGGCGGCGGGCTGGCGCGCCCTGCGCGACGCCATCGCCCCCGGCCTCGCCATCGTGAATTCCGAGGACATGGACTGGCATTCGGAGCGCGGGAGCGGCCCGCTTGCCGTCGCTTCCGCAATGGTGAAGCTCCATGTCCGCGACGCGGCGGCCGGCGTCTCCCGCACCTTCGCCTTCCAGCCCTTCATCCAGGGCAGCCCCTACTCCTTCCACGACGTGCGCGGCGCGCCGCTCCCGGCCTTCGCCGCCTACCGCGCCATGACGCACCGCCTCGAAGGCGCCGCCTACGTCGGCGACCTCTCGACCCGCGAATGCGAGGCATACGTCTTCGACCGCGCCGGGACGCCCGTCACGGTCTTCTGGAACGCGCTTTCCGTCCCGGCCGCATTCCGCGCGACGCTCGGCGGCGGGTCCTTCACGGCCGTTGACTTCATGGACAACGAGTCGCCCGCCGCCCCCGGCGCGGACGGTCTTCTCGCCCTCCCCGCCACGCCGCGCCCGCGCTATGTCGAGGGCGGCGACTGGGACGCCATCCGCGCCGCCCTTGCGCAAAGCGCCGCCGCACGGGCGGAGGCCGCCACGACGCATCCGCTCGGCGATAACCTCGTCCCGCCCGGACGCCGCGCCTTCACCGCGAGCGGACGCCGCTTCGAGACCGTCGCCCATTCGGTCCCCGTCCGCTATGGCGACACCTATCTCTTCGCCGCCGCGATTCGAGGCGCCGGCACCCTCGACGGCATCGTCACCGTCCATGACGCAGACGGTGGAGAACTCTGGCCGCGAAAGCAGGGACTCAACTGCCTCCGCGACCGCCGCGCCGGGCCGGAGTGGAAAACCGTCGCGGACACCTTCACCATTGCGGACGAAAAGGCCGCGACGCTCCGCCTCGTCCTCGTCGCCGACTTCTCGGAGCAGGCCGCCGGCGCGCCGATTGAAGTCCGGGACATCACCGTGGCGCAAATCTCGGAAACCCATTCCGCATCCAAGGCGCTCCACAGGGGCGCGTTCGGAACGGACGCCTTCGGCCCGCCGATCGCCATTCCCGGCGCGACGGCGAGATTGGCATTAGGCGGACATTTCGTGGAAACGTCCCTGCCAGAGCACACGCAAAGTGGTAGGGACGCGCCCACGGCGCGTCCGCAGCCTTCCCTGCACCTCCGCTTCGAGGTCGAGGACGACGCCTTCGACCCGCCAGATGGCCCGGAGAACTGCTGGCTCAACGATTCGATCCAGTTCGCCATCGACCCGCGCGACGACGGCGCGGACTTCACCTCCTTCCGCCTCCTGCGCACGGCGGACGGGCGCGACATCCTCTACAAGGACCGCAACTACACAACCCCCGAACTGCCCGACGACATCACGCGCCGGGGTGTTGTCCAGGACGCGGAGATCGCGTTCCGGCGCACGCCGTCTGGCTACTCCTTCGACCTTTCCATACCGGTTCGCGAGCTCTATCCGCTCAAGGCGGACGCGCGCGCCTTCGGCTTCAACTTCCTCGTCAACGACTCGGATGGCGGCCCCCGCGAGTGGCGGGAGTGGACGGAGGGCATCGGCGGCACCAAGACCGCCGCGCCCTTTGGCCATCTGGGCAGGGAAGAAACACCGGCGAGACAAACGCCAAACCAGCAATCCATCCAAACACAAGGAGCAACACCATGAATCCTCGCATCGCAACCATTGCTGCCGCCATCGCGGTCTCGTCCGTCTGGCAGGCCAAGGCCGCCGACTGGACGGTGTCGTCCGATACGACGCTGACAGAGAACGTTTCGTATGACGAGGTCCACGTGAATGACGCGAACCTCACGATCGGGGCCGGCGGCAAGATCACGCTAACGGGCAAGGGTCTTTATCTTCCGGGCGAGGCCGACTCCGAAGCGACGCTGACCATAGCGAATGGTGGAAACATAGTCTTGTCTGGAAGCAGTTCAACGCTGTATGTTGGCGAAATCAAGGGCAAGGGACATGTCGTTGTCACCGGAAACGATGCCTTCAACGCAAACAAATTGGTGATCGGGGGATCCGCTGTCAAGGATGCTTCTGGATATTACGATTTCATGCGAATTCAAAGCAGAATGCGAACCGATGGAGACTTTTCACGTGTATGGGTGAATCAGTGGCAAACGTATGCCAATGGCGTAGCCCGCGTCATTTTCGACGGCTCGGAAGCCGCCATTGTAGCGACGGGGACATCCTCGATGTTCTATCCAATGGCAAATGCAACCTTTGCCTTCGAGGGAATCAACGGCGCATCGGTCAACTTCGGCGTCGGTCAATGGTATATGAACAACAATACAACGAAGAAATTGCTTGTCGGAAGCAACAAATTCAAGACGCAGGGCAGCTGCGACGTCGTATTCTACAACCACCAGAACGGGAAATTATATGCATTTGAACTGGCGGCTTCGACGAACCAGTTTTTTTGGACGCACACGGGAAAAACCATCGTTTCCAACGCCTGCATGATCAAAACGACGGCGGACTACGCCCTTCCTAATGGATCCCAGACCGGACGTATGGAGTTCAAAGGAACATCAATGGGGTCTCTCCCCACCATCGACCTTTGCGGGACAACACAACTCGTGAATGGGCTGTTCGACGCTACTCCCGGGTTCAATGGAACTGTGACAAATTCGTCCGTCACGGCGGCGACGCTCATCGTCGGCGCGGACGGCGGCGACTGCGACCTCAAGATCGGCCGTGTCGGCGGCGACGTGTCGTTTGGCAAGGTGGGCGCAGGTGCGGCGACCGTCGTCGCGACGAACCTCCCCGCCGTGACCGTCTCCGGCGGCTCGTTCATGGTCTCAGGCAGCAACCTCTCCTGCGGTTCCCTGACGCAGGACGGCGGCGCGGTCGGCGTCGTGTCCGGCGCGACGTTCGACCTTTCCGGCGCGGCTGCCGGAAGCGACGTCCTTTCGCATATCGCGGTGACGGACGGCGCTGGCGGCGGCACCTTCCGCGGCGCGACGCTGGCCGCCTCGGGCGTCATCGACCTTTCCACGGCGACTCCGACGGCGGAGGGATTCGGCGAAGACACGCTCGCGGTGTCGTTCGCCGACTGCGCCAATCCCGAAAACATCCAGAACTGGACCGTGCGCGTCAACGGCGCAGGCGGCAACAGCCTTGGCGCCAAAATCTCCGGCGGCAATCTCCGCATCGGCAAGACCGCAACTGTCATCATGATGCGGTAGGGGCATTGGAAGCAGTAGCCCCGACCGGGAGATTGTCATGACCGCAATTGATTCCAGAGCGTTCGGCGCGCTCGCCGACGGGGCGACGCTTGACACGGCGGCGCTTCAGCGCGCCATCGACGCCGCCCCGCGCGGCGTCGCGGTGCGCCTAAGCGGCGGGACGTTCCGGTCCGGGACGCTCGAACTGCATTCCGGCACCATCCTCGAAATCGCGCCCGACGCCGTGCTGGAGGGGTCGCCGGACATCGCCGACTACCGCGACTGCGGCTTTCACCACCGCGAGATGGGGGAGACGCTTTCTCTCATTTTCGCCCTCGGCGCCGAGGACGTGGAAATCCGTGGAGGCGGGACGATCCGGTTCAACGGCTCGGCCTTCATGGACTGGGACGCGCCGCCGCGCTTCCGCAACGGCGCGGTCCTTGCCGATCCGTCGCCGGAACTCGTCGCCGAGACGATTTGCCCCGTGAGGAAACGCCCGTCGCAACCCGTCTTCTTCGACTCATGCCGCCATGTCCGAATCCACGACGTCAAGGCGGTCGATTCCCCGTGCTGGACCTTTACCTTCTCGGACTGCGAGGACGTTGAGGTCGAGCGCGTGTCCATTGACAACAACCTGCGCATTCCCAACAGCGACGGCGTCCATTTCTCCGCCTCGCGCCGGATTCGCGTCCGGGACTGCGACTTTTCGTGCGGTGACGACTGTTTCGCGGCGACGTGCATCACGCATCCCGACGGCGAATGCCGCGACATCCTCGTCGAGCGGTGCCGGATGCGTTCGCGCTCGGCGGCGATCCGCGTGGGCCATAACGCAAGCCATGTCCTTTTCCGGGACATCGAGATTGCCGACACCAACCGGGGCGTCTGCGTTTACGCGCGAAAAAGCGGTGGTGCCATTTCGGACATCCTGTTCGAGCGGGTGCGGGCCGAGACGCGAATCTTCGCCGGCGACTGGTGGGGAAACGGCGAACCGTTCGTCGTGAGCGGCGCCGGAGCGGCGGGGACCATTGACGGCGTGACCTTCCGCGACTGCTCGTTTGTCTGCGAAAGTCCCGGGCTTGTCATGGGAGAGGGCGGCAACGTGCGCGGAGTCGCGCTGGAGCGCTGCGCCTTGCGCCATGAACCCGGCCCCGCCCCGTCGGCCCTTCGCGAAACAATGGATCTCCGCCCGAACGTCACACTCGGCGCCGCCCCGTGGGTGGCAGGAACCACCCTGTTCATCCGCGGCGCGGAAGCGTCGGTGCGGGCATTGCCTCCGCCAGCTCTCTCCGCGAATGGCCGCATCCCTAGTGGTAAACACGCAGACATACAGACCTGCCTTGCAGGATTTTGAGTTTTACGAGGCGGTTTGCTAGTATTTTTGCGTATCGAGTCAAGAGCTTTTCAAGGATCACCCTCTTTTCGGCGTACGCCGCGTCTCAGGCATTGTTCTCAACGAGTTGAAATCATGAAAGCGTCGCTCCTGAACGGTTTTTCCATGTCCCTGGTTGCATCTTTGGCGGCGTCCGACCTCTTCGCCAACTCCGAGTTCCCCACCCGCATGGTGGAGAACCGTCCCGGCTACAACTCCTGGCCCATGGTCCAGGCTCTGGACGGAGGGCGCGTCGTATGCGCCTACAGCAGCGGCAAGGGGCACTCAACCGGCGAAGGATCCCGCGGGGCGTTTGCCCGCGTCTCCGACGACGGTGGCGCGTCGTGGGGCGAACCTGTTTGCGTGGCGGATTCCCCGGAATGGGGGGAGTGCGTCGTCGGCAAGGGGTTGGATGCTTCCGGTGCAATGCTCCTCTGGGTTCGCCGGCAGGGAGCCGGAGGCTGGGACACCGGCACTTTCCACGGCCTCTACCGATCTTCCGCCGGCCTTGTCTGGGAGAGGGTCGCCTCGCCGTCACTCGACCCCGAGCCCATACAAATCACCGACGTCCTCCGTCTTCCGGGCGGAGTCCTGATGTCTCTTTGGTTCGCGGGAAACTACTGCGACGACGCGCGCAATGCGTGGGGAACGCTCATGAGCCGTGACAACGGCTCCACTTGGGAACAGCACACGGTTGAACTGGGCATGCCGAAGTCCGAGTGGCCGACAGAACCCTCGGCCGTCGTTCTCCCGGACGGACGCATCCTCGCCGTCACCCGCACTGAAATTTGCCATGCGGGGCAACTCCAACTCCTCTCCAACGACGGAGGGGCGAGCTGGACGAAGCATCGCACCAACATCACGGACGTCAATGCCTCGACGCCCTCCCTTGTCTTCGATCCGGCGACGGGACTCCTCTCCTGCTACTACTACGAGCGCGGTCCCGGACTGCTCAAGCGCCGTGTAGCGAAAGCCGCCGACATCGCCGCCAACCCGATGGCCTGGCCAGTGCCGGAAATCCTTGCGCAAGGCGGCAAGGTGCGTCCGCACGACTCTGGCAACGCCAACTCCACCTCGTCCGGCGGACGCCATTTCGTCGCCTGGTATTCCGGGGATCCGGTCAACGCCGCCGTCCTCGTAACCTCTGCTCCGCAGCCAACTCCATGACGGAAGCGAAGCCTCGCTTTGCGCCCCTTGCGAGGAACCCGCCGAATACAAGGCCGGGAACGGAAGACGCCGTCCTCACCGTGGTCGCGCGGAAGCGCGTCCCTCCCGTCCGGCGGCGCGCTTCGTTGCTCGAATGGATAAATCCACGATGCGCAAAACGGTGTAGCGGGACGCATGGGCAAGTGATATCATCGTTCCCATGAATCTACCATCCGAGCGGCCCCCTATGGCCGAGCTTCCCTTCCTCTACGGCGCGCAATACTACCGCGCGCCGACGCCGGCCCGCGAAAACTGGGACGGCGATCTGGCGAACATGAGGCACAAGGGGTTCAACACTGTCAAGTTCTGGGTCCAGTGGCGCTGGAGCGAACGGCGGGAGGGCGAATACTTCTGGGACGACCTCGACGAACTCATGCGCCTGGCGGCCAGGCACGGCCTCCATGTGATTCTCAACCTGATTCTGGACGTGATGCCGGAGTGGGTGGAGCGCGACCATCCCGACGCGATGATGGTCGATGCCGACGGGCGGCGCGTCGGCGCGACCGCCCCCTGTTTCCGCCAGCTTGGCGGCTATCCCGGCCCCTGCTACTCCCACCGGGTGGTGACGGAGAAGCGCCAGCGCTTCGCGCGGGCCGCCTTCGAGCATTTCAGGGACGCGCCCGCGCTTCTCGCATGGGACGTCTGGAACGAACCGGAACGCATGGCGGCGCACCGCACGAACGACGCCATGCCCGCGCTCTGCTTCTGCGGGAACTGCAGGCGCGCCTTCCGCGAGTGGCTCTCCAGGCGGTACGGCTCCATCGGGCGGCTAAACGCCGTCTGGGGGCGCTGCTACACGTCCTTCGACGCCGTGGAGGCGCCCGTCCAGGCCAGCTGCGTCTCCGACTTCATAGACTGGCGCGCCTTCCAGCGCGACGTGCTGCACCGGGACGCCGCGTGGCGGCTGGACCTGCTGCGCGAGGTCGATCCCGGAAGGCATCCGCACCTGCACGTGGTGACGGCCACCGGTGCCTTCTCCCCGGCCGTCGCGGTGGACGACTTCACGCTCGCTCGGTCATGCGAAATCTTCGGATCGACCATGACGGGCGGCCCCTACGCCTGCGCCGCCGGCCTCTCCGCCGCGCAGGGCCGATTCTACTACAACGCCGAATGGCACCTCAACTTCGGCTCCATCGGAAGCTTCCAGCGCATCGTCGGGCGCGATCTCTTCCTGCACGACCAGCTCGCGCAGATTGGCTGGGGCATCAGGGGCTGCCTCTTCTGGCAGTTCCGTCCCGAAGTCCTGGGGTGCGAGGCCCCGGCTTGGGGCTTGGTGCGGCCAGACGGCTCCGACCGCCCGGTCGTCCGTCATGCCGAGGCGTTCGCCAAGGCGTTCCAGCCGCACGCCGCGGCCTTCCTGCGCTGCCGGCGCCCCGCGCCGCGCGTCCTCGTCTGGCGAAGCGCGGACAACGAGACCTTCCACTACTGCCGCTACAACGGCGTGAAGCGCTACCACGACGGCTTGGGCGCCTGGTGCGATGCCCTCTACCGGCTCAATGTGCCGTTCGCCCTCTGCGACACGGAGATGCTCGAAGCCGGGGCGGGGAAGTCGGCCGACGTGCTGATCCTGCCCCAGGCCATGTATCTCCGCGGACAGGACGCGGCGGCCATCAGGGCCTTCGCGGACGCGGGCAAGACCATCCTCTCCGAGATGAACCTGGGCGCATACGATGCCGACACCGGGCGCTTCTCGCCGGCGGTGCCGGGGCATGGCCTTGCGGAGGAGTGGGGCGTGCGCGAGGAGGAGGCCACGGCGGCCGTCCATTTGCCGTCCGCGGACACCGCCGCCGTCGCGTCGGATGGCGCGGACGACGTCTCGAAGGCGCTCCGGAGTTCCGGCGTCTGCGGAAGCGATTTCTTCGCCTTCGACGCCGCAGACGGGGCGAAGGGGCTTGGCGCGTTTGACTTCGCCCAACTGACGACGGCGAGCGGAGAGGTGCTGGCACGGTTCGGCGGCGCGCCGGTGGCCGTGCGCGTGCGGACGGCCTCCGGCGGGGCCGTGTTCTACTTCGGCACCCAGCTCGGGACGGCCGCCACCGGAAAGGGCGACGACACGTTTCTCCGCCATACCCTTTCGGCGGTTCTTGCGTCCGCCGGAGCGGCGGCGGACGATGCCGGGGGAATGCACATCGACACCCTGACCGACGAAACCGGGACCATGCGATTCGCCGTCCTCGTCAACGACGGAGAATGTGAACTCCCCGTGCGCCTGCCTCCGGGGAGCTGGAAGGAGCTGTTTGGCGGCGAACCAAAAACGCTCCGCCCCCAAACGGCGGCGCTGTTCGTCAATCGCTAGGGCGCAACGGGGACACCCCCAAGGTTTGTCTTACGCATGGACGCAGAGGTGGAGCATAAAGGGACAGACAATTTATTGACAGCAGGAGTTTCGGATGGCATAGATTTCGTCATGGCAAGGCAAATGCCGTCGCATGTTGGAGTTTTCGGCGAATGCCGCTGAAATTTTCCACACCCCAACCATACAGACTTCTTGCGTTCACCATGCCTTTTTTGCTATAGTTTACTTGTGCTTGGAGCCGCTTTGCCATGCTGGATTGGAAAAAACTGCTGTCCTCAGAGAGATTGAAAACAGGAATCGACCTTGCCGCCGGCGGCGCAGCCGTCGCGGAGGCCAGGCCCTCGGCGGCCGCGTCTGCTCGCACCCCGTTCGAGGCCGACTACGGCCGCGTGATTTTTTCGGCCGCGACGCGCCGGCTCGCCGGCAAGACGCAGGTCCACCCCTTTTCAAGCGTCGACTATGTCCACAATCGCCTGACCCATTCCCTTGAAGTCTCGACTGTCGCCTACTCGCTGGTGCGCGAACTGGACCGGTTCTTCGTTTCAGAGGTGGGACTTGACGCGGGGCAGACCGAGGCCGTCGCCTGGATTGTCCGCACGGCCGCACTCGCCCACGACCTGGGCAACCCGCCATACGGCCATGCCGGGGAGTTCGCCATCCGCCAGTGGGCGGGCGGGGAGGGGGCCGCCAGCATCCTACCGCCCGACGCCGCCGCCGATTTCCGCCTATACGACGGCAACGCGCAGACGTTTCGCCTGCTGAGCCGTTCCGACCTCCGCGACTCCTCCTATTTCAGGCTGACGCTCGCCGCGCTTGGCGCCGGTGTTAAGTACCCATTCCGGATTGGTTCGCCGGAGGCCGAAGGGGCCGGCAAGTGCGCGGCGTTCTCCTCAGAGGCCGTCGCGTTCGACTGCGCGATGTCCGCGCTTGGGCTGAAGCGCGGCGGTGGGTATGTCCGGCACCCGCTTTCATATCTCGTGGAGGCCGCGGACGACATCTGCTACCTGCTGGCCGACATGGAGGACGCAATCGCGCTCCATGTGCTGCGGGAGGGCGACGTTAAGCGCCTGGTGCTTCGCCTCTTCCCCGACGGCATGGCCGCGGAGATGAAGCTTTCGGAAAAGAGCCCGGTGCAGTTCCTGCGCGCCATGGCCATCGAGCGCCTTGTCCACGCCTTCGCCGCGGCGTTCAGGGAGAAGTACGGCGAAATAATGGACGGCGTCCCGGTCGGGCCGCTGGACCGGAACGTGGACGAATCCACCAGGGCGGCCATGGACGACTGGCGCGCCCAGTACAAGGTGGTGTTCAAGACCCCGCACAAGGTGGTCTCCGAAATCGGGGCCTACCAGGAGTTCTCGGCGCTCTTCGACAAGTACGCCGGACTTCTCGGAAAGGTCGGGACGCCCTATTCCGGGCTCGACTTCCTTTCACGCCGCCTCATCGACCTGGCGTGGTCCGAGGAATTTTACGAAAGGCACCTCGCCTACCCGAAGTCGTGGTGGGCGCACGTGGTGCTTGACTTCGTAGTCGGCATGACCGACAGCTACATGCACAACCTGGTGGGGGCGCTTGCGTAGGATGTCATACTGGATCAACAAAATCGTGGACGGGGTGGCGAGTCCCGTGGGAGTTTGCCTGATGCTTGTCGCGGCGTCGCTGGCCGCCGGGATGCTCCGGCGCCGCCAGTGCGCCATGGCGGCGTCGGCCCTTGCCTTCATTTGGCTCTGGTTCTGGGGGACGAATGGCGCCGTGAGGATATTCGCGCAGCCGCTGGACGCCTGCGAGACGGTGGCCGTGGCCGATCTTCCGGAAGCGGACGCCGTGCTCATACTCGGCGGTGGAATGACGGTCAACGCGCACTATGGCGTGGCGGAGATGTATTCCGCGGCCGACCGCGTATGGCAGGGGGCGAGGGTGTACCGTGCCGGGAAGGCCAGGAGGGTGGTTCTCACCGGCGCCGGGACGCTTGACAGCACGGTGCCTCTTCTTGTGGACCTTGGCGTCCCCCAGGCGGCCATTTCGATTTACGACACGCCCCGCAACACGGAGGAGGAGGCGGGGCGCATAAAGGAGGAGTTCGGGCCCGGCGCCAAAATCATCCTCGTGACGAGCGCGTGGCACATGCGCCGCGCCCTGCTGCTGTTCCGCCGCGCCGGCCTCGACGTAGTCCCGTGCGCCGCCGACTACGACATGTCGCTCAACCAGGGCCTGCCCCTTGACTACAAGGATTTCCGGCCGGCGGCGGACGCGCTTCTCCGCAACTCGATGGCGTTTAAGGAGTGGATTGCCAATTTCGGCTACAGGCTCCTGCGCCGCTGACGCCCTCCCGTGCAGCCAGACACCGCAATGCGCGCATTTTACATAAACCTCGACCGTCGGCCTGAACGCCGCGCCTTCATGGAGCGGCAATTCGAAAGGCTTGGCTTGGAGTGCGAGCGCGTCGAAGGCGGCGATGGCCGCGCCATGCCGGAGGCGGAGCGCGAGAAGGCCGTCTCGCGGTTCAGGTGGTGGTGCGCCAGGGGCTACCGGGCGCGCGATGGCGAAATAGGCTGCGCGCTTTCGCACCAGTCGGTCTACCGGCGCATGGTCGCGGAGAAAATCCCCTTCGCCTGCATCCTTGAGGACGACATCGAACTTTCGGGGCGGTTCCCGGAAATGCTTGATGCGGCGCGGGATTTCCTGAATGCCGGCGCTGCGCCGAAAGTCCTCCTGATCGCCCCATACGGCGGACGGGCGGAGCCGGGACCGGCCGACGCGCCATTTTCGTTTTCCCAGGTCCGGGACGCGTCGGCGGCGAGCGCATACGTCCTGAACGCCGAAGCCGCGGGGCGCCTTCTTGAAGTGAACACCCCGCTGCATACGAGACAATAGACAACTGGGGGCGGCTCGCGCGGCTTGGCGGCATCGGCCTCTACGACGCCAATCCGCTGGTCTGCTCGCAGGACCGCTACGGCGAGAACACGCGCGGCGCCGGCTTTGATTCGGACACCATCGACCCCGGCACGGTGTTTGTCGCGGACATGGCGCCGGCGCGGCGCGCCCTGCACAAGGCCGTGCGGTGCCTTGGCGTCGCAATCGACAGGATCATACGATGAGCGACGCCGTCCGGGAAATAGTGATCTGGGCGCACAGCGAGTGCCGTTCGAACATGGCGCTGTACCGCGAGGTGCGGCGCCAGGCCGGCGTACCGGTGACGGTTGCCCTTTGGAAATACGGCGAAACCGACGGGGTACGGAGGCTTCGCGAGGCGCAGGGCCAGGCGAAGGGGGAATACTCAGACCTCTCGGCCGTCCCGGTTGGCGACAGCCTGGAAAGGGGGCGCGAACTGCTTGCGGCGCATGGTGGGCGCGGGACGGTCCAGGTATTCTGCGTCTACCAGAATTCGGCCGTGTGGCGGCGGCTGGCGGTGGAGGCGAAGCGCGGTGGCACGAGGGTCGTCGTCAGCGCGGAGGCCCCGTGCCCGATGTGCGTCGGGGCGAAGGCCATGCTGAAGCGCCTGTACTACCGCTGGATGCTGCCGCTGAAGGTGCGGGGCGTCGTCGGTTCGGCGGACCTGTTTCTGAACGCAAGCGGGCGGAGCGGCGTCGCGGAGCTGCGCCGGCTTGGCTGGCCTGCGGAAAAAATCGTGCCATTCGGGTATGCGAGCGACGACAGCGGATGCCATCCGGCGGCGGGCTCCCGGGCCGCCTCCGGCGGGCCGCTGAAAATCCTGCACACCGGGATGGAGGCGCCATACAGGGGCGTGGCCACCCTCGAAAGGGCTGTCGCGGCGTTGCGCGCGGGGGGCCGCCGGGTGGAACTCCGGCGCACGGGAGGGAAGGCTCCTGCCGGGGAAATGCCCGCGCTGTATGGCTGGGCGGACGTTTTTGTCGCGTGCGGGATATGCGAACCGTGGGGAATAAGGGTGAACGACGCCATCCACGCCGGGCTCCCGGTTGTCGTAAGCAGGGGCATGGGCGCGGAATGGCTCGTCGGGCAGTTCGGATGCGGGGCCACATTCGCCCCCGGGGACGCCGGGGAGTTGGCGTCGGCGCTGGGGGGCTTCGCGGATGACGCCGGCCGCCTGGCCGGCGCGAGGGCCGGCGCGATGGCGGCCCATGAGGCATGGACTCCGGCGGCCAGGGCGGCCGTCTGGCTTGACGCGGTGCTTGGAAGATGAAAACGGTTGCAGATTTCTGGGAGGAGCATTGCATTGAGTGCGGCGAGCCGGAGTGCTACGCCAGCTGCCCCAGGCACGTCCAGTCGAGGACGGGCCGGTGCGGGCGCTTTTCCGCCGATTCCGGCCAGGGCATCCGCGAGCTCCTGACCGGCGAGCGGACAATCTCATTCCGCCCGTGGGGGAAGCTTGAACTTCTCTGGCACGGGCGCATGGCGCCGGAGTGGGTGCGGAGGGCGCTCCTGCTCGCGAACGGAGTGGCCGAACCTGTCGCGCTCGCCCTTGGTCCGCGGGCCTACAGGCTGTGGCGCAGCCTCCGCTGGCGCATTGCGAGAATGTGCGCACGGACAGGGAGGAGCCCCACCGTGTGGCGGATGGAATGCCTGGCCTCCTGCGACGAGACGCTTGTCGCGGGCGTGGCTGACGCCGGCGGGGCCGAGCTGTTCCGCCGTGTCCTGCACCTGCGCGCCGGGGTGCCGGAAAGCGTGAAATGGCGGCTCCCCGGTGTCGGGGAGGGGGCGCTCTTCAGGATATCTAGCTACGACGGGACGGCCGGCGGCGTCACCTTCCGCGGACTGGCCCTGACAGACGAAAAGCCGCCGATGGTGAAGTGCGTGGCGTGGGACCTTGACGGCACCCTCTGGGACGGCACCCTGGCGGAGGACGGGTTCTCCGGGATAAGGCCGCGCGACTGGGCCGTGGATTTGGTCAAGCGGCTTGATTCCTCCGGCATAGTCAATTCGGTTGTAAGCAAGAACGACGCCGGCGCGGCAATCGACGCCCTGAAGCGCCTAGGGATTGAGGAATACTTCGTGTACCCGCAAATCGGCTGGGGGGCGAAAAGCGTGGCCATTGCGCGCCTGGCCAGGCAGATGAACATCGGCATGGACGCAATAGCCTTCGTGGACGACACGGGGCACGAGCGCGCGGAAGTCGCGGAGGAGTGCCGCGGGGTCGCCGTCATGCCCCCGGAGGAGGCGGGGCGGTTTGTCGAAGATGTCTGCCGGGAGGCGTCGCCTATGGGTTCGGCAAGGCGGAGGATGTACCGCGAGGAAATGGGGCGGGGCCTTGCGATTGAGCGCGACTTCGGCGGGGACGCCGAGGCGTTCCTGGCGGCGAGCGGGCTGGAGGTGGAGCTGGTGGAGGTCAGGCCCGGCGGAGAAGTCGCCGCAAGGTGCCGGGAGCTCGTCCAGAGGACGAACCAGCTGACGCTGACCGCCCGCCGCTATGGCGAAGGCGCCTTCGCGGAGCTGCTCGGCTCCGCCCGGTGCAGGGCCGTGGCCGCGCATGACAAATACGGTGATTTCGGGATTGTGGGCTTTGTGGCCTGGACGCCCGATACGCTGAAGGAGCTGGTGTTCAGCTGCCGGATAGCAGGGAAGGGCGTCGAGCGGCGCGTCCTCGACACGCTTCCGCGCGGGCTGTCGGTGGAGATGGTCGCCACAGACAGGAATGGGCCAATACGCAAAATTGTCGGGGAGTGGCAGAAATGCTCGCACGTGGAATGACAGGATGGCTTGTCGCCGCGGCATACGCCCTCGCGGGCGCAAGGCGCAGGGTTGTCGGGCGGCTGAAGGCCGGGTGGCGCCTGCCGGTGGTAGTACATGCGCTCCCTCCCGCCCGGCTGGAGGGCATTCTCTCCTGGCTGGGGCGCAACGGCGTGCTGGACTCCCTGTGGCTGACATTTGACGACGGCTGGGCCACGCTGGCGGAGAGCGTCCCGATTCTGGAGAAATACAATGTCCATGCGCTAGTTTTCATCGCCCCCGGCCAGACGCTCCGTGGCAACGTCTGGACGGAGGAGGCCATGCGGCTTGGCGTCCCGGCGGAAGTCTGGCGCTCGTGGTACCCGCTGCCCGAGGCCGAGCGCAACGCGCGGCTGGCGGGGGCGGCCGCGCGCGCCACGCGCCGCGGTCCTGGCCGGAGCCTCCTCTCGGCGGAGGACATCGCCTCATTGTCCGGGCATCCGCTACTGTCCGTTGAGAACCATACCTGGAGCCACCTTTCGGCGCCGCACAGGCCCGCCGGGGAAGTCGCGGGTGAAATCGAACGGGCCCAGGAGACTCTGGCGGAGTGGACCGGCCGCAGGCCCAAGTGGCTGGCGTGGCCATTCGGCCGCGGGACGCCGGAGCTGGACGCAGTGGCCGCCGGGTTCGGGCTGAAGACGCTCTACACGAGAAAAGGCTACGAAATCGGCCCATGCCGGAACATGGCGCTGGAGGGCGTAACCTTCCAGGAAAACCTGGGGCGCGTCCTCGGCGCCTGGCCAAGGGTGGGGGAGACGCTTTGAGAGGCGTGCTGCACATAGTCCCCGGCGCCGGGGATGCCGCGAACGGAATGGCGGTGGTCGCGCGCCTGCTGGCCGGGGAGCAGGGCGGCGCCGAGGTCGCGGACTCCTGCCACTGGAAGTCCGCGGCATTCGAGGGGGACCGCGAGGTCTGGGTGCATGGAATGTGGCTGCCGTGCCTTTGGCTGGCCTGTTGGAGGACCCTCGGGCGGGGGTGCCGCCTCATCCGCATGACGCACGGGAGCCTCTCGCCAATATATCTCAAGCGGCAAAGCCCGCTGAAAAAGCGCCTAGTCGCGCCGATAGAGCGCTATTTTCTCAGGCGGGCCTGGAAAGTGGTCGCGACATGCGAGGCCGAGGCGGACTGGATTCGCGCCTTCGAGCCGCGCGCGGGGCGGATTGAAATCCTGGACTTGAAGCGCTTTTTCAGGTTGCCCCGCGGCCCGTCGCCGGTCGATTGCGGCCGGGCGCAATCCATGGCCGGCGAAGATGCCCGCCCGCTCCATCTGCTGTACCTGGGCCGCCGGCATCCGCTTAAGGGCGTCGAATACCTTGAGAAGGCGGCGGGCATCCACAACTCCCCCGCGCGGCCGGGGCGTCCCGGCCGGCGCGGCGCGGAACTGCGGATCGTCACAAATGCCGCCGGCGACGGAAAGGAGCGCGCATGGGACTGGTGCGACGCGCTTGTCCTGCCGTCGCTCAGCGAGAACTTCGGGCTTGTCGTGGCCGAGGCGCTGGAGCGCGGGAAGCGCGTGGTGGTGACCGACGGCGCGCCGGCCTGGGCGGGCGAATGCCTGGACGGGCCGGATGTGGCCGGATGCGGGAA
Source organism: Kiritimatiellia bacterium (assembly GCA_017509565.1). GTDB lineage: Bacteria > Verrucomicrobiota > Kiritimatiellia > RFP12 > JAAYLN01 > RGIG5952. The sequence goes on along the minus strand of JAFWPM010000115.1, from coordinate 11,012 downwards.
TGCGTGCCCGGGGATGCGCATGGGATATTCGGGCCGCCTGATATGCGTGGATGGCTACCGCGACGCTCCCCCGGAGCGGAAACCGGAGCTTCTTGCGGAGGCTATCGACCTTGTCGCCCGCCTCCGGGATTTGCCAAGAAATTGCCAATAGTGTAGAATATAAGGCATCATGAACCGAAGAATCGTAATAACCGGCATGGGGACGGTCAACCCTGTCGGCAACACTCTTGAAGACACCTGGCGCAACGTGCGCGCGGGCAAGAGCGGCGTCGGCTACATTACCTCCTTTGACACGACAGACTATGATGTCAAGATTGCCGCGGAGGTCAAGGACTTCGACCCCAATGCCTGGATGGATCCCAAAAGCGCCCGCAAGATGGGGCGCTTCTCGCAGTTCGCCGTTGCGGCGGCCGTCCAGGCCTTCCGCGACTCCGGCCTTGAGGCTGGCAGGGACTACGATCCTGAGCGCGTCGGCGTGTCGATCGGCAACGGAGTCGGCGGGTTCGACGTCATCGACGCCTCCCTGCGCAAGCTCCTCGACCAGGGGCCGCGCCGCATACCGCCGCTGACCGTTCCGGAACTCATAGCCAACGAGGCGGCCGCCAACATATCCAAGGAGCTTGGATTCAAGGGCTTCGCGCTTACGACGATGACCGCGTGCACCTCAGGCTCCGACGCCATCGGCTCGGCCCTGGACATGATGCGCCTCGGCCGCTGCGACATCTGCGTAACCGGAGGCACCGAGGCGTGCATAGCCGGGCTCTCCATCGCCGGCTTCAGCATAATCCACGCCCTCAGCACCCGCGTGGAGAACCCGGAAAAGGCCTCGCGCCCGTTTGACAAGTCCCGCGACGGCTTCGTCATGGGCGAGGGCGCGGCAATGCTCGTCCTGGAGGACTACGAACACGCAAAGGCCCGCGGGGCCAAAATCTACGCCGAACTCGCCGGCTACGGGCTCTCCTGCGACGCCTACCACCTGACGGCGCCGGACCCCTCCGCCGAGCAGGGCATCCGCGCCATACGTCTTGCGCTCCAGGATGCCGGCATCCGCCCCGAGGAGGTCCAGTACTACAACGCCCACGGCACTTCGACGCCGATGAACGACCCGATAGAGACCAAGATGCTCAAGGGCGCGTTCGGCGACCATGCCTACAAGATGAAGGTCTCCTCCTCCAAGAGCATGACCGGCCACCTGATCGCCGCGTCCGGCGCCCTTGAGGCCCTGATCTGCGCGCTGGCCATAAAGGATGGATTCTACCCGCCGACAATCAACCTCGACGAACCCGACCTCGAAGCCGGCTGCGACCTCGACTACGTCGCCAACGTCGGGGTCCAGGGCAGCATCGACGTGGCGCTTTCCGGGTCGCTGGGGTTCGGCGGCCACAACGGCGTCCTCGTCCTAAGGAAAGTCAGGGACTAGCCTCCCGCACCCATGCCTAACCTGATTGAAGAATTCCTGCCGCACCGCGCGCCGTTCCTCTTCGTGGACGAAGTGAGCGTCCTGAGGGAGGGGCGGCTCGTTGTCGGGCATCGCGTGTTCCGTCCGGACGAGCCCTTCTTCGCGGGCCATTTCCCCGGCAACCCAATCGTCCCGGGCGTCATCCTCCTGGAGGCGATGGCGCAGTGCGCCGGCGCCGGCCTCGTGAGGGGCAAGATGGTCCCGCGCGGATCGAACTTCATTCTCATGACCTTCGACGGCGCGAAGTTCCACCGCATCGTGCGTCCCGGAGAGCGCCTTGACCTTGAGGCGGAAATCCTCAAGCTCAAGCGCAATGTCGTAAAGATAAAGGGGAGATGCTACGTCGACGGCGACCTGGCGGCGGAGGCCATCTGCATGAGCGCCTTCACGCCGCCAGCCACCACCCCGACGCCGCAGCCGGCGGCCAAAGGCGGCGAGTGAAATGGCGATAGTCGTCAGAAAATCGCAGATTGACGCGATCATGGCCGAGCGCTCGAGGGGCGGCGCCGCGGCTTCCCCGCCCCATGCGCAGGAGCGGGAGGCGGCGGATCCCGCCATGAGGGCGCGCTTCGCGAAGATAGCCATCAACCGCCCGACGAAGAGGGGCGAAATCTTCCGGCTTGAGGATGTCGGCTCGCGCTATGAGGTCCTTGAGGTCCTCGGCGAGGGCGGAACCGGCCGCGTAGTCCGGGCATTCGACAACATCCTTGAGATGGAGGTGGCGATAAAGATACTCTCGCCGAGGCTTGTGCTCGACCCGGCCGCCCTATCCGCGCTGAAGGCCGAGGTGCGGGTCAACCTCGCGCTTGTCCACCGCCACATCCTCCGCATCTACAACCTTGAGCGCAGCGGGCGCAGCTACATGATCATCATGGAGCTGCTGAAGGGGCAGACGCTTTCCAAACTGCTCGCCGGCGCGCCGGCCGGCCTCGACTGGGACTTCGGCGTGCAGCTGATCCAGGTCGCCGCCGACGCGATCGGGCACGCGCACCGCCACGGGGTGCTGCATCTCGACCTCACCCCCGCGAACATTTTCATCACGGACGACGGCATCGTCAAGATCATCGACTTCGGCATCGCCCGCGTCATGCAGGCGGGCGCGGCCGCGGCCTCGCGCTCCGAATACGTGTACGGGACGCCGGCCTACATGAGCCCCGAGCAGGCGCGCGGCGACGCCCTTGACGCGCGCAGCGACATCTACTCCCTAGGCGTAGTCGCGGCGCAGCTGCTCACCGGCAGGGTCGTCGGCGGCGCCGCCACCGTCGAACAGGTGGCCCAATTCCCGCATCCCCCCGTCATGGGGCTGGACGCCCCCGTCGCCGCCGTGATCGAGAAGGCCACCGCCTTCCGGCCCGACGACCGCTACGGCTCAATACTGGATTTCTCAGCCGCCCTCGCCTCGGCGGTAATGCCGCAGGCCCCCGCCGGGCGGCAGCCCGGCGCCGCAGGCGGCTGGCAGCCATGACGCAACCAGGCATAACCGACACACCCCCATCACTTCAAAACACCATGAAAACCGTAACAGAATTCCTCCGCCGGCATGGCTTCGACCTTTCAGCGCTTGACGCCGGGGCGCTTATCGACTCCTTCGCGGGCGAGGCCGAAGCCGGCCTCGCGGGCGCCCCGAGCTCCCTCGCGATGATCCCCTCCTACCTCGGCGTCGGCGCCGAGATCCCCGCCGGCAAGCCGGTGATCGTGGTGGATGCCGGGGGCACCAACCTGCGCGTCTGCACCGTCACCTTCGGCTCCTCCGGCGCCCCCTCCATCGACAACTTCTCGAAGTGCGCGATGCCCGGGGTCGAGCGCGAAGTCGGGGCCGAGGAGTTCTTCTCGTTCATCGCCTCCCGCGTCGAGCCGCTCCTCCCGCTGGCCGACAACATCGGCTTCTGCTTCTCCTACCCGGCGGAAATCACGCCGGACTGCGACGGCCGCCTCATACGCTGGTCAAAGCAGATAAAGGCCCCGGAGGTCGTCGGGAAGTTCGTCGGCTCGGAGCTGCGCGACCGCCTCGTCCCGATGGGCTTCAAGGGGCGCGTGTCCGTTATGAACGACACCGTCGCGACGCTCCTCGCCGGAGTTTCCGCCGGCATCCGCCGCAACAGCTCGTCATACGTCGGGATGATCCTCGGGACCGGCACCAACACCGCCACGGTCGTCCCCAACGCCTCGATAGGGAAGTGCCCGGGACTGCCGCGGGGCGGCTCGATGATCGTCAACCTCGAAACCGGCGACTTCGCCAAGCTGCCGCTCAGCGACTTCGACCGGCGCCTCCACGACCTGACGCTGGACCCGGGCCGCTACAACTTCGAAAAGCAGATTTCCGGCGGCTACCTCGGCCAGCTCGGGCTGGTGATGCTCAAGGCGGCCGCCGGGGAGGGGCTCCTCTCGCGGCGCGCGGCGGAGCAGGTCCTTGCCCTCCCGGCGCTTGAAAACCGCGACTTCGACGATTTCTGCGACAATCCATACGGCGACGCCGGCGCCCTCGCGGCGCTTGACTTCGACGACAACGACCGCCGCGTCATCCAGGCAATCGGGGAGGCGGCCTACTCGCGCGCCGCGTTCCTCTCGGCTGTGAACATCGCCTATGCGGCGATCCTATCCGGCGGCGGGACCGACCCGCTCGCGCCGGTCTGCATCAACATCGACGGCTCCACATACTACAAGACGAAGACGGCCGACTTCAAGTCGCGCACCGAGGAGGGCGTCCGCGCAATCCTGTCGGGGCGCGGCATCCACTACCGCACCATCTGCATCCCGGAATCGCCCATCATCGGCGCCGCCGTCGCCGGCCTGGCGTCAGCGTAGCGCACGGGGCTGACGGTGGCAATCGGAAAACACTGACAAAACGCAACGCCATGTATGCTCTACTGATAAGCGGCTTCGCCGCGCTGGCCGTATTCCTCGGCCTCTTCCTCGGCGGCATTTCCGCCTGGGGCTGGGCGCTCCTGCTCGCGGCGCTCGCCTTCCTCGCCTGCAACGGCCTCGTCGGATACGTCGTTGGCAGGCGCGTCAAGGAAATCGCGGCCTCGATTCAGGGAAAAATGACCGACGCCCAGCGGCGCATGCAGGAGAAGACCATGGCATGGCGCCATCGTCCGCCAGGAAGCCTCAAGCAGGCCCAGATCGAAATCGGCAAGCTCCAGCACGCCGCAATCGCCGACGCCCTCGCCGCCACCTCGCAATTCGAAAGATACCGCCGCTGGACACCGCTCCTTTCCCGCCAGATCGCGACGATGAGGATGCAGCTCAACTACCAGGACAAGAACTGGAAGGCCGTCGACGAACTCATTCCCAAGTGCCTCGCGATCGACCCCCTCTCCGCCGCAATGGTCATTGCCAGGACGTACATGCGCGACGGCTACCGCCGCTCGGCCGACAAGAAGGGCCGCCACGTCCCGAACGACATCGACAGGGCGTTTCGCCGCTCCACCGCCCGCCTCCGCTACGGCCAGGGCGCGCTGCTCTTCGGCCTCTACGCGTGGATTCTCAACAGGGAGGGCGACGCCGACGCCGCCTTCGCGGTTCTCCTTGACGCCGACAGGAAGATGGAGAACGCCACCATCAAGCGCAACATCGACCTGCTCCGCAACAACAAGCCAAAGCAGTTCTCGCTTGCCGGCCTCGGCGACGAGTGGTACGCCCTCGGCCTTGAGGAGCCGCGAATCAGAATGCCACGCAACCACGAACGGCCGTTCTAGCCAGGAGGCGACCCATGGAGCGGGATCCCGACCAGAGAATTTCCGTCTGCATCATTTGCGGGAACGAAATCCGCAACATCCGCCGCTGCCTCGAAAGCGTCAAGTGGGCCGATGAAATCGTCGTGGTGGACTCGTTCTCGACGGACGGCACATACGATGTCGCCTGCGAATACACCGACAAGGTCTTCCGCCAGGAGTGGATCGGCTACATCGGGCAGAAGAAGTTCACGGCCGAGCACGCGGCCTGCCCGTGGGTCTTCTTCGTCGACGCCGACGAGGAGGTGTCGTCAGGCCTTCGCGATGAAATCGAGCGGACGTTCTCGCGCAGGGTCCCCGAGGGGGTCAACGGCTTCAACTGCCCTCGCCTCGTCCGCTACCTCGGGCGGTGGATCCGCCACGGCGACTGGTATCCAGACATGAAGCTGCGCCTTTTCAGGAAGGCCTACGGCGAATGCGGCGGCGAGGAGCCGCACGACAGGATTTCCGTGGAGGGGCGCGTGATGGACTTCGTCAACCCCCTCAACCACTACACCTACGAGAACATTTCCGCCCAGATCAGGCAAATCGACCGCTTTTCCACGATTAGCGCCACGACCCACGCCAAGCATGGCGCACCTTCGTACTTCACCCTCTGCGGCCACGCAATCTACCGCTTCTTCCGCTGCTACTTCATGAAGTGCGGGTTCCTTGACGGTATCCCCGGCCTTATCGTCGCCGTGAACGTCGCCTTCGGGACATTCGTTAAGTACGCCAAGCTCTGGGAAAAACTCACCGTCGAGGACAAATAGCCTATGAAACGCCTTTTCTCAGCCATCCTGCTGGCCGCGGCCGTCGCGGCCGCGCCCGCGATCCCGGCCATGGCCGCCGACGCCCCGCCAGAGTCCGTCCACACCGTGGGCAGCGTCAATGTCACAACGGAATCGGGCGAACACCTGGTGGAGGCGCGGAGCTTCGTCCTGCCCCGCATCCGCGCCCGCAAGGGGGGGAGGATCACCCAGCGTGACCTCGCGTCCGACGAGCGCGACCTGACGGACGCCGACCTCTTCTCCAGCGTCGCGATCCTCATCGAGCCCGCCGGCGAAGGCGTGGTAGACGTGACTTACCGCGTCGAGGTCGCCCCGCGACTGCGCCTCCCGATAACCGTCCGCGGCAACAAGCGGTTCTCAAAGTCAAAGGTCAGGGCAAAGCTCGGCCTCAAGGAGGGGCGGCGCGTCGACGCCGCCCGCATCGACGCCGCCTGCGACAAGCTCCGCGACGAATACCGCAAGTCCTACTACAACGAGGTCAAGATAGACGTGGCGGTCTCCGAACCCGATGCCGAGGGCCTCGTCTCCCTCACCGTGGACATCGACGAGGGCCCGCGCGAAAAGCTCCTCACTTTCGAGTTCGAGGGCAACACCGCCATCCCCTCGTCGGAACTGCGCTCCGTCCTGGGCCGCCCCTCCCCATACAACCCCTTCAAGATATTCTACTCCAAGTGGCGCATCGACGCCTTCGACCGTGAGTCCGTCCGCGACAAGGTCGCCGAGGCTTACCGCGAAATCGGCTACCTCGACGTCGAGGTCGGGCAGCCGTGGCTGACGCGCGAGAGCGAGGACGCCCGCCCCGTGATGCACGTCGCGATCACGGAGGGCCGCCGCTACTCGATCGACTCCGCGAAGGTTTCCGGCGTCACACTCTTTCCCGAAGGCGAGCTGCGCAAGGCCGCGTCCGTCGCCGTCAAGCGCGGCGCCCCCGCCTCCGGCAAGGCCATCCAGGCCGCAGAAAAGAACGTGCGCGACTACTACGGTTCGCGCGGCTATGTCGAGACCCAGGTCTCCGCCAAGGTCATACCCGATTTCGCCGCCGGCGACGCCAATCCCGAAGCCCCCGTCCCGGCAGTCCTCAAAATCGACATCCGCGAGGGCTTCCTGGCCCACATCCGCTCAATCCGCATCCGCGGCAACACATACACCAAGGACAAGGTCATCCGCCGCGAAATCCTCGTCGCGCCAGGCATGCTCATGAACGAAGTGCTCGCCGAAACCTCCCGGCGCCGCGTCGAGAACCTCGGCTTCTTCGAGCAGGTCCGCATGCGCGAGGCCCCGTCCCCGGACGACCCGACACTCCGCGACGTCATCTACGACATCGAGGAAAAGTCAACCGGCACCCTCATGGCCGGCGTCGGCACATCCAACATCGACAACATCCTCGGCTACATCGACATCACACAGAACAACTTCGACATCGCCAACTGGCCGACCTTCCGCGGCGCGGGGCAGAAGATGCGCTTCTCCCTGTCCGCAGGCTCGTCCTCGAATTCGGGCGAAATCTCCTGGACGGACCCATGGTTCCTCGACCGCCAGCAGTCGCTGAACGTGACGCTCTACCGCCGCGAGTACTCCTTCAGCGAATACGACGAAACCCGCCTCGGCGCCGACACCACCCTCGGCGTCCCGCTGAAGTACGGCCGCCTCTCCGCGCGCCTCGGCGCCGAACTCGTCAAGAGCGACGACTTCCTCCGCGGCCTCTACCACCCCGAGGACGACCCCGCCGCAGACTTCCACTACTACGACATGGACGACAGCTACCTGCGCGTCCCGCTGCGCCTCTCCTGGTCATACGACACCCGCAACCACCCATTCGTCCCGACCCGGGGTTCCCGCAACAATGTCTTCTTTGAAATCACCAACTCAAGCCTTGGTTCGGACTACGACACCTACAAGCTCGGCGCCGACCTCCGCCAGTACGCGCCGCTCCCGTGGTGGCGGCACTACCTGTCGTTCCGCCTCCGCGCGGAGTCGATCGACAGCTACGGCGACACGGACGAAGTCCCGATCAACGACCGCCTGTTCCTCGGCGGCGCCCGCTCGCTGCGCGGCTTCAAGTACCGCGACGTCGGCCCCAAGGCGATTCCAGACGAGGCCACCGGCGGCCGCGCGCACCCGGTCGGCGGCCAGACCCTCGCGGCCTTCTCCGCCGAATACAACATCCCGGTCGTGAAGGTGATCCGCCTGGCCGCGTTCTACGATGTCGGCAACGTCTGGGACGAGCCGTTCGACGCCGATTTCGGCGAACTCGCCTCCTCCTGGGGATTCGGCATACGCTTCGACATCCCAGGCTTCCCGATTCGCCTCGACTACGCCATGCCCGTCAAGCACGACGACGACTACTCGCGCTCGGAGCATTTCATCTTCTCCATCGGCTTCGAGTAGCCCGCCTCCCGCCTGCGCCCGCGCCCGCCGGGCGCGGCGCGCAGGGCGCGTCAGTAGGTGAAAAGCCCATTCTGCTCGCAGACAACGGCTTCGAAGTCCCCCGTCCCGAGCCCCTTCGGTAGGCCAGTCCATTCAAACGTGGCTTCGGGGACAGTGTTGCGCCTGCCCTGCCCGATCCTGACCGCGGCGCCGTCGGATATGTGGACGCGGCCCGTGCGGCGCTCGACAAGCATGCAGCGGACTGGCATCGGCGCGCCGACGTTCCTGACCGTCGCCGCAGCGCGCCCCTCCCCGGCGCCGAAGTCCCTGATTTCAAATTCGTGCCGCCCGCCATACACGGAAACCCGCGGTATCGCGTAAAGGTCGGCGCCGCGGCTGAAGTGGAACATGGCGTCGCCGCAGGCCAGCGCCGTCCTGAACTTGCCATGGCGCAGGGCCGCGTTCATGTCGTCGTAGCCGCAGAGCCCGTGCGGGTAGCAGTATGACTTCGTTTTGACGCCCGTCAGGCGCCTCAGCGCGTACCGTGATTCCGGTATCTCCATCGCGAGCTGGCGCCACGCCGGCACGTGGGTCATCGAGTGCGAACCGATTGCGATCGTCCCGCGCCGCGCCATCGCCGACACCTCGTTTGTCGAAAGCAGCGGCCCGCTGTCGAAGGCCCCCCTGTCCGCGCCCTCGCCGCCAAGCCTCCCGACAATCACGTAGCAGATGGCCCTGAATCCATGCTCGGCCAGTATCGGCTCGGCGTATTTCATGACGCCTTCGTAGCCGTCGTCAAATGTTATCGCGACGGGCTTCCTTGGCAGCAGCCGCAGCCCGCGGGCCGCCCAGTAGATGTCGTCCGGCAGAATCGGCGTGTACCCGCCATGGTCAAGTTCGCGCATCTGGCGCGCGAATTCGTCCTCCGAGACCTGCCATACCGTCAGCGTCCCGTCGTCGGGGAGGACGTTGTGGTACATCAGGACCGGTATCTCACGCCCCTCGTTCCAGAGCATGGCCGCCCGCCACGCCGCGGCCGCAGCGGCCGCCGCCACAGCGGCGGCGACTAATGTCTTCCTAGCCATCATTTGATCTCCCGGTTGCGTTCGCCGCCATCCGGCTCCAGGAGCGCGTCGGCGGGGTCCCATTCAATTACTAGCCGCAGAGCCTCGTAGGTCTTCGGGCCGCCTTCTTCGGTTTTCAGTCCAAGGAAAAGCGGCGCGTATGGCTTTCCGGGCGCGACTTCAATGTCCAGCCACAGGTTTTGGTCCCTGTCGGGCCCGCGGAAGGAAACGCCAGCCGCCTTCGCGCCAATCAGGTGCACGAGCCGCGCGAGTCCATTCGCGCCGCTTTCCTGGACCATGGCGTTGAAGCGCGAGGGCTTCAGGCACACCGCCAGCCTTGCGTTGCCGGAGCAGACGGAGAAGGGGAGCTGGGCGTATGCGCAGTCTTTTCGGAACTTCGCAAGGGCCGGCACGTCCGGGTTGTGGAACACGCACCCGCCGGCGCTGATCCGCGCGAAGTCGCGCAGGACCCCAAGGGGCATCCCGCCGAGCGCATTTTCGCCGCGCCCGCACTCCTGGCCCCTGAACCTGGCCACCAGGGCGTTGGCCGCCTCCAGGCTGCGCGTGAAGAAGGCCATGCATATCCCTGCATGGTCGTCGCCGATCATCCGGACGCCGGCCCTGGGGACCGCTCCAAACCGCCCCTGGAGCGTTTTTTCGGAACGGAAGAGGACCGCGCCTCCTCCCGGCACCTCGGCCCGCATCGGCCTGAATCCGCGCGTCCAGGCGATTGTCGCCGGCTCCCTGCCGTAGTTGGCCACCACCGCGTACCAGGCCCCGGCATCCTCAAGCGGCTGGAATTCGACGATCGTCCTGGGGTTGACCACCTGCGCCGCCTTGAGCGGCCCCAGTATCCCGCTCTGGAGAGGGACGCGCACGTCGCGGTTGCCAAGCCACTTGCTTTCGATGAAGGCCGGCGGGAATGTGAACGCCCCCCCGCCAGCCTGCACCGCGTTCGTCGCATGGTTCGCGTAGAGGACGATGTCCGACTGCGTGAATGTCGTGTCTATGCCGTCCCTTATGCACCACCGCGAAATCGGGATCGCATTCGAAAGCGCGTAGTCAAGGTTGTCCTGCCTGCTCTGAAAAAGCTTGCCGGTGAACGGGTCGCGGTTCCCGCGCCCCAGGAAGTTCTCCGCGCGCACGAAGTAGTCGCAGTCGATTTCATCCCATTGCGACGGCGGTATCCGCTCGATTTTCGAGGCGCTTTCGATCCTGTTGGCTTTGTCCGTAGCGAAGCGCGGCCTTGTCCCGGCCACGGCGTAGTGCTCCACTATGAATGTCTTCCCCGACGGCGCGGAGCGGTCAAGCCAGTTGGCGGCCGCGTACCTCGTCTCGACCGCCGCGAAGGCGTCGGCCGTCCGGGCGCCACGCTGGGCCGTCATTGCGAACACCGCCAGCGCGATGGCCACGGCCGCGGCCGTGGCCAGGGTTCCCGGCCATCGCGGCCCAGCCCCATCCCGGCGGCGGCATTCAAGCGCGGCCGCCAGCGGCAGCGCCATCGACGAGGCCAAGAATGGCAGCACAGGAAGCAGTTCCTGGCTGCGGACCCATGGGAAGAAGAGCGGCGGGGCGACGATGAACAGCGCCCCGGACGCGACCATCGGCCAGGCCGTGC
>JAFWPM010000015.1 GCA_017509565.1 Kiritimatiellia bacterium | reverse complement strand
CGGCGGCGGCGGCGGCGCGCCCGGCCGCGTCGGTGAGGTCGCAGGCTCCGCCGAGCCTGGCCCACATCTTTGCGAGCGACTGCGGGCCCAGCTTCGGCAGCAGCCCGAAGAAGCGCTCGAATGCGAGCGAGTCCTGCGGGTCGCAGAGCAGGCGGAGAAGGGATAGCGCGTCCTTGACGTGGGCCGTTTCGAAGACGCCGACGCCGGAGGTTATGCGGAAGGGTATCCGCGACCGCGCAAGGAGCACTTGGAGGTCGATTGAGTGGAAATGGCTCCTGTAGAGGACCGCCATGTCGGAATATGTGAAGCCCATGTCGGTGTAGTTGCGTATCTGCCTCAGTATCTCCATCGACTGCGCCACACTGTCGTATACCCGGTACACGGTCGGCTTGGAGCCATGGCCGCGGGTGGCGCGGAGCTGCTTCGCGAACTGGTCCGGGTTATGCGCGATGCTCGCGTTCGCGACATCGAGTATTTCCGGAGTGCTCCTGTAGTTCTGCTCAAGCTTGATGATCCTTGCGCCGGGATAGCGGGACGGGAAGTCCATGATGTTCCTGAAGTCCGCGCCGCGCCATGTGTAGATGCACTGGAAGTCGTCGCCCACGGCGGTTATGTTGCCGCCGCCTGCAAGGCTGTCGACGAAACGGGACTGTATCGTGTTCGTGTCCTGGTATTCGTCCACCAGTATGTAGCGGAACTTGCGCCTGTAGTAGTCGAGGATCTCCGGCTTTAGCTCAAATAGGCGGACGCAGTTGACAAGCAGGTCGTCGAAGTCCATCACCCCCGCGTCGAACTTCAAGCGGACGTAGGCGTCGTGGACTGCGACGATTGCGCCGTGGTCGGACGGGTGCCCCGAATATTTCTCGTCAAGGACTTCCTCCAGCGATATGCTGCGGTTGGCGGCGTTGCCGAAGAAAGACGCGAGGACATCGCGCTTGGGGAAGTTGTCTCCGCCGACGCCGACCTCCGCCATCGCCTTCGCGATCAGCGAGCGGCTGTCGGCCTTGTCGGCGATAGTGAAGTTGGGGCGGTAGCCGAGGACCTGCGCGTTAGCGCGGAGGATCCTGTTGCATACGTGGTGGAAGGTGCCGCTCCAGACGTCGCCGACAGCCGGGCCGACGGCGGCCCGGGCGCGTTCAAGCATTTCGCGCGCGGCCTTGTTCGTGAATGTCAGCAGCAGGATGGAGCCGGGGCTAACGCCGCTGTCCACAAGATGGGCGACGCGGCACACCAGCGTCTGTGTCTTTCCCGTGCCGGCCGCGGCGAGTATCAGCAGCGGGCCATCGCCCGCCACCGCGGCTTCGCGTTGCTCCTGGTTGAGCTTTTCCATGAGGTTTTCTATCATTGCATATCTATTCTCCCATTTTTCGGGCTTGCATTGCAAGTCCCGCTTTGGTAAATTGTTTCCATCCTCCTTTTCAAAAAAATCAACCTGGAACACTTGAATGAACGTAAAGACCTTCCTGCGCCCCATTGCCGCAGCCTCGCTTACCATCGCAATGTCGTCCGCCATGCTTTGCGGATGCGAGTCGTCCGACGACCACGCTGGCGACTACTGGACTACAGAGTCAAAGGCCAAGCCGTCGGCCGGCGCATCCGCCGGCACATCCACCAAGCCGTCGTCGTCGTCCGGCTCCAGGTCGTCATCGTCTTCCGGTTCCGGGCAGTCGTCAGGTTCGGATTCGGGATCCGCGACGGCGGAGGGGGCGGCCGACCAGGTCCCGTTCGGCTCGTTGCACTGGAAGTTCGGCGGCGTCAATGGCGCAAGGGCGAATAAGACCTCGGCCTCCATCGGCGGGCTGAGCGTGGGAGCCCGCTCGCTGTCCTACCGCTGGACTGGCCCGACGCTCCGGTCCTGGGGACTCTCCGACGGCAACGCCGGGGCCTACGCGTGCTTCTTTGTGATGAAGGCCGACGGCACCTGGGTTGGCGGCAAGTTCGACTGGATCAGCACGAGCCGCACGTCCCGCGGGTTTGAGAACATCATGTCGGGCTATGGCGGCTGGTCGCTTGCCGGAGTCCCGAATCCGTGCCCGTGCGCCTTCGTCATCGTTTCGTCCGACTGCAGGCGCCGGACTAACGTCATCGCGGGACGCTGGTCGCGCTAGGCCGCCCTTGCGCGGCATCGCGCAACGTATTTTGGAAATAGGAACATGCAATGGACAAGAAGGCAATAGTCCTCGTTGATGGTGAACCCGTCACCGAGGAAATGGTCGATTACGAATTCCGCCGGCTGGTCAGCTTCTACGCCGGGCACATGCCGGAGGAGCAGATACGCGCGCAGGCGGAGAACCTGCGCCGCCAGGCGGTGGAGCAGGCCATCGGCGCGAAGCTGCTTTTCAAGGAGGCGGAGCGCAGCGGCGTGGAGGTGTCCGACGAGGAAGTCGACCAGAGCTTCTTCGGCATGGCGCGCCAGGCCGGCGGCCTGGACAAGCTGAGGGCCCAGCTTCGGAAGCAGGGGCTGTCCGAGTCCGTGCTTAAGGCGCAGATACGGCGCGGCCGCCGCGTCGACAAGCTCGTCGCCTCCGTCACGGATTCCGTCCCCGACCCCACGGAGGAGGAGTGCCGCGACTACTTCGAGGCGCATTCCGAGGAGTACCAGCGCGGCGAGCGCGTCCTGGCGCAGCATATCCTCATCACGCCAAAGGATTCGACGCCGGAGGCGAAGAAGGCCGCCCGCGACAAGCTCCTTGAAATTCGCGACCGCGTCAGGAACGGCGCCGACTTTGGCGACGAGGCCTCGGCCCACAGCGACTGCCCGAGCGGCAAAAACGGTGGCAGCCTTGGCTGGTTCTCGCGCGGGATGATGGTGCCCGAGTTCGAAAAGGCGGCCTTTGACATGAGTGTCGGCGACGTCTCGGACATCATAGAGACGCAGTTCGGCTACCACATCATCTACAAGACCGACCACGAGGCGCCCAAGTCGGCAGACTTCGAGGATGCGGCCGAAAACATCCGGGACCTGCTCCTGCATTCGCGCCGCGGCGAAGCCCTCAAGGAATATGTCGCCGGACTGAAGGCCAAGGCCAAAATCGAAATGGCCTAGACCGTCCACGCCCGCAATTGGCCCGTGGAGCCGCGGCCCGGCGGCACTGCGGGCCGCCAGATTGAACCGGGCCATGGAATGGCCGACGCATCATGGAAGACCTAGCCAAACTTTTCGACACGCTCTTCTCAGCCCTTGACGCCATTGTCACCGGCTTCCTCCATTCCCTGCTTGAGGTGGCGCACGACCTGCTCGACATCGTCATCGCCCTTCACGGCCTCTCCGAATCGGTGAACGCCGTCATCTGGACCTACGTGCTGGTCGTGCTGCTGATCGGCCTTGGCCTGTGGTTCACTGTGCGTTCAGGCTTCGTGCAGCTGCGGATGCTCTCGGAGATGTTCCGCGTCCTCGGCGACGGCGTCGTCCGCAAGGGCAATGACAAGGGGATTTCATCGTTCCAGGCCTTTTGCGTCAGCACCGCGTCGCGCGTCGGCGTCGGCAACATCGCCGGCGTCGCGATCGCCATAGCCCTTGGCGGCCCCGGCTCCGTTTTCTGGATGTGGGTGATAGCCTTCATCGGCAGCGCGACCGGCTTTGTCGAAAGCACTTTGGCGCAGATATACAAGATCCCCAAGGAGGACGGCGGCTTCTACGGCGGCCCGGCCTTCTACATCAAAAACGCCCTTCGCAGGAATGGCCTCGCCCGCCTTTTCGCCATTCTCATCACCATCACTTTCGCCCTTAGCTACAACTCCGTCCAGGCGAACACCATCGCCAGCGCCATCCACTCCTCGTTCGGCGTCCCGCTTTGGATAGTCGCGCTGGCCCTTAGCGCATTGACGGGGATAGTCGTTTTCGGCGGTCTCCACAGGATAGCCAAGGTGGCCGAGATGATCGTCCCGCCGATGGCCGGCGTCTACATCCTCATAGCCCTGGCCGTGACCTTAATCAACATCAGGGCGGTGCCGGACATGTTCGCGACGATTTTCCGCGAGGCGTTCAGGCCATCTTCGGCGGTGGCCGGCGGCCTTGGCGCCGTTGTCATAAATGGCATCAAGCGCGGGCTCTTCTCCAACGAGGCCGGCGAGGGGTCCGTCCCCAACGCCGCCGCCTCCGCCGTATGCTCGCATCCCGTGAAGCAGGGGCTTGTACAGGCCCTCGGCGTTTTCGTGGACACCTGGTTTGTATGCTCGGCGACTGCCTTCATGATACTCCTGTCCGGCGTCTGGCGCACGGCCGGCGGGAAAACCGGCGTCGTCCTGGCGCAGGAGGCGCTTGTCTCGCAGTTCGGCTCCTGGGCCGGCTATGCGCTGACCATGATTGTCCTCTTCTTCGCCTTCAGCTCGATCATCGGCAACTATTTCTACGGAGAGGTCAACATAGGCTTTTTCCAGGGAACGCGAAAACACCACTTCACCGCCCTCCGCGCCCTCGTCGTCGGCATGGTCTTCTTCGGCTGCATGGCCGACCTCAAAATCGTCTGGGATCTGGCCGATCTCTGCATGGGGCTGCTCAGCCTCACGAACCTATACGCCATCGCTCACCTCTGCCCGCAGGCCTTCGCCGCGCTTTCCGACTACGCCAGCCAGCGCAGGGCCGGCAGGAAGGACCCGACTTTCTCACCCGGGCGAGTGCTTGGCTCCACGCGCGGCGTCCATGCCTGGAAGGCGGCGGACGGGAATGACTAGGATCCTTCAGTTCGGCGAAGGCTACTTCCTGCGCGGCTTTTTCGACTGGATGGTGCAGCGGATGAACGACCGCGCCGGTTTCGACGGCTCCGTTCGCATCATGCAGCCGCGCCGCGCCGCGCTGACGGACGCCTCACGCGCCCTGAACGCCGCCGGCGGGCGATACCACGTCTGCCTCCGCGGGATTTCCGGCGGGGCCCCTTCTGAGTCCTTCGAGGAAATACGCTGCGTTGAAGGCGTCTCCGGGGCAGGGGACCCGGCCGCTTTCGCAACCCTTCCCGGCCTGCGCTTCGTCGTCTCCAACACCACCGAGGCGGGGATTGAGTACCGCAGGGGGGGCGACACATTCCCGTCCAAAGTCGCGCGACTGCTTGCCGCGCGCCATGCCGCGGGCCTGCCCGGCCTCGTGTTCCTCCCTATGGAGCTGATCGACGACAACGGCCCAGCCCTGCGCGAATGCGTCCTGCGCCATGTCGCCGACGACTTCCAGGGCGCGGAACGCGAATCCCTCGAAGATTGGATTCGCGGCGAGTGCGTTTTCTGCAGCACCCTTGTCGACAGAATCGTCTCCGGCGCCCCCGACGCCGCTTCCGCAGCCCGGTTCGCGCAAGTGCCCGGGGTTGACCCCGCGACACTCGTCTGCGCCGAGCCGTTCCATTTCCTCGCAATCTCCGCGCCGTCCGGGTATGACCTGGAATCGGAATTGCCGCTTGGGCGCGCAGGCCTCTCCGTTGCCTATGCCCCGGACATCGCGCCATACCGCGTCCGCAAGGTGCGCTTCCTCAATGGCGCGCATACCGCCTCGGTCGCCCGCGGCCTCCTGTCCGGATTCACCGAGGTCGCCCAGCTTGTCAATGACGACCAGTCCCGCGCGCTGCTCGAAAAAATCATCTTCGACGAGATTTTCCCCACTGTCTCCCTCCCCGATGCGGAAAAGCGCCGCTACGCCGAGTCCGTTCTCGAGCGCTTCGCAAACCCATTCGCGCACCACAGGCTCCAGTCCATCGCCCTGAACTCCGTAGCGAAGTGGCGCGTCCGCGTACTGCCGACAGTCCTGGACTTCAGGCGTCTCTTCGGGCGTCTCCCGGAAGGCCTGTGGGAATCGCTGGACTGGCTTTTGCGCCTGTACGCGGAGCGACCCGACCTCGTGGGCGATGCGCCCGACGTCGCGGGCTACCTCCGCTCGGCCCCGCCACGCCGCGAGGTGCTGTCGCGGACTGACTTCTGGGGCATGGACCTGACGGATATCGAACGATGATCGTGCATCCCAACGACAATGTTGAAGTCCGCGCCGATGGCCACAAGTATGCCCTGGCGGACATCCCGCGCGGGGCGCGGGTCGTAAAGTACGGCATGCCCATCGGGCGCGCGACGCGGCGCATTGCGCGCGGCGAACTTGTCCACGTCCACAACCTCGCCTCCGAAATAGCCGGTTGCATGGAATATTCCTTCGAGCCCTTTGACGCGCCTGCGCCGGGAGCTGTCGCCGCGCCCGCCATACGGGCCTTCCCCCGCGCGGACGGCCGCTTCGGCGTCCGGAACGACATCTGGGTCATCCCCACGGTCGGATGCGTGAACGCCCTTTGCGAGCGCCTCGCCGCCGCGTGCGGCGGCTTCGCCCTGACGCACCCCTACGGTTGCTCCCAGCTCGGGGCCGACCACGAGTCAACGGCCAATATCCTCGCCGCCCTCTGCCGCCACCCGAACGCCGGCGGCGTCCTAGTTGTCGCCCTGGGGTGCGAAAACAACACGCTTGAATCCTTCAGGGAGCGCATCGGCGGTCTGGACGGACTCAACATACGCTTCCTGAGGGCGCAGGACCCGGGGGATGAATTCGCCCGCGGAATGGCGCTGGTCGGCGAACTCCTTGAAAACCGCGCAACGGAGCGCGTGGAGGTCCCGGCTTCCGCGCTCGTAGTGGGCCTCAAGTGCGGCGGCTCGGACGGCTTTTCGGGCCTAACGGCCAACCCGCTCGTCGGCCGCTTCACCGACTGGCTTGTGGCGCGTGGCGGAAGCGCGGTGATGACCGAGGTCCCCGAGATGTTCGGCGCCGAGACAATTCTCCTGCGCCGATGCCGCGACCGGGCCGTTTTCGACCGCTGCGCCGCTATGGTCAACGGCTTCAAGGACTACTATGCGCGGCATGGCCAGCCCAGCCACGAGAACCCGTCCCCAGGAAATCGCGCAGGCGGCATAACGACGCTTGAGGAAAAGTCCATCGGCTGCGTCCAGAAGGGCGGGACCGCCCCGGTGGAGGATGTAATCGAATACGGGGCCCGGGTGTCCAGGCGCGGGCTGACCCTCCTCGCCGCCCCCGGCAACGACCTCGTCTCCGCAACGGCCCTTGCCGCGTCGGGATGCCACATAGTGATCTTCACCACGGGGCGGGGGACGCCATTCGGTTCCGTCGTGCCAACGTTCAAAGTCGCAAGCAATTCCGCGTTGGCCGCCGCCAAGCCCCATTGGGTGGACTGGGACGCCGAGGCGAACCAGGATGTCGGGGCCTTCGCACGCAGGGTGCTTGGCGTCGCCTCCGGCGAGCAGGTGGCAAGCGAGCGCATGGGCAACCACGCCATCGCGATTTGGAAAGACGGCGTAACCCTGTAGCACTCCGGCACACGGCAGCCGGCGATCGCTACCCGGCGCCTTCCGGCGCGGCCCTTTGCGGCGCCGCGCCAGGAACTGCGATTTCGCGCCGGCCATTGCCCCCGGCCCGCCGATTTGGTAGAATGGTTCCAGCATTATGAAGCAAGACGCGAACAACGAAACGGCAGTGGCGCAGCCACCCAGGGCGGGCACGGCAAGGGGCGGACTGCAAATCGCCTGGGGCGGCTGGATGGCCGCCGCGACCGGGATAGTCTCCCTTGTCCTGGCCGTCGCGGCGCTGAAGTCGCTCGGCACCGTCCTGAAACCGCTCGCTTTCGCCTGGGTGCTGATGCTCGTTTTGGCACCTATGGTGAAGGCCTGTGTCCGCTGGCTCAGAATCCCTGAGACGCTGGCAATTGTCCTCTCGGTTTTGATCGCCGTCTACGCCTGCTTTGAAATCGGCGCCTTCATCAATTCGCTCATCGCCACCTTCGTGCCCAAGTACGGCGAGTACGCGGACAAGCTCCAGGCCTTGCTGAAGGGCATGTATTCGTCGCTCCACCCCCAGGCCGTTGCCATGCTCCGGGAATTCGACTGGCAGAGCGGGCTTTCGAAGAGGGTCCTTTCCCTCAGCGGAATGGTCATCTCCGCCTCCTCCACCTCTGTGATGGTGTTCATTATAACGGCCTTCCTCCTAATCGAGCGGCGCGACTTCGGACTCAAGGTCGCAAGCGCCTTCGCGGATTCCAGGCGCATCCTCGAGGTTGTCGGGTCAATTTCGACGCAGGTCTCGCGCTACCTTATCCTCCAGTGCGTCATTTCCGCCGCGACTGGCGTGGCGACGTGGCTCGCCCTCTGGGCAATCGGCATAGACTTCTCGGTGACCTGGGGCTTCCTCGCCTTCCTTCTTAACTTCATCCCGACAATCGGCTCCATCCTGGCCGCGATACCGCCGCTTCTCATCGCCCTTGTCCAATACGCGCCCGAAACCTACATACCCTTCTTCGAGGCCCTTGCCTCAATCCTCGCGATCCAGATGCTGATAGGCAATGTCATTTCGCCACGCGTGATGGGGAACCACCTTAATCTCTCGCCTGTGGCCATACTCGTGTCGCTGCTTTTCTGGAACTGGCTTTGGGGCGTCCCGGGCGCGCTGCTGGCGACGCCGGTGACTGCCGCCCTCAAGATAGTCTGCGACAACATCGAAGTCCTCCGCCCGGTCGGCATCCTCCTCGGATCGGGCCGCCCGCTTAGAAGGGGCGGGGCGCCGGATGTCCCCGATGCGGCCCGCAGGCGCCGCAGCCACCGCCGGCGGCAAATGCGAAACCGCCAACAGAATCCGAACCAATGAAAGACGACATCGAAAACGCCAATGCCGCGCAGGACGACGGCGCGGCCCGCCCGCGGCGCCGCATCGTGGCCATAGTCGGCCGCCCGAATGTCGGCAAGTCGGCCATCTTCAACCGCATCGCGCGGCGCCGCATCGCCATCGTCCACGACCAGAGCGGCGTGACGCGCGACAGGCTTGTCAGGACGGTCGAGTGGAACGGCGAGGCCTTCGACCTTGTCGATACCGGCGGCATCAACCTGGCCGGCGCCGATTCGCGCGACGCCATCCAGCAGGGCACCATCGACCAGGCGCGCGCCGCGCTTGAGGACGCGGCGGCGGCCATCCTCGCAGTAGATGTCCAGACAGGCCTTACGCCCGTTGACGAGGAGGTGGCGCGCCTTGTGCGCAAGGCCGGCGTCCCGTGCTTCCTTGCGGTGAACAAGTGCGACTTGCCGCAGCATGAGTCGCGCGCCGACGACTTCGCCCCGCTCGCCATGCGCGCCTTCCCGGTGTCCGCCCAGCATGACCGGGGCTTCGACGCCCTGATGGATGCCGTCCTGAAGACTCTCCCCGAGGCTCCTCCCGAACCCGCCACGGCCGCGCGCCCGCTGAAGGTCGCTGTTGTGGGCCGCCCAAATGCCGGCAAGTCCTCCCTGGTGAACCGCATCCTCCGTCAGGTGCGCCTAATCGTCTCCGACGTCGCCGGAACCACGCGCGACTCGATAGAGGTGCCCTTCACTTTGGGCGAGGGGGCTTCGGCCAGCCACTACCGCTTCATCGACACTGCCGGAATGCGCAATGTCCACAAAATCGACAGCGCCGTTGAGCGCTTCAGCCATTTCCGCGCCGAGGCCGCGATACGCGACGCCGACGTCGTAATCCTCGCGATCGATGCGTCGGAGGGCCCCCTTGTCCAGGACAAGCGCATCGCCGCCGTTATCGCCCGCGAAAACAAGGGCTGCATCCTTGCAGTCAACAAGTGGGACCTTGCGCACGACAACCCCGAGACTGAAGTCACCGAAACAAAGTACGAGCCGGAACTCCGCAGGGCGATGCCCTTCCTGAACTTCTGCCCGGTCGTTTTTTGTTCGGCTTTTTCCGGCTACAACGTCCGCCGCCTTCTTGAGACTGTGGACGCCGTCGCCGCCGGGACGCGCGCCCAGTTGCCGACGGGTCTGCTGAACCGCGTGATAGGCGATGCATACGGGGCTGTCAAGCCGCCTTCAAGCGGCCACAAGCACTTCAAGATTT
>JAFWPM010000114.1 GCA_017509565.1 Kiritimatiellia bacterium | reverse complement strand
GCCACGGCGACCCTGGCGCCGCGCCGGGCGTCGCTCTCGGCGAACTCCTCCATTCCGGGCAGCAGCTGCGAGTCGATCATTTCGCGGCCCCCCGCTTCGCGAGCGCCCTGGCCGCAAGGGTCAGCGACAGCCTCCGCACCTGGTCGGCCTCAAGTTCACAGACGGGCTTCCCGAAGGCGTCCTTAGCGATCTCCTGGCAGTACGCCTCGGCGCCGGCCGGGGCGAAAAGCCCTTTCGCGTCGTACTTGTGGCAGAGGCGGCGGAAGTCCCAGAGGGCGCGGCGGAGGTCTCCCGCAGCTCGCGCCTCCTGCTCGCCGGCGCCGCGCGGGTCTCCGGCCAGGCGGCGGAAGTGCGCGAGCGCCACGTCGAAGTCGCCCTGGTCTAGCGCCCTGAAGCTGGTCTTGCGCCTGCAGTCCCAGAGCGCCCCCTTGCGCCACACGTCGAAGCCCTGGTCGGTCATGCCGATCCGCGTCTGCTCAGACCACGCCCGCCGCGCCTCAAGGATGAGCGCGCGGACCTGCGCCGGCGAGACCGGCGAGGCTGCGGCTGCCGCCGCGCGCCGGCCCGCCCATGACTGGAGGCGCCGCGCCATCACGCGTCCTCCCGCCTGATCTCGGCGAAGAACCTCCTGCCACTGCCGGATCGCCTGGTCGCGGTCGAGTTCCGGGCGCGTCCGGATCAGCGAGTCGATGCCGTCCTGCATCAGGCGCTCGACGAGGTCCTCCTCCTTCAGGCCGCGCCGCAGCGTGACCCTCGGCTGCCCGGTGCGGAAGCCGACCGTGCCGTGCGCCAGCTCCAGGCTCTTGCGCCCCTTCGGGAATATCTCCGGGTGGAGGGTGGCGTAGGCGGCCATGTCGTCGAGCAGGGCCTTCTCCGTGGCCTTCAGCGTCTCCAGCTCCGGCCTCGCCTCCTCGCGCAGCCGCGCAATCCCCGCCTCCAGCGCGTTCTCGACGCGCTCGCGGTCCAGGACCGCCTGGGCGTATTCGCCCAATACCCCGCCCAGCTCCTCGGCCGTGCGGATCGTTGTTTCTATCGTCTTCGATGCCATTGCGTTTTCTCCTTGGGAAGTTGAAAGTTGTAAAGTGTTGCCATTGTGGAAGTGTTGCCAGTTGCCAGTTCCAGTTTCCAATTGGTATTGGTTATTGGGATTGGATACTTTCACATTGGCAACATTCGCCGTGCGCTACCGCCTCGCGGCGACGGCCTCGACGGCCCTGGCCACGTTCTCCGGCGTGGGCGGGGCGTCCCGCAGCTCGCGCACGGTGTCGCGCACGAACGCCATGTTCCCGCTCGCTGCGGCCTGGACGCGGATGAGCCGCGCCGCGTGTCGCAGCGCCGACTGCGCCTCCTCGGGGTAGAACTTCGAGAGGTAGCGCGCCACGTCGGCGTCGGCCAGCTTCAGCTGCACCCTCTCCGAGAGGCGGTTCGTGGTGAGCTGCCGCGCCTCCTGGTACGCGTTCTTCTGGAGCTTGGCCCAGAGCGACGGGATCGCCACCAGGATGAACTCGCCCGGGGTCGTGTTCACGAGGGTCTTGACGGCGTTGAGGCAGTGCGGCCCCAGGTGGTGCGCCTCGTCGATCACCAGGCAGCGCCGGGAGAGGCAGAGCGCGGCCTGGCACTCGCCGAGCCGCGCCGACCTCGCCGGCGGCAGCTCCGTCCGGCCCAGCGCCCGGAGGATGCCGCCCAGGAGACACGAGGGGTTGTCGCCCCACACGTCGCTCGCCTCCACCAGCACGATCCTCCCGGACCCGTAGCGCCCCTGCAGCACCCGCGCCGCCGTCGTCTTGCCGACGCCGCTCTCGCCCTGCACGACCACCACGCGGTTCGTCCCCGCCGCCTGCGCGACCGCCGCGAAGGCCCTGCGCAGCGCCACCACCGGCCCCAGGTCGTCATAGACCCTCTCGCCGGCCGCGCCCTCCCCGGACAGCTCCTCGACGGCCGCCATGACGCCCCTGTAGGACGCCAGCTGCGCCGCCACGTCGTAGCCGTCCGTCTTCCCGGCGCGGAGGTCGCGGAACGTCCGCTCGCTCCCCAGCCCGGGGTAGTCGCGGCAGAAGCGCGCGGTCGGTATGCCGCGCCTCGCCGCCCATTCGGAGAGCCGCCCCGCCAGCCGCGAAAGCTCCTCCCTCTCCGCTCCGTTGTCGCCGATTCCGTTGTCTTCCTGCATTGGTTTCCTCCTTGGTTGTTTAGTTGAAACGTTGAAAGGTTGAAAAGTGTTGCCATTGTGGAAGTGTTGCCAATTGCCAGTTCCAGTTCCCAAATGGTATTGGCTGTTGGTATTGGATACTTTCACATTGGCAACATTCGACTTGCGCGTCATGCGAACGCCAGCCGCTCCTCGTCGGCCAGGAGCGCGGCCAACTCCGCCTCGCGCTCCCGCTCCCGCTCCATCCACGCGGCGGCGTCCTCCGGCTCCGGCGTCGGCGGAACGCCCCCGCCGACGCCAAGCCCCCTGCGGGGCGAGTCCGAGGACTCCGCGCGCCGCGCCATCGCGCCGCGGCCGTCGTAG
>JAFWPM010000113.1 GCA_017509565.1 Kiritimatiellia bacterium | reverse complement strand
TCAAGGGCGTCGACATCGGCAAGCTTGAAAACGGCGCGGACCTCGGCGTCGTCTCGTTCCTCCAGGACTGGCTCGAATCGGATCCGTCCGCGATCGACCGCATGTACTTCATGAGCGCGCCGGACATCATCCTCTCCACTGGCAAGATCGTCATCCCGCACAAATTCTGCTTCAAGGCCGGCTCCGGCCTCGACGAGTACAGGGACGCGCCGTTCCTCGCCGAGCACCGCGAGTTCTGGGAACGCATGAAGACCGTGCTGGCCAAGTCGCGCGGTGTCCGCGACGCCTCCGCCCTCGCCAGGGCTCTCATGCGCCGCCAGGTCGGTTTCGTCGCCAACAACGCCGGCGTCCTGCTTGAGGACCTCGGCCGCGACGAGGACGCCCTCCAGACCTACCTCTTCGTGCGTGACATCGACCCGGAGAACGTCTCGGCGATTCTGAATCTCGTCGAAATCCTCAACCGCAAGAAGGACGAGAACTTCCACCCCGACCTGCGCGAGGAGGTCGAAGGCTCCATCAAGCGCCTCATCGAGGAACTCGCCGGGCGCCGCCTCCCGATTTGGTCGCTCTCGCGCGTCTTCGGCTATGTCCGCTCGCCGATTCTCTTCACGCAGCTCGGCTGGTCCTGGGCCGCTTCAGGACAGCCCGGCATCGCCCTTTCCGGCATCCACCGCGCCGAGGCGCTCGCCACAACCACGGCGGCGGTCAACCGCGCCCGCCAGGCCGAAGGCCAGCTCTTCTGGCAGCAGAACGACATCAACGCATCCGAGGCGGTCTTCCAGCAGATCCTCAAGGACGACCCGACGAATTCCTCCGCAATGATCAGCATCGCCCGCGTGCAGGTCCGCCGCGGTTCGCTCGACCTCGCCCGCGACTGGCTCAACAAGGCCCGCGAGAACGGCGCCGACCGCATCACCCTGGCCTTCGAGGGCGCGACCCTGGACCTCGCCGCCGGCCGCGCCGCCGACGCGCGCGTCAAGCTCAACGAGGTCACCGACCTCCAGCCCGGCAACATCCAGGCCTGGGCGCTTCTCGGCCTCGCCGCCCTCAACATGGGCGACATGGACGACCTTGAGTCCCGCATCATCCCGCGCATGGTCACCATCGCCGGCACGACCGACAACTACTATGTCCTCGTCCTCAAGGGGCAGGTCCTCTTCAACCGCAAGAACCTTGCCGAGGCCCGCAACACCTTCGAGCGCGCCCTCATGCTCCGCCCGGGCCTCATGACCCTCATGGAGTGGATACTGCGCCTTGACTTCGCCCTTGACGACAAGATCGCGGCCGAAGAGCATGCCCGCCAGCTGATGCGCAACAACCGCTCGAACGGCTTCGCCAACTACATCATGGGCTCGATCATGCTCAGCCGCGGCCGCAACGCCGAGGCCGAGGACTTCCTCCGCCGCAGCGTCAGCGCCACCCCGACGCCCGAGGCGCTCAACGACCTCGCCGAGCTCCTCCGCACCATCGGCAACCTCGGCGAGGCGAAGCGCCGCATCCGCGAGGCCATCGCCCTCGCTCCGGACTTCTACGTCCTCTGGGACACCCTTGGCGGCATCCTCGCCGAGGAGGGCGACATCGACGGGGCGGAGAACGCCTATGTCAAGTCACTCGAACTTGACAAGAGCGACATGCGCGTGAACATCAACTACGCGCGGCTCCTCGTCCGCAAGGGGAACATCGTCCAGGCAAGATCGCTCCTGGCCGAGGCCAACAAGCGCCGTTCATCCCTCTCCGAGGCTGACCAGAAGTCCCTCTCGGAGCTTCTCGAAACAGTCGCGCCCAAGGGACGCAGGTAGGCGGCATTCCCCAAAATGAGTTCTACGCTTCGGAAAAGGGCGGTCCTCGCCGCCGCGACGGGCCTCGGCCTGGGCTATTCCCCGGTCGCCTCCGGAACCTGCGGCGCGCTGCTGGGGCTGCCCATGGGCCTCGCGCTTTCGGCGCTTCACGCCCATGTCTGGCTCCAGGTCGCCATCGCGGCGCTCCTTGCCGTTCTTGCAATCCCCATCTGCGACGCCGCCGAGAAGATATTCGGCGTCAAGGACGACGGCAGAATCGTCGCCGACGAGTATATGCTTCTGCCAATCTGCTTCATTGGCATGGGGGACATCCTCGGGAAGCTTCTCGCAGGCGGGCGCGATTCGCTCGGCGCGGCCGCATTCATTGCTTTCGCCTTCCTTGTCTCCCGCGTCATCGACATCGCAAAGCCCTCCCCGTGCCGGCAGATCCAGCGCGTCGAGGGTGGCCTGGGAGTCGTTTTGGACGACCTTTTCGCTTCAATATACAGCTGGATTATCATCTGGGGCCTTTCGGATTATGTCGTTTCCCTTGTCGCGGGCTGAGTCCCGCCGTTTCGCCATCGCGGCTGCGGCCGCGATTCCCCTTGTCCTTCTCCACGGATGCGGCCGGCAGCCTTCCGACGAGCCACCTCCTGAATCAGTCGAGTCCGAACCAGCCACCGACGCCCCCGCCGTGGATTTGTCGCCGGTGCGCGACTTCCCGGAAAAGTTTCCCCGCCGCACCCACCTCCCCGACATGCGCGAGGCCGAGGCCAGCGGCGCCGTGTCCAACTCCATGTTCTCGGCCGGCCGGGACCTTGTCTACGTCGAGGACGACCGCGTGTGGTGGGAGAGCGACAACGACGGCGAGGACGACGACGAATGCGACCATTCGATGAACAAGGCGATTGTCCTCCCTTTCCGACGCCTCGTTGAGTTGTGCGCCGCCTCCAACGCCACGCTTCGCGTCCAGGAGTGCTACCGTC
This sequence comes from Kiritimatiellia bacterium, assembly GCA_017509565.1. Lineage (GTDB taxonomy): Bacteria > Verrucomicrobiota > Kiritimatiellia > RFP12 > JAAYLN01 > RGIG5952. The sequence goes on along the minus strand of JAFWPM010000113.1, from coordinate 501 downwards.
CTTCAGGCATCCATTCGACGCTTTCGCTGCACAAGGAGGGCAGGGCGCTTGACCTTACCTGCCCCATGCTGGATCCCGACAACCCCAACCCGGAGAAGCCAACGCTCAAGAGTCTGGAAATACTCGCCAAACTCGCCTGGGCGGCCGGGTTCGACTGGGTCTACTTCGAGGTCCCCCGCAACTCCGGGCCGCACATCCACGCTTCGGTCAGGCGTGCCGACCCGGATTGAGGGTTGAAACTAAAACCATCGGCGTCCCAAAGGTATTTTAACGCTGAGACGCAGATGTGCATCTATGTGGTTTGTCAAGCGGTTTGACCTAAACCGTTTTCCGAATCCACCTTTTCCGGCAAATGAGAGTAAAGCGTAGAACAGGTTGCGGCAACGAACTCCTTGACGGATGCGAATCCGGCAGCGCGGACGGCGTCTTTTCCGACGCGGTGCGCGAGCCTGGTGAGCTTGACGGCGGTGGCGCGCTGCCTATCGCGGCTTTGCGCGGGAT